>CALMVK010000274.1:0-3417 GCA_937873145.1 uncultured Granulicella sp. | reverse complement strand
CCCCATCTCAGACGGTCTCATCGTCTGAGGTGGGTTGTACAAACTCGAGCACCGTCCGCAACTTCAGCCTGCCACCCGCCGCCAAACCACCTAACCTAAAACCTGACGAAAAACTCACCGCCCAAGCTCACCTGGAAGACGGCCGCACCCTCGACATAGCCTCCATTGTCCTTCCACCTCGTCCATCCGTCACGTATCTGTCGAGCCGCATCGCCTCTACCAGCAATTTAGCTACACCTTCGCCCATCCAGATCGCCACCAGCGCCGATCTGCCCCTCGGCGACCAGCTCCTCTTCTTCCTCAAATCCCGCGCCTCGTTTCCCCGCGCCGCAAAGATTGAGATCGCCAGTCTGGATGACTCCCTTCAAACTGCGCTCACCATCGCCGCCGGAACCCTGGTCCTGCAGGACGCCCACACCATCCTCGCCACCTTCGATCCCCTCAAAGCCTTCGGCCCCTCTACCTTCGGCCCCTTTCACCTGCGCGCCGTAGACCCTGCCGGCACCCCCGGCGAGTGGCTTCCGCTTACCACCATCGTCCGCCTGCCCACCCTTACCGGCCTCCATTGTCCCGCGGCCCCGGCCGCCCCCTGCCAGCTTGAAGGCTCCGCCCTCTACCTCATCGAGGTCGTCTCCGCGGACTCCAGCTTCACCACCCCCACCTCGGTTCCGGAGGGCTTCGTCGACTCGTCCCTAGCCATGCCCCGGCCCAGCCTCAGCAATGGCATCGCCACCTTCTACCTCAAGCTCCGCGACGATCCCGCGACCCCTCACCAGGTCACCCTCCCCGTTCAACTCGACCCCGGCTCATCGACGAAACAAAAGGCGCCCAGCCCCCCACCTCCGGGGCCAAGCGCCTCTTTGAAACACGTTCACCTGCCGCTTGCGGCTAGACCGTAGTCGTCCGTTCCAGCGCCGCCTGCACCCGGCTATGTTTCCGGCTATAGAAGAAGTAAACAAACAGCCCAATAATGAGCCACACCACCAGCCGAATCCAGTTTGCCGGCCCCAACTCCACCATCATGTAGCCGTTGAACAAAATTCCCAAAATAGGAACCAGCGGCACCAGAGGCGTCCGAAACGGCCGCGCCCGGTGCGGATCCTTGTAACGCAGCACCATAATCGAGATACACACAATCACAAACGCAAACAGCGTCCCGATATTCACCATCTTGCCGATATCGTCGATCGGCGTCACCGAACCCACGATCGCCGCCAGCAATCCCGCCAGAATCGTACCCTTCCAAGGCGTCCGAAACCGCGGATGAATGTCCGCGAAGAACCCTCGCGGCAGCAGCCCATCCTTGGCCATCGAGTACAGCACCCGGCTCTGCCCCAGCAGCATCACCAGCATCACGCTCGTCAGGCCGGCCAGCGAGCCGATCGTGATCACATTCGCTGCCGAATTTAGATTGCGATCCAAAAACGCCCGCACAATCGGCGCTTCAATGTTGATTTCCGGCCAGTACACCATCCCGGTCAGCACCGCCGCCACCCCGATGTACAGCAGCGTGCAGAGCGATAGCGACAAAATAATCCCGATCGGCATATCCCGCTGCGGATTCTTCGCCTCCTGCGCCGTCGTCGACACCGCGTCGAACCCAATGTAGGAGAAAAACACCAGCCCCGCCGCCAGCCCAATCCCCCCTACCCCAAACGGCGCAAACGTATGCCAGTCCGAGCCCCAGTTCGCCTTGTTCACATAGTGCGAGCCCAGCCCCAGCACAAACAGCACCACCGCCACCTTCAACATCACAATCCCCGCGTTGAAGTTCGCCGACTCCTTAATTCCGATCACCAGCACCGTCGTAATCAGCAGCGCAATCAAAAACGCCGGCAGATTGAACCCCAACTCCACCCCGCCGATCGTCGGAGCATGCAGCAACGCATGCGCCTGCGCCGTCATCGCTGCCGAGGGATGCGCCATCAGCCCGACCAACGCCTCGCTGAACGGCTTCGTCCCCGAAACCAACTCCGGATGCGTCTCGTGGATCGTCTGCCGCGCCACCGCCTCAAACGCCTTCTTCAGCCCCGTCCAGTGGTCGTACGCCAGCCACAGCGGAAACTTCAGATGAAAGATCGCCAGAAACTCCACAAACGTATTCGACCAGCCGGAGCTCACCGTGCTCGCGCCCATCGCATACTCAAGCGTCAAGTCCCAGCCGATAATCCACGCAAACAGCTCGCCCAGCGTCGCGTACGCATACGTATACGCCGAGCCGGCCAGCGGAATCATCGCCGCAAACTCCGCATAACACAGCCCCGCAAAGGCGCATCCCAGCCCGCTCAGCACGAACGCCAGCATCAGCGCCGGCCCCGCCGTCCGCGCGCCAATCCCGCTCAACACAAAGATGCCCGCACCGATCACCGCGCCAATCCCCAGCGCCGTAAGCGAAAACGGCCCCAACGAGCGCTCGAGCGAGTGCGAGCCTTGCTCCTCCGCCTCCGCCATCAGCGTGTCCATCGACTTCTTCGCAAAAAGATCTGCCATCCGCCCTCGTGTACTCCCTAAACCTGCTCGAACGCTCGTCATTCTGGCAAAGCCAGAATGACGTATCTCTCTTGCTCATCCTCTAAGCCCTCACCCCAGTCCCCTGCCGTTTCCACACCAGGTACACCGGAACGCCCAGCAGCACAAGAATCAAGCCCGGCCACGTGTATTGAGGTTTGTAACGCAAGAGTACAACACAAATCCACGTCGCCAGCACCACATAGACCGCCGGCAGCACCGGATATCCAAAAGCCCTATACGGCCGCACCGCATCCGGCCTCGTCCGACGCAGCACAAACAGACCCACAATCGTCAAAACATAGAAGATCAGCACCGCAAAGATCACATAATCCAGCAGCTGCCCATAGCTCCCGCTCAGGCACAGCAAACACGTCCAGGCCCACTGCACCCACAGCGAGTTCACCGGCGTACCGCTCTTCGCGCTCAGCCGCCCCACCGCCCGGAAAAACAATCCATCCTGGCTCATCGCGTAGTACACCCGCGCCCCCGCCAGCAGCATCCCGTTCACACACCCGAACGTCGACACCAGGATCGCCCCCGCCATCAGCTTCGCGCCCAGCGCGGCGCCTGCGGCTCCTAGTGTGTTGCCCGCCACTTCCATCACCGCTGTCGCCACCCGGTCCTGCGCCGCGTAAGAGATGCCCCGGCCCACCACCGTGCCCGCCGCCGCGTCGCCCGCCAGTGGCAGCACGCTCAGGTAAACGAAGTTACAAGCCACATACAGCAGTAGCACCACCCCGGTCCCCATCGCCAGGCTCAGCGGCAGATTCCTCTTTGCATTCCGGATCTCCCCCGCCGTAAACGTCACGTTATTCCAGGCATCGCTCGAGAACAGCGACCCTACCTGCACCACCGCCACCGCTGTCAACGCGCCCACCACCGCCGTCGAATCCACCGTCCCCGGCC
>CALMVK010000273.1 GCA_937873145.1 uncultured Granulicella sp. | reverse complement strand
AGTCGTCGCCCGAAGCGGCGCAACAGTTTGAGGAGAAGTTCACCGAAATGTGGAGCCGGGCAGGGAACTCGACCGTCACGGCTCAAGGCCTCTGATGCTTTCGTTTGTGCAGGTTGCAGGTTGTGGATGACACACGGCACGTATTCGCCTATTCTTCGCCTGTGGGTGGAGAACGTGCATCAACGACACGACGACGTTTAGCTGGAAAGATTTGCTGCCGCTGCGGAATTCCCCTCACGGAGCCGCCGTCCGGCTGGAGAGGAGAGCGCCATTGCGCTAAGTGCCAGCCCCGGCCACATCGGGTTCTGATGAACTTTCAGCAGCACAATGTCTGGGATCTGAGCTTTCTCGAAACTGACTGCAAGACCGTGATCGGCCGGCGGTTCGATGTGCCTACCGATCAGGAACTCTTTGCCCTTGCCGAACGGGGCGGGGCGGACCTTCAGGAGTTGCGCGAGAGCATCGCTCGCTGGAGTAAGGGTTCTGCCTGGCTGAACCTCACCGAGCAGCAATACCGGCGATTGCTGCGGCCGAAGGACAAAGGGAAGCAGTCGTAAGGGCTACGACACAGGCCTGGGAGTTCTTTGTTCCTAGTTCCGTGGTTTCAGCCTTCGGGAATCCCTTGGGATGGAGAAGTACCGGCCTCGATCATGCGCGCTCAGCGTTCGCGCATACGTTCGATCCATCTCCGCAGATCGGCATCCTCAACGGGGGATGTGCGGGTTGGTTCGATGAGGGCTTGGAACCGGTCGAGATCGTTCTGCATGATCGTGGCGAGAGCAATGAGGCTTTCGAGCATTCCAACTGCAGTTTGAGACCGGATCTCAAGCAGGCCGGCAGACAGCGCGATGTTCGAGGGAAGGTCAGGGAGCATGGCATGGCGGAGGTCCTGGGGAAGGCTGACCTTCAGCTGCTTGCGTGCAGGGGCCGGTTCGGCCTCGGCGAGGCGATCCCGCAATCCCTCTTCTACGCTCGGAGCGGCGATCATGGCATCGAAAAACTCAAGCAGGGAAGGCCGGTCGATGAAGTGGGTGGCGCCGATCGGCTGGATATTCCCGATGGCCTTCATCAGGGTCTGTGCCGTGGCTCGGCCAACCGAGAAGAGGTGCTCGAGGTCCTGCCGGCTCCAGGTTTCGGTGCGGGAGCTGGCAGCTCGCTCGCGCAGGAGGTGAAGATCGAGGGCCCACTTGACTGGCCGCGGCATGCCAAAATCTCCAAAGAACCTCTTTTGAGGGTACGGGATTGTTGGTTGACCTGCCAACTATCGCCAGTGCGCCTTCAGATGCTGGCATCTGAGAAGTACAGGTTCTCAGAGGCCAGAGGGTAGAATCAGTAATCCCAAGATCCAGAACTAGAACCGAACCCAAGTCTCTTGCGGCGGGAAGAGACACACATGACCGAAGAAGCAGGCCAGGGAAGCGGAGTCGAGTGTTGGATCGCCGGAAGCTGGCCGCACCGAAGGCGGTGCCGGATACGGCGCTCGGCGAAGAGCGGCTGCATGCCCAGACCCGGGCCTTCTCCGCGCGTCGAAAGCTGCTTCGACTCTCAAGGCCTACCGCTCGGACTGACAACACTTCCTTACCTGGTGCGACGGCCGGAGGGTGTCCTCCTTGCCAGCCATCCCAGAACCGCGGCCCTTTATCTGGTTGCGCTCGCCGAGACTCACCGGCCGCCACCCTGACCCGCCGGCTGACCTCGGTCGCCAAGGCGCACGCCACCGCCGGTCACCCTAATCCAGCCACTACACAGCATGCCGTTGTTGCCGAGACTCTCCAAGGGATCAGGCGGACCCTCGGCACTGCCCAGCCACGCAAAACGCCGCTCCTCACCGCAAACTTCATCCGGGTGCTCGCACATCTTCCCGCCGGCCTGGCCGGGGCACGTAACCTTGCGCTTCCACTCGTCGGCTACACGGGAGGACTGCGCCGGTCTGAACTCGCCGCCTTCACGGTCGATGATCTGGGTTAGGTGGCCAGAAGGAGCAGTGCTCACCCGCGGCGCTCGAAGACCGACCAGGCAGGGCAGGGAAGGAAGGTCGCCATCCCCGAGGAGCGCATGCCGCAACCTGTCCGGTCTCTGCCCTGCATCAATGGCTCGAAGCCGCCGGGATAGTCGAGGGTGCGCTCTTCCGCGAAGTCGACCGGCACGGCTAGGTGGGGAGTTGGGGATCCATCGGGATTCGGTGGGAGCTATCCTCAAGCGGGCTGCCGCCAGAGCGGGGGTTTGCGCCGGAGGAATATGCAGGGCGTTGCTGAGAACGGGATTCGCCACGCAGGCCGCGCGCAATGGAGCCAGCGCCTCGACATCATGCGACAGACAGAGCACCGCTCCATCACCACTGTATCGCGGTACGTGCGCGATGCCCAGATCTTCCGGGACGCGCCGGCCAGCAAACCCGGACTTTGACGAACGGTTCTTTGCTAAGCACTTGGCTGAGATCGCGCAGCTCTGAAACACAACTTGCAATCCCGCATGTCGGCTTAGCTGTAGAACTTAAGTGAGGTAGTCAGCCTATACTCGCGCTCGGAATGACCGATCGCGTTCGAACGTGATACTTCGCGCAATGCAGAAGGTTGAAGGTCTGTAAGCCTTGCGGCCGTTACGCGCGAACGACAGCAGGTCGACGGCAAGTTGCCGAACGATCGTATGGACCGTCAGTAGCTCGGAAGCGGTTTACCTTAGCCTCCGCGAACCGCTGAACCTGACGGAATGGACCGGCAGGGAAGCCGAGGGCGCTCCAGAGCCAGACCTTCAATCAACTGGTGCATTTCCGGGAGAGGACCTGGTGACCGCCACAATCAATTCAAGCCTTGCGCGCAAGCGCGCCAATCTATGCGAGCGAGCGTCCGGCAGTGCGGTAGCGAACTCCTGCTGACTTCGCTAGGTGCGAAGCAACTGCATATGGTCTCAATGAGGTTTGAGCAACTGGAGCCGGGAGAGAGCAGGTCTCGTATCGCTTCCCGAAATCTCGAACAGACCTTGCATGGGCTTAATATGCCAGATATTACGCGCTTTAAATGCCAGATAATCGCGTCACGCGACAAGCATCCTTCTCACATCAGGGAAGAGTGGCCGAACACGACAAAATCGTACGCGGAGGGATGGATGGACCAAAAAGCAAGGTTAGGGGAATCCCAGATCGATCTATTCATCAATCTTTTTCAAATGCTTATTACAGTAGAAATCTGTCACGTGAAACAGCGGGAGAAATCCTTGCGTAACACACCCGTTGATGGTAGTTTGTCACCAACGGTCGCCCGCAGCCGCGCTGTCGATTCAACGACCCGCAACAGTTTGCGAGCACGGAAAAGCTTTATCGTCCTCAACCCGATCGCGAGGGGTGCTTCTGCAAATCGAGCTGTTCCGGATACCATAGCTGCATATTAGATAGTTGCAAATACAGGTGGTAGCTGCGGAACTTAAGTTGCTCCATCAGCTGTGGCGCGAACAGCTGTTCACTAGTTGCAGGGCAAATTGCGGCGTGATTAGTTGTGGCAATAGTTCTTCTTGCAGCAGCTCTGCGCAGTCGGGTAGGACATCACAGGAAGGCGTAATCACGGATAGGTTCGATCCTCTATGCTGAATCTGGTCTCTAAGATGGGTGGGCTGATTGGGGAAGTCACCTCGCGCAACTCACCCGAGCATTTTGATCCGGTTGTACTCTCGTTCGCGCACCTAGACGACTCAACGTTCGCCGGGCTGCCCGCCTCTCTCGGCGCCGCCTATGGGACCAGGCGGCCGGTTCCTCGTGGGATTGGCTCCGGTGTGACACGGCACGATTCGACTTACCCCGCTATTGGAGAGGCGGTCGAGCGCCTTTGTACTTCGACATTCCGAACAGATCAGTTCATCATCGCTTCAGCTCAAGAACTAGGCGGAGAATGTGTTGACTGGAGGAGGTTCGCGAGTTGCAATGCAGAGGAATATGCCGACCCCAAATGCCCGGTTCGACCCTTCGACAAGGCGGCGCCGATGCGTTGGGTGTTGGCATTTGACCCTGTGCAGAAGCGGCGGCTCTTCGTTCCTGCAGTGATGGTGTATCTACAGGCAGGTTTTGAACACCCAGGCGAGCGTTTTTGGCTTCCGACGACTTCAGGGTGTGCCGCTCATCGAACGTTTGAAGACGCGATGATTTCGGCGATTTGTGAATTATTCGAACGAGACATGCTCATGGTGACTTGGCTTCGTCGGATGAGGCTTCCTCATGCCATGATGCCGCGTGAGACCTCTGGTGGATTGCAAAGTCTCCTGCTTTCATGTAAGCTTCGCT
Organism: uncultured Granulicella sp.; assembly: GCA_937873145.1. Taxonomy (GTDB): domain Bacteria; phylum Acidobacteriota; class Terriglobia; order Terriglobales; family Acidobacteriaceae; genus Edaphobacter. Next base: position 2,052 of record CALMVK010000273.1, on the reverse strand, counting down.
ACGATCAACTACAAGTTCACCTATTCGATGCGACGTCTGATGTCGAGCTACCCTGTTTGTTTGCCGTAGAGCGGGGTCCTTACAGCGACAAAGCACGGACGTTAGTATCCTGCAGTTGCGCGACGACGCCGCTCAGAGCGCTCGAGAAGGTTCTCTGCGACGTCAGCACGCTGCGGCACGGTTTTCATCCAAAGCCAATTCCGCAGGACATCGTTGACTTCTCTGAGATCTTCGACGGCGCAACCTACATGGCACGTGCAGCTCAGGAGGAGGCGTTTGCCTTCCTGCTGGATTCGGTTGATAGCAGTAAGATGAGGCCTATTTTTCAAGAAGATCAAGCGATTCATACTCTCGGTGAGCTGTTGAAGCGCATTGAAGCGCTTGGATTGACAGTTCTTGCAGTGGACATCAGCACTGATGAAGCGCTTCGCGCAGGCCTCAGGGTGGTCCGCGTTATCATGCCGGAGTTGATGCCCATCTCATTCAGCCGGCGAGCGCGCTTTCTGGCCACGCCCAGGTTGTGGGAGTTACCGGCTAAGCTGGGACTAGCCCATCAACAAGGCGAACCTAATCCGGACCCCCTGCCCTTCGCCTGAGCCTTGCTCGCCTACATGACTGAAAGGACACCACACGTGCCCCAAACCCTACTCATCTTCACTCGCGGACCCTTCGCCAACACAATGACAGCATACCTCGAGCGCTTCGCCGAAAGGTTCGGGACGGGAAACTCCATCACCAAGATCAACGATCTTCAGGATCTGGATGCCATCAATGAGGTTCAGATCATCGATAAATCAAACTTGATCGTGTTGATCAGTGACACAGCGGCTTATCGCATCGCTGAGAAGTTGGCTCAGGAGGCGCGAGCGGCTGGTGCCGCCTTCCTAACGGTATATCTAGAAATGCTTCGTCTCCGAATCGGACCGGTAGTGAAGGCATCGGAGGGACCGTGCTGGAATTGTAGTGTGCGGAGAGAATTTCAGCACAGCAGCCATCCAACCGCACTGGCTGCTTTGCGACACTCTCAAGAGTTCGAAATAGAAGCATTACAGACCGGATTTCTAGACGCGCATACACGGCAGGCTGCTGCGCTGCTTCTCCTTTTTCTTCAAGAACATGCAGAGCTCCAAACCGGTCTGGTCGTCGAGATCGATCTTCATGACGGTAAACGTATTGATAACTTCGTGTGGGGTGTGCATGACTGTGAAGTCTGTGGTCTTCAACGTCCTGCATTCACGAGAACTGTCGACACTCTCGAACAAGTGTTAGCATCCCAATACTCTTAACGATCCCAGACTGAAAGGGAGACACCTCGATGCCCTTGCCGAAGCATTTAGCTACAGTTCCAGGTAGCTTCCTCGTCAAGCACGAGGACGGCTTGTTGCTTCATACTGGTTTACACCGGCGGGAGTTACACGGACCTCTCGCGGAGACGATCATCGAGGATGTTTGGAAGCTTCTCGACGGTAGCCGCACGACAGAAGAGATTTATCAAGTTATTCAAGATGTTCCTAAACACTTCATCGAAGAATGCCTCTCTACGTTTGCAGCATGGAAACTCTTGCTTGAAGAACATGATGCAAAGTATTTACCTCATCGCACTTATCTCCAGCAGTTAATGGTGCGTGACGCGGCAAGAGGTAAGTTTTCCGAGGACTTAACATACCATTCTCAAGCACTTGTGTACGTCATTGCAGAAAGCGTATTAGATGAAGGTGTATTCGCGCTCCTCTCGGAAACACTTCACGCGCACAATGGGCTTCGATGCGCCGTCATCGCCACGGAGAGGCTGAGTGAGCTTCTTCCCGAAGAGCGCTCGCTAATGCTGCTCCTGCATGATCTGCCGAGTCCTGCAGCCCTCTCTCAACGGGTTCTACGATTGATGAACTACAGCAAGCGTCCATACCTCATTGCAGGTTGCAATGCAGGACTCGGTGTCGCTTCGATTGGTCCGTGGGGAAACGAAGAAGGTTATGTCGAACTCGGTGCCGCTTGCTCTTCTGAAACGAAGGGAAACACGTCCGATTCATCGCTCTCGTTGCAGGTGTGGAG
>CALMVK010000272.1 GCA_937873145.1 uncultured Granulicella sp. | reverse complement strand
CGGTGGAAGTGGGTGAGGTGGTGGAGCGGGATGGATTTGTGTTTGCGGATGTGAGCTTGGTATAGGCAAATGAAAATCTGTCTGGAGTTAGCGCCAATAAAGCTAATGCTGAATGTGATTACTCACGAAATGAAGAGGGCGGAGGCGGGATGGCAGAGAAGATGGCGAATGAGACCGAGCAGATGGTTGTCACAAGAATTTTCGAGGCTCCACGCGAACTGGTCTGGAAGGCGTGGACAGACCCGAAGTGTGTGATGGAGTGGTGGGGGCCGAAGGGTTTCACTGCGCCTGTATGCAGAATCGATCTTCGCGTGGGAGGGAGATTTGCCTTTTGCATGCGAGCGCCGGATGGAAGGGAGTTCTGGAGCGGAGGGGAGTACCAGGAGATCGTTCTGCAAGAGAAGATCGTGTCCTCCATGTACTTTTCGGACTCGGAGGGGAACAAGGTTGAGCCTGCGCACTATGGCATCGACCATGAGGCTGTGGACGATGCTTACGACGTAGTTCATTTTGAGGACTTAGGCGACGGCGAGACGAGATTAACTTTCGTTGGGAATGAGACGATGCAGAGTGCGGTTGAGAGCGGTCAGGTGGAGGGAATGAACCAGTCGCTGGATAAGTTTGCGGCGGTTGTTGCGGAGTTGTTGCGGGAGAAGTAAGGATGTTGGATTGTTCTTCACCGCGAGCCGTTAGCAGTGGGTGAGGTGGTGGAGCGGGATGGGTTTGTATGTTCGGACCTTCGCCTGGTCTAGTGTTTTCCGGTCCAACCCTTGAAAACCCGCTTCACGTGTTCCAGGGAAGCATGGTCGAGCGTTCGGAGGACGTCCTCCGAGCTATGACTATGAAGAGCTGCCATTTCAGGAACTTGAGTGATATGCGAGTATCTCTTTCGTTGCAAACGCGGAGTAACTCCTCTACCACTCATGCGACTTGGCAGGATTGACCCTAGTGGGGTAGTGTACTCACAAATTGATCTAGAGCTTTTCTCACTTCGGCTTCGTTGGATCGGAAGATAAAATGATCGGCATTGGGGATCCTGATCACAACCGCCTGAGGATTGCCGTGACTGAAGGCGTCGGCCTGCGCTGAAGTTTCGGCCTGGTCTTTTTCTTGCGCTGCCTTGAGAGCATCTGGCTGACCTTTGAACCGGTCTCCAAAAGAGTGTGGGTCGGCGTAAATCGCCAGCACTGGGCACGTAAGCCCACCAAACTTTTGTTCTCCGCGAAAAATGGCTACATCTACCCTGTTGGCCAGAGTGTCTGGCGGTGCAGGTGCGTTGTCGGGAGCCGAGGCAAAGCGTGTCTGGTAAGGAGCAAGGTCCTTCTCAAAGCGGGGCAAAGTTTCCGAGATGCTGGCGAGGATTTGTTTACGGTCCTTCATTGGAACAAGGGCCGTGAAGCGATCGAGTTGCCGCCGCAACGTGTCGTAGTCGATGGTAAGATCGCCGACCGCAGCATCGTAATAGGCGTAGGCGTACCCTGCATCAAGGTAGACCAAGCCAGCAACTTTCTCCGGCGCACGCATGCCGATGGAACTCAGTTCTTCACCAGCAATCGAGTGTCCCAGGATGACCGGACGTACCAGTTTCAAGTGATCCAGTACAGCGAGAACATCATCTGCAAGCCGATCTGCCGTGTAATTCGCATCCGTGGTCGGTGGGACTGTGGAGACACCGTAGCCGCGACGCGTCATTCCGTACACGTGATACATGTTCGTGAGTGTGGGTGCAAATTGATCAAATTCGTGCGCAGTCAATCCTTTACCCGCCAACAACATTAGTGGCCGGCCGGTTCCTCCCCAGTCAAGAACTTCCAGTTGAACATTCTGTTCGACCGACACCATTTGCCGATGCGGTGAAGTGTCTTGAATCGTCTTCGATGCATTCTGGGCGCGCAGCATGGCAAAGGAAGAGAGCAGGATGATCGAAAGATATAAATTTGTCGACTGAATTCTCATAGAGACTCTCCCGTAAGAGTTGGTGGGTGCTGCTCGAGATCAGCTTCGCTACATCCTCGGCTTCACCATGTACAGAAAAAGAACAATGTTGAAGGCTGTACATAGGCAAGCAACTACGAGGAACGTTATCTGCACTGCGCGACTTATCAGGCCAAAGGAACCTATTTGAACAAACATCGTCGCATCAGCTTCGATCTTTTTTTGCTCGCGCATGAGCCGTTGCAGAAGAGCCGAACGAAAGGCATCGCACAACAGACAAATGCAAACATTAAGGGAGCTTGTTCCGGGCTTGAGACCGGCTATGCTCTCGTCGAAGATCCAAAGCATTTCAACACCGAATTCGCGCTGAAATTCCGGCGGATGGAGCCGTACGAGAAAGCCAAAGACATAGCGGACAAAAGACTTCATACAGTTTTCGGTTTCCGCAAGCGAGAATGCGCAGCAACGATGTTCTCAAGCCGTGAAATCTCAGCGGCTAAGACTTTACGGCCGGTCGTCGTGATCTTGTAGAAGCGTCGTTCATCTTCTTCGTTCGCAGCACGCCGCGCATCGCTCACGAGTCCCCCGGCCATCAACTTCTTCAGGTTGTCATAGAGTGTTCCGGGCCCGATACGGTAGGTGCCGCCGCTGAGTTCAGTAACCTCCTGGACGATTCCATACCCATGCAAATCTCTACCCGCCAGGGCGAGGAGGATATATTGTGCGGCGGTCGGAAGCGGCGTGGCTGGCTTGTCGGATTTCATCTGCTTATAGTCTGAAAGCGACTATATCGGATCTCGACTATACCTGCAAGTATGGTGGTTGAAGCAGCTAGATGGCTGGAGCCGTACCTATAAATCCACTTAAAGGGTGTATTGCGAAAGAAGACAAATATGGAGATTCTGGCTTTAGCCAGAATGACGACACTGATGATTAAGCGCTATGACGAGGGAGAAAAGGCTAACTGGTTCTAGCTTCGCCAGAATGACGGCTAAGGTAAGTAAGAGCTATAACAACGGGCAATGAGCTAGCGGACGCCCCACTTCAGTTTGCTGCGGAGGACGTTGAAGAGGCCGTTGGGGCGGAGGCGCAGGAGACGGACCGAGGAGGTGGAGCGGCGGCACTGGACTTCGTCGCCTAGCTCTAGGTCGACTGCTTCCTGGCCGTCGATGGTGAGGACGATCTGGTTGGGTGGGCCCTCGATGGTGACCGTGATTTTGGACTCGCCGGGCATGACCATGGGGCGGATGGTGAGCAGGTGCGGGCAGA
>CALMVK010000271.1 GCA_937873145.1 uncultured Granulicella sp. | reverse complement strand
CACGCAACGTTCCTGTCACGGAAGAGCAGTTGCGTGAGCAGCGAATCAGCTTCGCATACGGGAACGCGCTCGGTTCCGAGTCGGTGACCAAGGAGCGGGTTCGATTGGCTTCCCAGTACATGAGTTTTGAGAATCGGCAGGCAGCCGAAGCGAAGGGCTAGCTCTCAGGATGTCAGTTCGAGAGGCGGACGATCCGGAATTCTTTGCAACGATTCAGGATAGGAATCTGTTGCGCCAGTACGACCTGCTGACCTCCTGTGTTCAGGTCGGCTTGCGGAAGGGCATCGAGGCATTCGACAAGTACACGTTGTGGAGCCTCAACTCGGCTGCGGTAGCCAACATTGCACAGTTCGGAGCCGCTACCGTAAGATTCGATCTATGTCGGAAGTCACATCCCTCCGCACTATGACGATGTCCCGGACGAGATGGACCGGTTTCTTTCGGTCGTGTATGAGAGTTGGTCCATCATTGACGATCCTCTGGTGCTGCCGGCGTATGCGCTTTGGCGGATGAATTGGATCCATCCCTTCGTTGAAGGCAACGGAAGAACAGCACGGGCTACCTGCTAGCACCTTATCTGCATGAAGCAAGGCCGGCTTCTGCCGGGAAACAAGATCGTTCCGGAGCGTATCCGGGAGAACCGGGAGCCGTACTATGCCGCTTTGCAAGCTGCTATTGCTGGCGCAGCTTACGGAACAGGCTTGACGGGCCGGTGTAAGGAGAATGACTTAATCCGCTGGGATGTTTGGGGCCTAGTGAATGAGAAGGTGGACGTGCTCGGGCATGAGGACGTAGGCGACTGGTTTGCATACATGCGGCGAGCGTTGTGACGGGCTCGGGTTTGTTCGAGTAGGAGTTCGGTGAGGTGCTTGGGGCTGGGTCGGAGAGGTAGGGAGACGGTGGTAACAGCTGAATGTGAGGAAGTGGAGGGTTTCGGCTTGGTGGAAGCGTCTCAGGCCGTAGGGCATGGAGAGATCGTCACTCGGGAGTTTGGGGTGGCAACCCACTCACCGCGGTGAGACTGCGATGAATGGGGCACGGAGTTGTTTACCAGTCGTGAAGGGTTATGTGGATTACCTGATCAACCTTGCCTGCCGTACGTACCTTCCTGGTTACCGACTAACTGCAGCGTTGACAACGACTGGCTCGAGGCCATATGGAATACTCAGGTCATTCTTCTGAGGCGAGAAACATGGACCTGAAATACTTAGAGTTCCACCAGGTTTCCTTGGACGACACGTTCTTCAACAGCTTGAAGCATGACTACGCGGAATTTGAGCAATGGTTCAAGAAGAAATCTCACAATCGAGCTTACGTCCACACGAATCCGGACGGAACCCTTGATGGTTTTCTGTACTTGAAACGTGAAGATGAAGCAATTCTTGACGTCGATCCACCAATGCCGCCTGCAAACCGTCTTAAGGTTGGCACCTTCAAGATCGATGCGCACGGGACTAAGCTTGGAGGCCGTTTTGTAAAAAAAATCTTTGATCATGCCATCTATGAAAGAAGCAAAGAGGTCTACGTCACCATCTTCGAAAAGCACGCTTTTCTTCTAGCGCTTTTGGTTCGTTACGGCTTTCGACAAGTGGGAACGAAAGCTACTGCAAACGGTACTGAGTTAGTGCTGGTGAGATCAATGCAGTAGAGGGACGGCAATCTAGAGCAGAACTATCCACTAGTTCGTTTAGACAAACGCATCTACTTGATGGCCCTCTACCCAAAATGGCACACCCGGTTATTGCCTGATTCCATTCTCGCAAATGAGAACACGGACATCATTCAAGACGTGTCCCACGCAAACAGCATTCAAAAGGTTTACCTAACAGCAATGGGCGGCGTAGACGCAATGCGCCCGGGTGACATTTTTGTAATCTATCGCACTTCGGACCAACAAAGCGCTGCATATTACCGTTCTGTAGTTACTTCGGTGTGTGTAGTAGAAGAGTTTCGAAACATCAACACCTTCTTAACAGAAGCAGACTTCTTGGCCTATTGCGCACCATTTTCTGTGTTTGAAACCAGCGAGCTACAAAGCTTCTATAAGAACGGCAAGTATCCGTTCGTAATACGTTTTACTTATAACTTCGCTCTAAAACGGAGACCAACTCGAAAGATCTTGATAGAAGAGATAGGTCTTACCTCAGACCAGTATTGGGGATTCTTCGAGCTGTCAAAGGAGCAATTTAGAGCCATACTGGCGAAAGGCGAGGTGAATGAGAGTCTTATTGTCGATTAAGCCAGAATATGCAGATCGCATTTTTGATGGCTCAAAACGGTTTGAATTCAGGAAAAAAGTTTTTAGGAATCAAGTCACAACAGTAGTTGTCTATGCCACACTGCCGGTGGGAAAAGTCATTGGCGAGTTTACAATAAGCGAAATAATCGAGAGTGAGCCTTCGAAGGTGTGGAGAAAAACGAAAGGCTTTTCCGGAATTAGTAAAAGCAACTTTGAGGAATATTTCACAGGACGCTCCAAAGCTTTCGCGATAGGTGTCCAAGACCCAAAATTGTACAAGCAATCGATGTCCTTGAGAGACGTTCATCCCCGTGGAATCGCCCCGCAGTCGTTTTACTACTTGTCACAATAAAGAAGATGTTCATTCCACCGTCACGCTCTTCGCGAGATTCCTCGGCTGATCCACGTCGCAGCCTCGTCT
>CALMVK010000270.1 GCA_937873145.1 uncultured Granulicella sp. | reverse complement strand
AGTGGATTGGCGTGAGAGGCATTTGCGGATCGGCCAACGTGGGCCGGAGCTCCTGAGTCTTTGCGGCGAAATCCTGTGGCTTCGCTGAGGTAGGCTGATCCTATGCCCTTTCTGCTGAAGACCGAGCCCGAGAAGTATTCCTTCGACGACCTGCTGCGCGATGGCGAGACGGTGTGGGATGGCATCTCCAACAACCAGGCGCTGCTTCTGCTGCGCGGCATGAAGAAGGGTGAGAAGTTGGTGATCTATCACTCGAATACCGGCAAAGCCGTGGTGGGCACGGCTGCGGTGGTCTCGGTGGACGCCGCCGACCCAAAGAACCCCAAGGTGGTCATCAAGGCCGGCAAGCGCCTGAAGCGTGAAAAGCCGCTGGCCGAGCTGCGCGACGCCGCAGTCTTTGCCGATTCCATCCTCTTCCGCCAGTTTCGCCTTTCGGTGGTTCCGCTTACCGACGAGCAGTACGACTTTCTGCGGGCCTAGGCTGCTATCCTGAACGACGGAAAACCTTGAGGAGTTCACCCGTAGAATGATCGATCTGAAGGGCAAAGTCGCCGTCGTCTTCGGCCTGGCCAATAAACGCAGCATCGCCTGGGCGGTCTGCCAGAAGCTTTCGGAGGCTGGCGCGTCGCTTGCCATCTGCTATCAATCCGAGCGCCTGCAGCGCGACGCGGAGACACTGGCCGCCGAGCTGCCCGACGCCAAAACGTTTCAGTGCGACGTCGCCCACGACGAGCAGATCGAAGCGGTGTTCGCCCGCATCGCCGAGGCCTATACAACGATCCACATTCTGGTTCACGCCGTGGCCTTCGCTCCCGCAGATGCTATTAAAAACGATTTTCTGCAAACCAAACGCGAGGAGTTCCGCATCGCGCAGGATGTCAGCGTCTACTCGCTGATTGCGCTGGCGCGTGCAGCGGCACCCTTGATGACCGAGGGCGGCAGCATTCTCACCTTGACCTACTATGGCGCGGAGAAGGTTTTTCCGAACTACAACGTGATGGGCGTGGCCAAGGCTGCGCTTGAGTCGACCGTCCGCTACCTTGCCGCGTCGCTTGGCTCGAAGGGCATCCGTGTCAATGCCATCTCCGCCGGCCCCATCAAGACGTTGGCCGCGCGCGGCATCGGCGACTTCTCCTCGATTCTCACCGCCGTCGAACAGCGTTCTCCGCTGCACCGCAATGTAGACGCGCTCGAAGTCGGTAACACCGCCGCGTTCCTCTCAAGCCCGCTCGCCAGCGGCATTACCGGTGAGGTCACCTTTGTCGACTGCGGCTTCAACACAACCGGCATCTAGCCACCAGAAGAGGATCCATGAAACTGAGTGAACTGCTGCTGCCAGAGCTTGAAGCCGAGATCGAGAAGACGCGCAAGATGCTCGTCAACGTACCGGATGGACGAAACGACTTCAAGTCGCACGAGCGGTCGATGCCTCTGAGCCGTCTGGCGGGCCACACCGCGGAGCTGGTGGGCTTTATCGCTCTTTTCCTGACACTGCCGTCCGTTGACGCCGGAGGGCCGAACGATCCGCGCAGGATTCTGCGCATGGAGACGAAAGACAAGCTGCTGGCGGACTTCGAAGAGCTCGCCGCAAAGTCTGTGGAGGCGCTCAAGCAGACCTCGGACGAGGCCTTTGCCGAGACCTTCACGCTCAGCCGCCAGGGAAAAATTATCTTCTCGATGTCCCGCTACCAGGTCTACCGCAACGCATTGCTGAACCACATGATCCACCACCGTGCGCAGTTGGGAGTCTATCTGCGCCTGCTGGAAGTTCCCGTTCCCAACACCTTCGGGCCGACGGCCGACGAGAAGTAGCTACGGCTGGCGGTAGATGACGCCGTTCTTCATGACGAAGCCGACCTTGGTGACCACCGAGATGTCTTCGGTCGGATCGCCCGGCACGGCGATAATGTCGGCGTAGAAGCCGGGCTTGAGCTCGCCGACCTGGCCTTCCCAACCGAGCAGCTTGGCTCCGTTCAGCAGGTCTGCCTTCAGCACGTCCGGCGCGGACATGCCATAGGCGACCATAAGCTGGAGCTCGCGCGCCTGAGTGCCGTGCGGGAACGGCCCTACGTCCGAGCCTACGGCCATGGGCACACCCGCCGCGAGCTGCTTTTTGAACTCCGCCGCGTGAAAGGCCTGCTCCGCCTTGCGGTGCGCCGCGACCTCGGGCGAGGAGGCGTGGTCCGCAAAGTACTCGCTGATGGCGAAGGTTGGCACGGCGGGGATGTTTTTGTCCCGCATGGCGCGCATGGTCTGATCGCTGAGCTGGTAGGCGTGGTCGACCGACATCACGCCGGCCGCGACCGCGTACCCGGTGCCGGGCTCCCCGGTGGCATGTACGGCGACGCCATGCCCAGGCCGGGGGTCGAAGCGTGCGGCTTCCGCGACGCCCGCGCGCAGCTCGGCCTCGGTGAACTGGTAAGGCGTGGTGAAGACGCCGTCGGCGAAGTGATCGCGCCCGGTCTCGTACATCTTGGTGAAGTCGGCGCCCTCCTTGCGCTGCTCGCGGATGACCTTGACGATCTCGCCGGAGGAATTGGCATAGTCGGCGTTTGAGAGGATGTGCTGGGCCGGGTTGAAGTCGATAGCGTCCTCATGGCCGCCGAGCAGGTCGATGGCGTTGCCGCTCATGCGCATGCGCGGGCCGGGGAAGAGGCCGCTGTTGATGGCCTCGCGGATGGCGGTGTCGGCCGAGCCTGCGCCTTCGGTGCCCATGTCGCGCTCTGCGGTAAAGCCGGCCATGAGGTCCGCGCGGGCCGCATCCATGGCGATGAGGGTGCGCTGCGGGACGGACTCCTCGACGGTCTGCAGGTCTTCAGCGCCGACATGCAGGAAGAGGTGCACGTGGGCGTCGATCATGCCGGGCATCAGCGTCATGTTGCCGAGGTCGACCACCTTCGCCCCCGGCGCATTCGTTGGCAGAAAGACTCCACCCACGCTCCCGATGCGATCTCCCTGGACCACCACCAGGCCGGGCGAGAGGAGCCTCCCGGTCCGTACATCCAGCATGTGCGCCGCACGCAGCACGATGACAGAGGACGCCTGCTGCGCCGCTAAAAACTGGAGTGAGGAGGCAAACAGAAACGCGCATACAGGCCAGGATCGGATCATGATGCCTGCAGAATAGCGCATCGAGGGGCGCTTCGATCGGCGACTTCATGGCACACCTTCGCAGCCGCTGCATCTAAATGCGCTGAACGAAGTCGATCGAGGGAGTTACCGATGAAAGAATCCGTTGTCGTTGCCCATGTTGCACCTACGCTGCTTGGGGTGAGTGCGGGTCTGCGTTCGTTTACGCCGCTTGCCGTTACGGCGTGGTTTGCTTACCAAGGCAAGCTGCCGGTGGAGGGCACGTGGGCTGCGTGGGTCGCGCATCCAGTGTGCGTCGGCGTGACCACGGCTGCCGCTGTAGGGGAGTATGTGGGGGACAAGCTGCCGAACACGCCCAACCGTACCTCCCCGGTTGCGCTCTTCGGACGGCTCACGCTGGGTGGGCTGGTGGGCGCGATCGTGGCGACCGCGGTGCGGCGGCCAGTCGTGGGCGGCGTTGCGATCGGCGTGCTGGGCGCGGCGATTGGAACGTATGGCGGCTTCTCTCTAAGAAAGGGTCTGACCAAGGGCGCCGGACTGCCGGATGTGCCTGTCGCGTTGTGCGGCGACGTAGCGGCCATTGCCTCGGCCGTACGCAGCCTGAATCGCCTCACGGCATAAGCGCCAGACGCGCCTGACCGGGAGGCGATTCAGCCTGCCTTCTCGGTCAGCTCCGCCCATCGTTGGTAGAGCCCGTCGGCCTCTTCCTGGGCCTGCTCCATCTCCTGGAGCGCCTTGGTGAGCGCGTCGGCGTCGGTGGCTACGGAAGGATTGTCGAGGACGTCGCGCGCTGCATTCAGGCGAGCCTCCGCGTCGTCCACCTTCTGCTCGATCGACGCATACTCGCGTGCTTCGAGGTAGGAGAGCTTCTTTTTGCCCGTGCCATTGGAGCCGGTGCCGTTGGTGCTCTCCCCGGCTGCGCTGCCCGGAGAAGGTGCAATGGCCTCCTCCACCTTCTCCCCGCGCCACTGCTCCCACTGCGAGTAGTCGCCGAAGCGCTGGGCGCCGCCCTTGCCGTCGAGCCCCAGGACCACCGTCGAGACGCGGTCGAGCATGAAGCGGTCGTGGGTTACCAGCACCAGCGCGCCGGTGTATTCGAGCAGGCTCTCTTCCAGGATTTCGAGGGTCTGGATGTCGAGGTCGTTGGTCGGCTCGTCGAGCAGCAGCAGGTCCGCCGGCTCCAGCATCAGCTTGGCGATCAGCACCCGCGCGCGCTCGCCTCCGCTCAGCCGCTCGACCGGCTGGTTGAGCTGCTCGCTGGTGAAGAGGAACTTGGCCGCGTAGCTGGCCACGTGCACCACCCGCCCCTGGTAGACGACCGAGTCCGCATCCGGAGCCAGCGCCCGTCGCAACGTTACGGCTTCGTCCAGCTCGCGGGTCTGCGAGAAGTAGACCGTCTTGAGGAAGGCAGCTTTTTTGATCTCGCCGCGGGTAGGCTGTAGCTCTTCGCGCAGCAGCCGCAGGATGGTGGTTTTGCCGCTGCCGTTCGGCCCCACCAAGCCCACGCGCACGCCGTTGGTGATCAGGAAGCTGAGATCTTCGACGATCGTGCGCGCCGTGGGCCCATCACCCAGCACGCACTGCACGTGGTCGAACTCGACCAGCCGCTTGGTCTGCCGTTCCGTCGCTGAGAAGTCGATTCCGGCGCTGGCGGTCTGCGTCCGCTGATTGACCTCCTTGAGCTGCCCGATGAGCTCGTTCGCGCTGTCGATGCGGGCCTTCGACTTCGTGGTGCGCGCCTTGGGTCCGCGGCGCAGCCAGTCGGTCTCGATCTTGACTCGGTTTTTGAGCGCATCCTGCAGCTTCGATTGCGCATCGAGATACTGCTCCTTGCCTTCCAAAAAGCGGGTGTAGTTGCCTTTTACGCGCAGCAGGCCTTCGGCGTAGACGCGGTTCAACTCGACCATCTCGGTGGCTACGTTTTCAAGAAAGTAACGATCGTGCGAGACCATGACGCAGGCAAACGGAGCCGCGCGCAACGTCTCTTCGAGCCACGCAATCCCAGCCAGGTCCAGGTGGTTGGTCGGCTCGTCGAGCAGCAGCACATCCGGCCCCGAGACCATGGCTTCGGCGATCGCGAGCCGCTTGCGCCAGCCTCCGGAGAGCGTCGCGGCTTCGGCCGTCGTCTCCGGAAATCCAATCCGGCCGCTGGTCTCGCGCAGCTTGCCTTCGCGTTCGGCCTCGGCCACGTTGCCGGCGATCAGGGCGCGCTCCAGCACGTCGCGCACCGTCAGGCCGGCAGCAAAGGTAGACTCCTGGCGGATGTAGCCGATGCGGGCCCGCTTGCGTTTCGAGACCTCGCCAGCATCGGGATCTTCCTCTTCGGCAAGCACCTTCAAGAGCGTCGACTTGCCGGCGCCATTGGGGCCGATCAGCCCAATGCGATCGCCGTCCTGGACCGTAAACGAAACATCGTCAAACAAGGGAACCGCGCCGAAGCGCTTGGAGATGCCCTGCGCATTCAAAATAGGAGGCATATGCCAGTCTAGCCTTTTTGCCTGTGAGACTGCGTCGTGACCGGGCTTGAGAGCCAGCGCACGGCGAGGCTAATCGAGATCGAACTCGCGCAAGGGCCGTTCCGTCACCGGGCTTTCCTTGGCCTTCTTCATCGCTTCAGCAAACTTGCGCGCCAGCACGTCCTCGCTGTTCTTCTGCGCCGCCATGGACTGCGCAAAGACCGACTCACGCCGTGCATCGGCCTCGGCCAGCGCTTTCTTCGCCTCCGCCATATCCTCAAACGTCTTCTTGCGCGGCGCGGCGCTGTGCGCGATGACGGCGCGCGTTACGGGATCGATCTTCAGCATGCCCTGGCACTCCGGGCACATCACTTCAAACGCTTCGTCGCTCAATCCCATCGCAATCCTTCCGTGCACCGGCTGAAGTCGATTCTAGTCTGCCACGCTTCAGTGAGGGGGCGTGCGAGGAACGGTTGCAACCTTCGCCCTCCGGGTGTACTCTTTTGCTCAGAATGTTCAAGCCCTTGACCACTGCCGCCACGCGATTTAGCTACCGTATCTACGGTTGGCGTTCTGCGGCTGTGGATAGGGTGTGCGTCTGGACCTAGATTCGTTCAGCGTACTCTTCTCTCTCTTCCAGCCGCGACCTCCAAGGTCGCGGCTTTCGTTTGTCCGCATCCACTTAAATGCTTGAAAGGATCTTCCATGACCGGCAACACTCTCCACGCGGAAGCAGACGGGCTCTCTGCTTTGGCCGCTCCACCCGCGCATGTGCAACGCGTCGTTCTGATGGGCTACATGGGCGCGGGAAAGACCTCTGTCGGCCGCCTGCTCGCCGAGGCTCTCGGGTGGACGTTTCTCGACCTCGACGCCCATGTAGAGGTTCGCACCGGCGCCTCCGTCCCGGAACTCTTTGCGCGGCACGGAGAAGCGCACTTCCGGCGCCTGGAGTCGACGGCTCTGGCCAATGCGCTTGCGCAAAACGCCACGGTTCTTGCCCTCGGTGGAGGCGCACCCGAGACGCTCACCAACCGGCTGCTGCTGGAACAGACTCCCGGGACCTTGCTGATCTACCTCGAAGCATCTTTCCCCACGTTGTACGACCGTTGCATGCTGCAAAGCTTCGCCGCGCCGGAGCTTCTGCGACCGGTTTTGAGCAATGCCGCCGAGGCTGAGACTCGATTCCACGCGCGCGTCCCCCTCTACCGCAGGCTGGCCCGGCATACGATTCCCACCGGCGAGCAAGACCCGGTAGAGACGGCGCGCGCCATTTTGAAGCTGCTGACCTAGGGATCCTCTGATTTAGTCCGTCTCAACGTTTCTTTGTTGTCATTCCCGCAGGGAATCTGCGTTTTTCACTGCCGCCACAGAACTTAATCAGAGTCTCCCTAGACAGGTTCTGCGCATCGATCCAACAGGTGGAGGCTTTGGTAATCTGGACAACTTAGGCTCGGTTTGCATCTCACTCGAGCAGAAACAAGTCAGACTCATCCCTGCAGGAGCCGTGCGGTGGCCAGCTTATCTCAGGTTCGAAGCTCCGATCCGCCGCTGGGCGAGCCCGCCGACCCATCCAACGCCGCACGCAACCGGTTCAGCGTAAGAGCGAATATCGTCTTCTGTGCCGGCTTGTTTCTTCTGCTTGCGCTTTGCTACAAGCTGACCAAAGAACTGGAAATTCTGTTTGTCGCCGCGCTCTTTGCCGTGGTGCTGATGCCCGCTATCCGCTGGATGACCCAGCGCACGATACGCGGCTACAAGCCCTCCCGGCTGGTCGCGGTTTTGGCTCTTCTGTTGGCCGCGGCGGTCATACTGACGCTGTTCTTGACGCTGGGACTGCCCCCCGTGCTGAACGACCTGCGAGGCTTTCTCACCGATCTTCCCCGGCGTATTCCCTCGGTGATCGCGCGGGTGAAGCGGTTCCCCTTGGCCGACCGGTTCGGCGTGGACGAGATTGGGGCACGCCTCGAAAACTTCGCCGGTGCCCTGGGAGCCTTCCTTTTTAGCTCCATCCCAGGCTGGCTGTCGCACATCTTCGACATCCTGACGACGATCTTTCTCTGCATCTACTTCATCCTCGAAGGGGAGCACGCCTACGCCTTTTTTCTCTCCCTGGTCCCGGTCGGGAGCCGTCCCCGCCTGGATGCAACGCTGAAGAAAGCCGAAGTAAAGATGAGCAAATGGCTCTTCGGCCAGGGCCTGCTGATGCTCATCCTGGGTGTCTGCTCGCTGATTGTCTTCGGCTCGCTGCACGTGCGTTACTTCATGATGCTTGCGGTGTTGATGGGCCTGTTCAACATTGTGCCGATCGCCGGCGCAGCCGTTAGCGTCTCACTGGCCTTGATCAGCGCGGCACTCGACTCGTGGACCAAGATGTTCGGCGTTCTGATCTTCTACGTCATTTACGTGAACGTGGAGAACGCCATTCTGACTCCGCGCATCATGCGTTCCTCGGTCAACCTGATGGGGCTTACGGTGCTGGTGGCGCTCTTGATCGGCACCGCATTGGCCGGCATTGTGGGCGCATTGGTCGCTGTGCCTACGGCCGCGCTGATCTCGGTGCTGCTGGACGAGTACGCCGTGCAGCGCTAACATTCGTTCAGCCGCTGCTAGGATGAGGATGTGCGTGATTCGATGTTTGCCTCGCCCGAGCGCCGATCGATGCTGCTGCCCTTGATTTTGGCCGTGGCAGGCTTGGCGATTGCAGCCGCGCTCCTCCCGCATTTTTTTCCTGTAACGACGGTGAACGTCCAATTAGTTCACACCGAAATTCTTCCCACGACGACCGTCTTGAAAGCACAGTCCATCGTTGTCGGGCAAAACGAAGTCGCTCAGACCCTGTTCATCGCCTCCACGCTTCGGGTTGAAAACGCAATGCGCGTACCGGTGTTTGTGGATGGCGTCTCGCTGACCCTGACCGACCAGACAGGTGCTGAGCTGACCGAAAAAGCGCTTAGCAAACAAGACATCGCGACCAGCGAACAGTCTTTTCCCAAGTTGAAGCAAATGCTTGCCGCAGGTCAACTACAAGATGAAGCGATCGTGCCGGGAGCCTCGATACAAGGCACCAGCCTGTTCAGCCTCAGCGTTCCGAAGGAGCTTTGGGATCAGTGCCGATCGGCTGTAGTGAAAATCGACTTCTACCATCAGCCGAGCGTCTTCGTCACTCTTCCGAAATCCTGAAGTCCACCTATTCCCCGCCTATGACCCGACGCCGCTGGATTGCCGATAGCTTCTCGCCCGAGACAGGGCATCCTTCGCACGCAGCGCTGACCGGCGATCAGGCTGCGCACCTGGCACGCGTTCTCCGCGCGGAACGTGGGCAGATCTTCGATGTAGTTGCGGGCGGCTTCCTGCACCGAGCCGAGATTACGTCGGTCTCGCCGGAACGCGTCGAGTTCCGGCTGCATGAAGAACTGGAGTCGGACGCCGCCCTGCCGCTGCATCTCTATCTCGCCGTCTTTAAGTTCGATCACTTCGAGTGGGCCGTTGAGAAAGCTACCGAGCTGGGCGTCGCGCGCATTACGCCTGTCCTCGCACGGCGTACGGAGAAGCATCTTGCCCAGGCTGCCGTCAAACGAGTTGAGCGCTGGCGAAAGATCGCGCAGGAGGCCGCGCAGCAGTCACGGCGTACCCAAGTACCGCTGATCGACGATCCCGTGGCTCTGAAGAAGGCCATCGAAGCGGAGCAGGCCAGCACCCGCATTTTACTGAGCGAAATCGAGCAAACCAGATCGCTTAAGGAAGCAATCGGTGTGGCGCCTGAGATTCCGGCAGATGTGGCCCTGGCCATCGGTCCGGAAGGTGGCTGGACCGCAGACGAGATGGCCCTGTTCACCGGACATACCTGGACTCACGTCACGCTGGGCCCGCGCATTCTGCGGGCCGAAACGGCTGCTATCGCCGCGATCGCAATTTTGGGCGCCTCACTCTAGGAAAGCTTTCCTAGAGCCATTCCCGCCTAAAGTCGTCATTCTGGCGAAGCCAGAATCCCCGTATTTGCTCTTTTATTGCAGCCGCATAAAGCGAATCAAATCCATGACCCCACAGCCGCATCCCTAGCTAAACATCTCCTTCATCTTATCGAGCAGCCCGCGCGAGTGCTGCTCATTGCTCACTACCATCGTCTCGCTCAACTGCCGCATCAGGTCTTTTTGCTTGCCGGTCAGCTTGGTGGGCGTGGCTACCCGCACCTCCACGATCAGGTCTCCTTTGCCGCGCTCATTCAAATGGGGAACACCTTTGCCGCGCAAACGGAACTCGCGTCCGCTCTGCACGCCCTCCGGAATCTTGATCGACTCCCGGCCTTCAAGCGTCTCAATCTCAAGCTCGGTACCCAGCGCCGCCTGGGGAAACGAGATAGGCATCATGCAGTGCAGGTCGTCGCCATCGCGCTCGAAAAACTTGTGCTTCTTGACGGAAAGGACCACATAGAGATCGCCTGACGGCCCGCCGTAGCGCCCCGCTTCGCCCTCGCCCGTATAGCGGATACGCGTATCCTGCTCCACACCCGCCGGCACCTTCACCTGCAGTGTGTGCTCGCGCTCTACCGCCGTCTGGCCGTTACAGGTCTTGCACGGATCCGTCACCAGCGTGCCGGTGCCGCCACATTGTGGGCAGGTCCGGGCGACGGAGAAGAAGCCTTGCTGGAAGCGCATCTGTCCGGCTCCCTTGCACTGCGGGCAGGTGGTGGGCTGTCTTCCTTTGGCCGCGCCGGTGCCTCCGCAGTCCGTGCAGGTCTCTGCCCGGCGTACCGTAATCTCCCGCTCTACGCCGAAGACTGCCTCGGTAAATTCAAGCGACAGATCGTAGCGCAGGTCGCGCCCACGCTGCACCCGCGAGCCCTTGCGGTTGCCACCCATGTTGAACATCTCGCCGAAAATATCGCCGAAAATATCCCCCACATCCTGCCCGCCGAAGCCACCCCCTTGAAACGGACTGCCTCCGCCTCCGCCGCCCTGGAAGGCCGCATGCCCGAACCGGTCGTAAGCCGCGCGCTTTTCTGGATCGCTCAGCACCGAATACGCCTCCGAGCACTCCTTGAACTTCGCCTCGGCCGCAGGATTGTCTGGATTCCGGTCCGGATGAAACTGCATCGCCAGCTTGCGATAAGCCGTCTTCAGCTCCTGGTCGGACGCCGTTTTGGTTACGCTGAGCAGCTCGTAGTAGTCGATTTTGGTCACGTTCGCTGTTGCCATCTCTTGATTGGTTCCCGGTCGTTAGAGGTCAGTGTCAAAGGCGCGAACGCCGCATCGCTGAAGAGCAAACACCTAGTCGCTCTTCTGTGCAGAGTTGGAGGCAATTCTTACCATTGCGGGACGCAGCAGGCGCTCGCGAATCTTGTATCCGCGGCGAATCTCTTCCAGAACCTGGTGGTCCGGATGCTCGTTGGTTTCGATGCTCCCCAATGCCTCATGGATGCGAGGGTCAAACTGCGCGCCTATGGTCTCAACCGGCGTAACGCTCAGGCCCTTCAACGCCTCTTCCATCTGCTTCAGAATCAATCCAACGCCGCTGCGCAACTGGTCCGCCGTGCCATCGGCCTTCAAGGCCAACTGGAAGTTATCCATCACGCCCAGAAATGGCTCGATGGTGTTGCCGATTGTGTACTCCCGGGCATCGGTGCGCTCTTTCGCTTCGCGCTTGCGGGCGTTGTCGAACTCCGCCTGCAGCCGCGCCAGGCGATCCGTCATCAGGTCCCGCTCGCCGCGCAACTGCGCAATCTGCGCCTCAAAGGCCACGGCATGATCGGCCTCCGAACCCGGCTCTGGCTCGGCGCTCTCATACACGCCTTCCATGCCCGCTTCCATCTTGTCGACCGTCGCTGTCATGCCGGGGCCTTGGTCCATTCCATCCTTGATCTCGCTCACCGTCTCATCTCCAGTCCTGCTTGTATCTGCGTCCACTCCATTGTTGCCGATGCCGGCCCATCGCGTCATCCTGTCCCAACTCTTACTTCGCATGCCGCCCTCGTCCCTCTGCTACCGTACCCCGAACGCCTGCCGTTGCACGACCTGCGCCAGGTAGCCGACCTCGGTCATCGTGCGTTCGTAGCGCATACGCTTGGGGCCGATCACGGCGATCGTTCCGCAGTGCTCACCGGAGAGCCGTGCCGGAGCCGCGATCAGCACCAGGCCGGCCATCTCCGGAGCCTGCTCCTCAAGATCGAAGACCACCCGCACACTCTCTTGCCGCGCATCGATATAAGCATTCAGCAGCGCGATCAAGCGTTGTTTGGCCTCGAGCGCGCCCAGCATCTCCCGCAGACGCTCCTGGTCGACGGCACCGGTAATCGGCTGCACGCCCACCAGGTTCGCCACACCCTCGACATAGATCGTCTGCCGGGCTCCTGTGGCGTTTGGCACAGCCTGCGCCCAAAGCTCCTCCACAACGTTCATCAACCGATGGTATTGCTGCCGCTCATCTTCCACGCGCTGCCGCAACTCGGCGCGGACCCGCTCAATCTCCCAGCCGCGAAAGTTCTCGTTCAGGAAGTTGCCGGCGGTCTCAAGCTGCGTCTGCGAAAGGTCGGCGTCAAGCGCGAGCACCCGGTCCCGCACCATGCCTCCGCGCGTCACCACCAATGCCAGAACGCGCGCCGGTCCAAGCCGGGAGAAGTGCACATGCTCCAGTTGATCTCCGCCCGGCATCGCGGCAATCGCCACGCCGACGCCGCTTGAGAGCGTAGCCAGCACATGGCTTGTGCGTTCAAGCACAGCCTGCGTTCCGGACACGTCCGTAAAGTGGGCGTCGATCTCGTTGCGGCTGTGCTCGGAGAGCGCATGGGTATGGGTCGGCGCCAGGGAGTCGACAAACAGCCGAAAGGCTCGTGCAGTCGGAATGCGTCCCGCCGAGGTGTGCGGCTGCTCGAGCAATCCCGCCTCGGTCAGCGCAACCATCTCATTGCGCACCGTCGCCGGGCTGGCACTCGCCGTGCCAATCTGGCTAGCGATCGTGCCCGAGCCCACAGGTTCTCCCGTCTCAATGTAGCGCGCCACGATATTCAGGAGAATCGCTCTCTGACGTGCTGAGATGTCGGCCATCGTGAAGACTCTCCTCTAATGAGAGTTTACGCTGACAGTCAAGTGGGAAGCGTGCCTAGCTAATCTCCAGCACGTCGCTCTCCCCTTCCGCCACCCGCTCCGCCGCCGCAATCACCTTCTCTGCCACCGCGTAGAACGCTCCGCCCAGCTCGCTGTCCGGCCCGGCCAGCGCGACCGGCATACCCGTGTCCCCGCCCTTGCGTACCGCAGGATCTAGGTCTACGGCGCCCAGAAACTCCAGGCCAAACTGGGCTGCGGTCCGCTCCGTTGCCCCGGCCCCAAACACATCCAGCAGCGAGCCGTCCGGCATCCGCATCTGCGACATGTTTTCGACCATACCCAGCACTTCCACCTTCACCTGATGAAACATCTCGAGTGCCTTGCGCGCATCCTGCAGCGCGACGCTTGAACCCGTCGACACCACCACCGCCCCCGTCAGCGGCACGGTTTGGACCAGCGAGATGACCACATCGCCCGTTCCTGGAGGCAGGTCCACGAGCAGGTAGTCGAGCTCGCCCCACTCCACCTGCTGCAGAAACTGGCGGATGATCTGGTGCAGCATCGGCCCGCGCATCACCATCGGCTTGTCCCCAGGCGAGATCAGCCCGACCGAGATGCACTTCACCCCGTGTGACCGGATCGGCTCAATCCGGTTCTCTCCCACGACGTTCGGCTGGCGCGACACGCCCAGCATCATCGGCACATTCGGCCCATAGATGTCCGCGTCGATCAGCCCTACCCGGTAGCCCATCTTGCCCAGCGCCACCGCTAGATTGACGGCCACCGTCGTCTTTCCTACGCCGCCTTTGCCGCTGCCGACGGCGACAACGTGATTGATTCCGGGAAGCGGGGTCGGTCCTTGCGGTGCTGCCTGTGGTGGTGCCATGCTCTTCTCCCATCCGGCTGGTCAGAACAACCGTGTTCTTAGTATCGAATCATTACTTCTAAATCTTTTAGATGTGCCAATCGGCCGTGAGCTCGTCTCTCAGCCGTCTGCGCCGCAGCGTCTCTCCCGCATGCATCTCGCGACGACGCCCGGCATCCTCAAAGCGGCGCCGCTGGTGGTCCGTCTCAAGCTGCAACTGCGGCACCACCAGGCGCTCGCCTGCCCGGTCGACTGCCACAAACGTGATGTACGCCGAGCTGACATGACGCAGCTTCTGTTCCCGCACGTCCTCGACCATAGCCTTGACGCCTACCTCCATCGAGGTACGAAAGGCACGATTGACGCTGGCCTTCAAGATCAGCAGATCGCCCACATGGACGGGTGCTACAAAGTCCAGATGATCCATCGAGGCGGTGACGGTAATCGCCCGCGCATGACGTGAGGCCGCCATCGCTCCGGTCAGGTCCATAAACTGCATCAGACGCCCGCCAAACAGGTTGCCAAGTCCGTTCGCGTCTCCGGGAAAGATGATCTCACTGCGCTCGGACTGCGACTCGCTCACCTTTCTCGTCAGGGCTTGCTGATCCATAGCTTTCAGTGTACCGGTAGGTGCGGGCCTGCTTGCGCGGATCACTGCAGGCCTTAGCATAAGAGCCATGGATAGAATTGCGATGCTCTCGGAGATTGTGCGGCAGAACCCGTCTGATACCTTCGCCCGCTACGGATTGGCCATGGCGCTGGCCTCCGATCATCAGCCGGAAGCAGCCCTCACGGAGTACAGCCGCATCCTCGCCGACACGCCAGACTACGTGCCGGCCTACCAGATGTCTGCCCAGCTCCTGGTGCAACTCGGTCGATTCGACCAGGCTCGAGACCGGCTGGAAAGAGGCCTACAGGCAACAGAACGAACTTCAAACTCTCACGCTGCATCAGAACTAACAGCAATGCTCCACGATCTATAAGCGTGTGCGCATGACGCATACCCACGTTTATGCCGCGGACTATGTTTCAGATGATATGCAGCGCCCGTCAGCAGTAACTTTGCCTCGCTGCAGGAGACCTTCTTTGATCCCTCGGCGGCCCCGATTTCTCTTTCTTTGGTTGCTGAATGCTCTTGCAACCCTGCAATTCATTCGCTTTTACGTCATCGGCACTCACTTTTATCTCAACCTTGCCGCTTACCTCAGCGGTCACGAGCGCCTGCCATTTCAGGAACGCGTCTTGCCGATCGTACTGATGTGGCCGATCCACCACTCCGCTTGGCTCATGGCGGCAGCCTCGCATCGTAGTAGCAACGATCCAGCGATTCAGTCCGCGGCAACTCCGCAGAGCCTAGGCTTTTACGTCGTAAGCCTGATTTCTTTCATCGTCGCCGGTATCTACGTTACGCGCCTCTATAATGCCGTCACCCGCAGCGGGCTCCTCCGCATGCTGGTCTACCCGGCATTTCTGGCCGTCTCGCTTTGGACCTATGTCGTCCACGTCGATGCAAATTACTCCTATCCCTACGATCTCTCGTCGCTTGCCTTCTTCACCGCCGGCCTCTACTACATCTATACGCGTCGCTTTTGGCAGCTTACGGTCGTGATGATTCTGGGAACCTTCAACCGTGAGACGACACTCTTCCTCATTGGGGTCTATCTCCTCGACGCCGCCTCTACGGGGACTTCCGACCAGGCCGGGTCGCTGCGCAGCCGGTTCACGCTGCAGCATCTCCCGTGGGCGCGCGTTGCCGTCCTCGCTGCTATTTGGGTCGTCATCAAAGGCTTTCTCGCGCATACCTTCGCCCATAACAGCCATGCAGAGGATTACATCCGCATCGAAGAAAACCTGCTCCGACTCAAGCCACGCTTGCTGCCGGCCATGCTCAACATCTGCGGCTACCTTCTGCCGATCGTCTGGGTCATGCGTAGCCGTCTCACACCGGTCCGCTTCGCTAACTACATTTACATCTTTCCAGTCTGGATCGCTGTAATGTTCGTAAGCGGCATTATTCTAGAGACGCGGATCTACGGCGAGCTCTGCTCGTTTGCAACTGTCTCTGCAGTTCTTCTGCTAGAAGATTACGTGCGCCGCGCCTATAGATCCTCCACAGAGGAGGAGGAGTTTGAGATCTCCGAATCCGCTTTGCTACGCTCTACAGAGCCTGAATCACGCGCGGCTTAGAGCAAAGCAACCTTCTATCTCACTAAATCCGCTCGTGCGCGCCGGCACTTCTCCTTTCCCAAAGATTTATACTCATCCTATGGCGAATCCCGCATCCCTCCCCACAACTCTTGGTGCCCTTCGCAGTTCGCAGTACACCGCAGCGTCCGTCTCCCGCTCCGTCAAGGATGAGCTGCGGGACAATCTGATTACGCGTCTCCGCGAGACCGCCAAATCCAAGGAATCGCTCTTCCCCGGCATCGTCGGCTACGACGATACAGTGGTCCCGCAGATCGTCAACGCTGTGCTCTCCCGGCATAACTTTATCTTGCTCGGTCTCCGCGGGCAGGCCAAGTCACGCATTCTACGCGCCCTGACGCATCTTCTTGATCCCTTCTCGCCTTACGTCGCCGGCTCCGAACTGCGCGACAATCCCTACGCCCCACTCAGCCGTTTCTCGAAGAACCTCATTGCCGAGAAGGGCGACGACACGCCGATCGCCTGGATGACGCCCGAAGATCGCTACATCGAGAAGCTTGCCACGCCGGACGTAACCGTGGCCGATCTGATCGGCGATGTCGATCCCATCAAGGCTGCGCGCAGCGGCCAGGAGCTTGGCTCCGAGCTGACCATGCACTACGGCCTCTTGCCCCGCGCCAACCGCGGCATATTCGCCATCAATGAAGTTCCCGACCTCGCCGGCAAAATCCAGGTCGCGCTTTTCAACATCATGCAGGAGGGCGACGTCCAGATCAAAGGCTACCCTGTTCGCCTTGAGCTCGATGTGGCCATTGTCTTCTCCGCCAATCCCGAGGACTACACGGCTCGCGGCAAAATCGTCACACCGCTCAAGGATCGCATCGGCTCCGAGATTCGCACTCACTACCCCGAGTCGATCGAAGAAGGCATCGCCATCACCGAGCAGGAAGCTTGGACCGCGCGCTCCTACGCAGCCACTGGACCGAACCCGGATCAAACCATCCAGCAGATCGAGATTCCCTATTACATCCGGCAAATTGTTGAGCAGATCGCCTTTGCCGCGCGCGACGACAAGAAAGTAGACAAGCGCAGCGGCGTCTCGCAGCGCTTGCCCATCTCCACCATGGAGCTCGTCGTCTCGAACGCCGAGCGACGCGCCCTTCTTCATGGCGAGAGCCTCGTCGTTCCACGTGTCGGCGACATCTACGCGGCCTTGCCAGGCATCACCGGCAAGATCGAGCTTGAGTACGAAGGCGAGATGAAGGGTGCCGATACCGTCGTCCGTGAGATCATCCGCGGCGCCGTGGCCGGGGTCTTCGACCAGCACTTCCCTGCCGTCAACACGCAGCAGATCGAGCAGTGGTTCAATTTGGGCGGATCGGTTCAGCTCAACGACACGCAGCCCTCCGCAACCTCGCTCACGGAGCTTCGGCAGATCCAGGGGCTCTTTGAAAAATTGGCTCCCTTCCACATCAATACCAGGTCAAGCCCCGAGCTCACCGTCAGCGCAGCCGAGTTTCTTCTTGAAGGTATGACCGCGCACAAGCGCATCAGCCGCTCGGAAGAGCGGAGCTTCAGCGCGGCCGAGAAGAAGCAGCGCAACACGGACGCGAGCCAATTCGCCGAACGGGTGCGCGAGCGCGACTTCGAGGATCCCAAGTCCCGCTCCCGCCGCGGCTTCAACTAACTTACGCCTGCTAAACATAACGAGACCCAGAGAGCTTACTCTCTGGGTCTTTTCTTGCAGTGATCAACCTACGCAAGTCAGTCTTGCCATGCAGCACATTACGAACGCCGTCATTCTGGCGCAGCCAGAATCTCCGTATTTATTCCTCATTCTTACTGCACAGCATCTGGTACTTGGCACTAACGCTTCAAGGAGCTTCCAAAGGTAACTGTCAACAAAATGCTGCGTCCAGCATTCACGGCGACGTTATCTCCGCCCGCCAGCACCGGAGCTGTCGCTGTGAAGGGATTGTTATAAGTAAAACCACTCGCTACGAAGGTGGACGGGGTAGAACTATTCGTTAGCGTAATTCCATTGATATTGTTGTTCCCGAGCAGATTGGTAAAGTCTAGCCGCAATTTCGTGTTGTTGAATCGTCCTCCACTACGAATGGTGTAGTTCACATAGGCGTCCGAGATTGTAAATGGGTTTACGGTATAGGCGTTGTGATAGCCGTTCGGGCTATCCACAAAGAAGGTGCCTACTCTCTTATTGAAAAACGCCACATCCCAACTCCCCTTTTGGTAGGTCACACCTTCGGTTTCAATATCGGAAGGAGTTTGCTGCACGTTGAGCCCGCCGGGGGTATTGATTACCGGAGCCGTTGCTGCCGTGCACGCCGCCGAAGTCACGGTGCAGGTTGCACTCAGACTGCCGCCGCTGTACACCGCGCTGTCGTAACTCGCATTCAAATAAAAGCTTAGCCCGTGGGCAATATAGACGTTTGCCTCTCCCTCCACGCCTTGCGTCACGGAAGGCGGCGTGGCAAAGAAGACCGGTTCGCCGCCGCTGGCCTGCGTTGTCACAGAAGAATAACCGTTGTCGAAATGAACATGGAAGTAGTCCGCATCGAAAGTGACCTTCTTTAGCTTCAGAACCGTTCCCGCCTCATAGGTCGTGTTCTTCTGCTGCTTCGGAAGGACAGACACGGCAATCGAGCTACCCGTCGTTCCCTGGTTGAAGTCGAAGACGTTCGAAGGTGGAACGATACTTCCTTGCGCGTACTGCGCAAAGGCCGACCAGTTGTTCTTCAGGCGATAGTTACCGGCCACGGAAGGCAGCGTTGCAAAGTAGCTGCCGCCATTGGTGATAAAGCTAGCCGGATTGGGTGTCTTGCCCGCCGGCACCAATCCACCGATCGTCGAACCGTTATCGGCAAACTGCTGCGTCCCTACAGTGTAGTAAGCGAACTTGACGCCGGGCGTGATCGAGAGCTTGCTTGTCGCATGAAGCTCATATTCCGCAAAGGGTTGATAGGAGTCCGTCACAAACTTCTCTGCAAAGTTCGGCAGAGCCTGATCCTGAAAGTGGTTCAGCGGATCGGTCGGATACTGGTGCCGATTTGTCCTCGCCCACTCATACCACATGCCGGCGCGCAGGATGCCCAGCTTCGAGACCTGGCTGAGCACGCTGGTTTCTCCATACTTGCGATAGCTGTTGTACTTATCCACCGCGCAAGGAAGAGCCGCGACGCCCTTTGAGTTTGTGACCAGAGCGTTGCAGGGAGCAACGGGAAGCCCGAAATATGTTCCCGCAGCGTAGCCGTTCGCTGCAGGAAAAGCACTTGCTGGCAGATCCGTGATGGTGGTCGCCCTGGAATAAATCTCGGAGTTATCGTAACTATAGGTGTAAGGCTTGATATCCAGCGCGAAGTTATGTCCAAGTTCCTTATGCAATCCTACATATTCAAAGTCTGTCGGCACATGGTAAAAGTTGTACTGCGTATTAAGGTATAGCTTCGGATCAGAGTTGTTTGTATTCAGAAAATTAATACCTGCCCCGGTAAAAGGCAGCAGCTTGTTTGTCTTCGACGCTGTACAGCTATAAGCACCGGTCGCTGAAACGCCGTACATCTGACAGCGTGTCGCCGAAAAATTCGGCGTGTTCGCGTCCACCCAGATCACCGCTGAGTAACCCGTCAGCACCGTCTTCGGCGAAAGCTTGTACTCAAACTTAAGATCTCCGCCACTCTGGTTCTGGTTATTTAGTGTCTGCCATCCATGCGATTGCATATGGTGTACGTCAATCGTCGTGTTGAACTTCTTGCCCGGACCGAACGGACCCGAGTCATACTGCGCGTCGTAGAGATAGGTATTGAACGATCCACCGGAGAAGGTTGCACGTACGTTCTGCAGCGGAGACAAGCTAGGAGACAACAGATGAATCGACCCACCGAACGGCGCCGGTCCGATCGTCGAAGCCGTTCCTGGGCTGCGATCGAAATCGATTCCACCCAAAAACATCGAGGGAAAGAACGCCCATGAGTGATGCGTCGGCGTATTGGTGTCGTAGAACGGAATACCATCGAAGTCGATGTCGTAATCGCCATCCGGAAAGCCGCGGAAGTAAGTCTTCGACTGCCCCAGGCCAATGCCGTCGCTGCTAATGGTGAACGTCGACGGAGCCATCTGCAGCGCCTCCCCATAGTCCGCGATAGGCGAGGTAAAGTTCGCGATAAAGGATTGCGTGATCTCCGTCCGCGCCGAGGTCTCGCTCAGTAGCGCATCCATCGGAGCCAACGCCGCGGCCACAGATTTAGTCGCGTTTACATCCACCTCGATCTCGTCGCTGGCTGAGCCAAGGGCCAAAGCAAGGGTAACTGCTTCGGTGTGATCCTGCACCACCTGGACGCCTTTTTTGGCCATCAAGGTAAAGCCCGTCGCAGACGCCTCGACGGTATACGGGCCCGCTACCAAGCCGTTGACGACAAAGTGCCCGGCCTCATCGGTTGTACTGGTCACCGCGCTGCCATTCACCTCGCTGCGCACCGTGACCGAGGCCTTGGCGATCCCGCCGCCACGTGGATCGGTAATCGTTCCCTGTACGCTGGCCGGGCTGATCTGGCCATGGGCTGCCAAGCCGGAAAGAACAAATGCACCTAAGGGTGCAGAGCATAGGAGCACGCGCGCCATAGCAGGCGTGTGAAAGAACATCTTCATGGAAATCCTCAGACAGACTCAGAAAGATAGATCACTACCTACGACAAGATAGGACCTGCCTTAGCCAAATCAGATTTTGCCATCATGGGTCTAAACGCAGTTGATATCCCTATCGTGTCTTTCAACGATGTTGCTGATATGACGAGTCAATGAATCTTTCATAAAAAAACAAACCTCCCGTATCGGTACGGGAGGTTTGCTTCGTCAGCCATCGATTGAGTGAGCCAGCAACTACATCGCCGCAGCAGACTGTTCATGCGTTGTCTCAACCGACCCGGAGACAGGCCGGCTTCTCTTTCGACCGAAGCGTCCAAGCAACGTCTTGAGCAGCACATACAACACCGGAATGAAGATCAGGTTCAGCACGGTCGAAAGCACCATGCCTCCCACTACCGCCGTACCGACAGAGTGGCGGCCCAGCGCACCTGCACCGGTAGCCACATAGAGCGGCATCACGCCCAGGATGAATGCCACCGACGTCATGAGAATGGGCCGCAAGCGCAGCTCTGCCGCTTCAATCGCCGCCTCTGCAATCGTGCGTCCTTGCCCAAGCAACTGTTCGGCAAACTCGACGATTAAAATCGAGTTCTTTGCCGACAATCCGATCAGCATGACCAGGCCAATCTGCACGTACACATCGTCCACCAGACCACGCAAGGCAATCAGGCCAAGCGCACCAAGGATCGCCATCGGCACAGCCAGCAGGATGATAAACGGCAGCGCGAACGACTCGTACTGCGCCGACAGTGTCAGATAAACCACCAGCAAGCCTAAGCCGAAGATGACGATGGCCTTGCCTGCAGTTTCCACCTCTTCAAGCGCAAGGCCGGTCCACTCATACGTCATGCCGGCCAGCTTGTTTTTCTCAAAGAGCTGCTGCATGGCCGCAAGTCCCTGACCGGAAGAAAGCCCCGGCGCGGGTGCACCATCGATCTCAGCAGAACGGAAGAGGTTGTAGTGATAGATCACCTGCGGCCCAGAGGTCTCCGATACCGAGACCATGTTATCGAGCGGCACCATCGCGCCTGCATCGGACCGCACATAGTATTGGCGCAGGTCGGCGGCGGTTCTACGGAATTGAGCATCGGCCTGTACATATACGCGATATGAGCGGTTGTTGAAGTCGAAGTCATTCACATAGGTCGAGCCCATGAAGGTACTCATGGCCGCCGTGATCTGCGTCATGCTGACGCCGATTGCCTTGGCTTTTTCGCGGTCGACCGTAACCGAGATCTGCGGATCGTTGGCCGTATAAGGCGAGTACATGCCGACCAATGGCGAGCCCGGCGCGCGCGTCGAACCAACCATCTTGTTGACGACGTTGGCGATATCCCCAAAGGTATTGCGGCCTTGATCCTGCAAAATAAACTGGAAGCCGCCGACGGAGCCGATGCCCTCAATGGCCGGCGGCTCAAAGGCAGCCACAATGCCGCCTGGAACCCCGAACAGCTTCGGCGCAACGTCCGCCACAATGTCATG
Organism: uncultured Granulicella sp.; assembly: GCA_937873145.1. Classification (GTDB taxonomy): domain Bacteria; phylum Acidobacteriota; class Terriglobia; order Terriglobales; family Acidobacteriaceae; genus Edaphobacter. The sequence continues at coordinate 569 of CALMVK010000270.1, read as the reverse complement.
CGCGGAGTGTCCTTTGCCCAGCTTCGTGCGATCGTCGATCGGCGTCAGCGGCGCAAAGATGATGCCCGAGTTTGGTGAAGAACCTCCCGAAAGCGAAAAGCCCATCACCGAAAACGTACCGAACACATCCTTATTCTGACGAATAATGGTGGAAGCTTTCTCCGCAAGATCCGCCGTGTACGAAAGCGAAGCTCCGGGGGGCGCCTGCACGATGCACAGGTAATAGCCCTGATCCTCGGATGGCACAAACGCTGTCGGCACATGGTTGTACATGTATCCCGCGCCTGCCAGCCCTGCAAGAAACAGGAGCGAAACGACGGTCTTGAAGCGGAGGACCAGAAACGTGATCAGGCCGGCATACCAGCGTCCCAGGCCCTTGATGCCATTGTCGATCAGCCTCAGGAGCCCGCCATGATGCTGCTCCGGCCGCAGCAGGATCGCCGCCAGAGCCGGTGAAAGCGTCAGCGCATTGAAGGCCGAGATCGCGATCGAAAAGGCAATGGTCAGCGAGAACTGCTTATACAAAATGCCTGTCGTACCCGGGAAAAAACTCACCGGAACAAACACCG
>CALMVK010000269.1 GCA_937873145.1 uncultured Granulicella sp. | reverse complement strand
TGCAGCTTGATCTCCTTGAGCACCGGGTCAGTGTAAGTGATGGCTTGGTTGCTGGCGTTGAAGAAGACCACCAAATTCGGCGCGCCTCCATAGTTCCTCCCACCATCATCGAGCTTCATGACGATCAGGCCGGGGGTCTGGTTCTGGCCCGTGTTGAGGAAGGTAAGATTGGCCTGAACTTCAGCCGCAGTCGCCATGTGAAAAAGGCCTGTGCTGTAGCGAATCTTCAGGAACTCCTGAAATGCCGCAGTGGTCAGGTCGATAGTTGCCGGGCTGGGCTTCAGCGCAGCATTGGCAAGCAACGGCTGCTCAAACGGCCACTGCGCCTGGTTGACGTTGGCGAGTGGAAGCCCGATGCCCCAGTTATCGCCCAGGCCGCTCCAGTCGATCTTGTTGAACCAGTCGCCGGAGTTGTAACTGCCGTTGTCCATGTCCTTGGACCGCAGTAGATCGTCCGCGGCCTGGAAGAAGGGAACACCCTGCGCCAGCGCCACCAGGCTCATCGCCACAACCTGGCGACGTGCCCGCTGCTCGATCGTGTCCGCAGCGGCGCTCTTGATCTGGATCGCATCGAAGAGCGTCTGGTTATCGTGCACCGAGACGTAGTTCACGTCTTCAAGCGGCGACCCAGCATAGCCCGCCGGTTGTCCGCTATAGGTGAGTTGCGAGGCCGTAACGATCTGGCCGAGCGCGTCGGTGAAGCTGTAATTCTTGAGCGCGCCGGCAAGCGACACACGGATCAGGTCCTCGTCGTTCAGCAACGCGGTACGCTGATCGGCAGCGCCCGTCATCTGGCTGGTGTAGCTGCTTGGATCGGTCGAAAGCCCCGTCGCATACCCCTGCACCTGGAAGTCTGTGCCGAAGATATAGCCGCCACGCACGCTATCGCGAATGCGATCGTTGAAGCTGCCGATGCCCGTGCCATACAGATTGATTTGGCTGGCATTCGGCCCAATCGCGTTGTTGGCTGCCTCGGCGATCTGGAATCCTTCGCCGTACATGTAAATCTTTTTTCCGTCGACACCGTCTTTCTCAAGCGTGAGTGCATTCAGCGCGTTGCGAATATCGACCATGTTGTAGACAAAGTGCAGGCCCATCGCGTCGAAGCGAAAGCCATCGATCTTGTACTGCTTCGCGTTCAGCACCACGGTGTCGATCATCAGCCTTTCCATCATCTGGTGTTCACTCGCCGTGTCTGCGCAGCAGGAGCCAGTCTCAAGAGAACCGTTTGCGTCCAGGCGATGATAGTAGTTCGGCACCAGCTCATCCAGATTGGCCGACGGCGTCTGGCCACTGGTGTACGTGTGATTGAAGACGACGTCCTGGATGACGCGCAAACCCACGGCATGCAGCCCCTCGACCATGTCGCGGTACTCCTTCACGCGCTCGGTAGGATCCTGTGCATACTGCCCAGCAGGCGCCATGTAGTGCACTGGGTCGTAACCCCAGTTGTACGCGTCGGTATTCTGCACCGCCTCGACCGCTGCCTGCTGCTGCTGACCATCGGGTGGAGTTGGCGTCAAGTTACCGGGATTGGACCAGGTTGACTTGTCTTCGTTCACGCTGCCGAAGTGGAACGATGGCAAGAGGTGCACAGCCTCGAGACCGGCCTGTGCAAGCGTGGTCAGATGGCGCATGCCGTTGCTGTGCAGATCGGTGAAAGCCTCATAGGTGCCCCGGTCCGTCGCCGGTACCGTAGAGTCGCCGACGCTGAAGTCGCGGATGTGTAGCTCGTAGATGCTCGAGTCGGTAAGGCTCGCAAGCGCGGGCGAGTTGAGTTGATCCCACAGGCGAGGCTTCGTGGATTCATCCTTGAGATCCGTAATCCGCGACATAACGCCGTTGAGCGAAAGATCGACAGAGTAAGGATCGGTGGTGGTATTGGTATCGATCGCCTGGTCTGCCGCGACAAACACATGCGCCGTAAACTGGTAGTACTTGCCGATCCACGAGCGATCGCCGTTCGCAGTCCAAACGCCGCCATTCTGCTGCATGGATAAAGTCTGCTGGGGCGCGGCATCGGTCTCTTTGTTGAACAGTAGCAGCGAGACGCTCTGCGCCGTAGGAGCCCAGACGCGAATCTTTACCGGCGTGGACTCTTCTCCGTCGTCCGGATCAAGAGGTTGACGGATCACCACGCCGAGCTTTCCCGTGTAAGCGAACAAGGCATCGAGAGCACCAAACGTCTGTACGCCGGTCGCATACTTCAACGTGCCATTGGAGGCAGTCGCGGTCACCTCAAGCTGACTCTTGAGGGCAAGCGTTACAGCCTTTGAAGCGACCGTGGTGGGCAGCTTATAGAGGGCATAGCTCGCAAGTTGCGGGAAGCGGACCAGCTCCTCAGCGGTCAGCGTGCCGCTATACGGCGTCAGCGGAATGGACGTGCCGCCGGTAAGTCCGTTCGACGCGATCTGCAACGAAGCCGTGGGGCTCGAGGTCAGCGCATAGGTATAGCTGCTATTCGAGTAGATCGATTGCAATGCAATGGTTGTGGCATCGATCCAGTACGCCTGCAGTTGGTTGAATGGGCCGCTAAGCAACTGCGCAGCAGTGGGGAGTTGAGGGAAGACGGTCTGGTTTCCGGAGACCACCCAGCCTTCAAGCTGCGATGGAATGAGCAGCGATTGATCCTGGCCTGGGTCCTTTACGCCGGTCTGGCAGTTGTGAATGATGAAGCCGAGATAGCCGTTCGTAACCCCCACGTCAAAGTACGGGCCGTAGCTGTCATAGCCGGAGTACTGATCCTCGGTGACGCAGAAGTTGCCGGTCGGATCGGTGGTTGCGCCATACACATACAGGCTCCAGTTGGCGTAGTTGCCATCGGGCCGAAAGTAGTGAATGCGTGCTTTGCCGGCAGGAATCGCGGTGTCCGCGCCGGTGGGTGGCTGGTGAGTCAGCAGTTGGTCGCTGCCGGAGAGCTCCCAAAACTCATTGCCCTGCGTGGCCGGGTCGACGTACTGGTTCGGCCCAGGATCCTTGGTATTTCCATTGTGCAGAATGATGCCGACGTTCTGTGCGGTCGCGGTCACGCCCACGTCGAAGTACGCGCCGAAGCTGTCGGTGCCCGTTACCGGAACAGGGCCAGCCTGGAAGTTATTGGGCTCGGTGGTATCAAAGAAGGCATAGACCGTCCAGCCGGCATAGTTCCCATCGGGACGAAAGTAGTGGATGCGGATGTCTCCACTGGGAATAGGAGCAGTCTGCGCGTATGCAGAGGCAGTGGCAAAGCCCGCACAGAGCAGTAACAAAAGATGAAAGAAACGGCGCGGAACGGACGGGACAGCCATAACAGACTCCTGAAGAGGCAAAGCCTTTTCGTCTCGAGCTAGGTTTGGAGAAGATGCTGGAAGCGCGGCAATTAGCCGCGCTCCCAGCAGTAGTTAAAACGCCAGCCGAGCGGCTATTTGAATCCGCCGAGCTGTACTGCGCTCACCTGTGATGGCGCCAAAAACGTTTCCTGACTGAACGTTGCTAGGATTGGCGAAACTGGGTGTGTTCGTCACGTTGAATGCATCTCCATGAAGCTCCAACTGCTTACCTTCCAAGATGTGAAAGTTCTTCTGAATACCAAGATCCATGTCCCGAAACCCCGGTCCGTAGACCGCGTTGCGACCTAGGGTTCCCAAGCGCGTGAATACACGTGTATTCGGCATATCTGTTGCTGCCTGATCAGGAATGGCAGAACTGAAAGAAGACGTAGAGAACCATTGAGTTAATTTTTTTGGATATTCAATTGGACTTATTAGATCGGGCCGATTGGTCGCAACATCTTGGCTACTACCGCCCGCTTGGATGTCTACTGGTTGGCCTGTTGAGAGTTGTACTATATCGTTCACCTGCCACCCTCCAATCAGTAGATCCAGCACGTGGTTTGCGTTTCCAGCGAACCGCTGCCCCTTACCAAACGGTAGGCTATAGACAAACGACGAACTAAAAATATGCCGCTCGTCCTGACTAGAGTTACCGTAGTTAGCCGCCTGGTCGTACCACAACAGGACTGCTATCGGGGTTCCACCGTATGGGCTGTCTGTGTTGTCGAGTGCATGGGACCAAGCGTAAGAGGCGGTGGCTAACAGGTTCTGCGCCCGATGCTCGTAATGTAGCTGTAGGCCGTTGTAATGAGAGCTGCCGTTGTACAAGTTGTAGGTGATGCCACCATTCTGGTTTGCATAAGGCAATGTTGTTGCACCGATGTGGTAGCCCGTAAGACTGTAGAAGGTAGAAAGACGATCGGCACGTGTACCGACATAGGCAGCACTGAATACATCCCTGGGTGAGAATTGCTGCTGCAACTGCACGTTATACTGCTGGACTTGGCTATGCTTGTTATTGACGTTGATTGCAGTACCTGCTAGGTTAGCGGGCGGATTGGTTATGTTGAAGTTGGCGACAGAGGTAGGCAGAGGGAGCGGCGAGGTTACGGCTGCCGGACTTGTATAGCCGGCGCAGGAGTCTGGCGCTTGCAGCGTCGACGTCTGACCGCTCAACGTAATGCAATAGCCGCTGGATGCGGGAAAGTAGTTATTTCCGCTAAAGGGAACGTTCTGGCCGAGTTGATTGTTAATGCCGCCATAGTCCGGAAAGTAGAAGATGCCGTATCCGCCATGAAGGGCCGTCTTGCCGTCTCCGCTTAGGTCATAGGCAAATCCGACACGAGGCGCGAAGTTTAGATAATCCTGATTGACAATCGTTTTCGAGACGCCATTGACACCGGCTTCGAGAAACTGACCATTATTAACGTTGAAAGAGCTTTGCTGATTGTGTGCCTCATACGGCCAGGTGATCAAGTCATAGCGAACACCGAGGTTCAGCGTAAGCCGTTTGCTGACACGCCAGTCGTCCTGGGCAAAGAGAGCATCTTCCTGGTTGATGTTTGAGAAGAAGCCGGTTTGCGATCCAATTTGATATTGAGCGGCGCCGGCTGCCAAATACTCGGACTCGCTATACCCGGTAAACAGTTGTGCGTTATAGAAAAAGCCGCCTTTACCTTCAATCGGTCGATAGTAGTTCGTTACGCGACGAATTAGCGTTCCACCAAAGTTAAACTGATGACTGCCGCGGGTAAGGCTAAGCGTATCTGTACCCTCGTAGACGTTCTGTGGAACTTCGTACGGTCCGAAATCACCCGTATAGGTGAGGGCTCCATCGTAGGGACCGGTCAATGGCCCTCCTGTGTTGGCCGCAGCACCCAGAGTTGTATTCTTGATCCCAAGGATTGCGCCCACTGAGCTGCCATAGTTGGGTGGAGTGTAGCCGTAGTTATCGCGGTTGTAGGCAAGACGGAACTCGTTCACGATACGAGGAGAAAATGTATGTGTGTTTCCCAGATCGTAGCCGCGTGCGTGTAGATAGTTGATCTGACCGGAAGCATTTAAAGGTGGGGACCCGGGGTTATCTGCAAGTTGTGAGTTTTGGTCAGAGCTTGTGTTGTCATAAGAAAATCGGAAGAAGAATAAATCTTTGTGAGAGGCGTTCCAGTCCAGACGAGTATCAAAAGTGTTGTACTTACCTACTTGATTTTGCTGGTAGAAATAATTTCCGATCAAGCGATCTGTGCGCGTAGGCAGCGGAAAAGCATTCAGGTAATTCTGTGCAACTGTATTAATGCGATTCTGCGGAATGATATTGCCTTGGAAGGGGGTGCAGGTCACGGGATCAAAGATCTGTCCTGTACTGCCGGTAGAAGGAAACTGTTTATTCAGGGTAGAGGAGTTCGGGTAGCAGGCTGGAAAGTACGTTGTATAGAAAGGTGCCGCACCGTTGGTCTCACCGTTACTTGCGAGGACCGGGTTGAGGAGTTCGGTAAAATTGCCCTGCCTCATCAAGGCCGTGGGAACAGTATCATAGCCGCTTCCAGCCGGCTGTTGAAAGCGTGTTCCCTGGTAATCACCGAAGAGAAATAGTTTGTCCTTGATGAGGGGGAGGCCTGCAGCGCCGCCAAATATGTTCTGGTTGTAGTGAGGATTTGGTCCGGCGGGAGAATCATTATATGGAAACTCATAATTCGGATTTGCCGCCCACTTTCCACTGCGGTAATAGTCAAACGCCGATCCGTGAAAACCATTCGTGCCCGACTTGGTAGAGCTAACCACGATGGCCCCGCCGCCACGACCATACTGCGCTGGCGACACACTGGTATTCACCTTGAATTCTTGCGTGGCGAAAACAGGTGGAAAGAAAAGGATCACGTTCTGAAGACTGTCATTGTTGTCCACGCCATCCAGGATGAAATTGTTTGCCTGAGGGCGGGTCGCATTGACGGAAAGGGCGCTTCCACCAGTGGTGCCGTGTCGGCCTGCTACATCCTGATTTTGTTCGCCGTTGGCTCCCTGAGTCACGCCTGGGGTCAAAAGTGCGAGATTGAGAGAGTTGAGGCCGTTTAAGGGCAGCTCGGTGATCTGCTTTTCCTCAATGGTTTCACCTAGGGTGGCGTCCGAAGTATTAATCAACGGCACATCCGTTGAAACATCGATGTTGGCTGAAACGTCTCCGGGTGCCAACTTGAAAGTAAGAGTCTGCGACTGCGTCACGACGATCGTGAACTTCGCAGATTGTGAACCAAAGCCTGCTGCTTCCACCTTGGCGGAATAGTTTCCTGCCGGAAGCGCGGGAACGGTCACCTCTCCGCTGCCATTACTGTTTGCGGTGCGGATGCTGCCGTTCTCAACGCTGGTAATCGTGATTTTAGCGTTGGGGATAGCGGCACCCGTTCCGTCGGTCACAGTGCCGATGACGCGACCGGTATCCGCCTGGGCGGCTGCATTGGTTGGGCTCACGCAGGCGAAGGCGCCTGCCAGCAACAGCGTCCCGGTAAGAGGATGAAGCATCTTTCTATGCATCTTGATCGATCTTTGTTTGCGCGTCATTTCACTTGGCTCCTCGACAGCGTAATCCCGTTTGCCTGTTCCATGCACAGGGATTGATTGCTGACTGTTCGTGACCATCCTCCGCTCGAATCGGACAAAGCAATAGATTTCCGGTTGCTTTCAGATTGTTTTTCGTTACATCCATAAACCGCATGGAATGAATAAGATAAAGTAGCAGATTGCTGCGGTATGCCAGGTTTCCGTACCGAAGCGTATGCTGTTGGGACCCTGGAGGAGCACGTGACAACGGTCGAGAAACTGGAACGGATCACCTTTGGAATCTTCGAGGTCGATCTGCAGGCAGGGGAGCTGTGGAAGGCCGGCTTCCGGGTGCGACTGGCCGGCCAGCCCTTCAAGGTGCTGGTAGCACTGCTTGAACGGCCGGGCGAAGTCGTCTCCCGCGAGGAGCTGCAGGCCCAGATCTGGAAGTCCAATACCAACGTCGACTTTGAACGTGCCATCTCGGGCACCATCAACAAGATTCGCGAGGCGCTCGGCGACTCGGCAGAAAACCCGCGCTTCGTTGAGACCCTGCCCAAACGCGGATACCGCTTCATCGCTCCGGTGCGGTCGGTGCCGGTGGAGCGCCCAGAGCCGGCAGGGCTTCCCTCCTCGCTGCAGGTAAGCCCGCTTCTCGTGGCAAGCGAAGCCGTCACCGCCCAGATACAGCTGCCGTCTGCCGATATGCCTGCGGTGCTCGTCTCCGAGGCGCCGAAAAAGATAGAGAGTGCCAGGCCGGGGCGGCTGCATGGGTGGTCGTTACGCGAGACCTTGCTGGTATTGGGACTCTTGGTCGCGCTTGCGGTGCTGTTGGTACGGTGGGCGGTCCAGCTTCCTTCGTCAACAGTGACGAGCCCTCCGCGGGTCACGCAGGTATCGCATTTTGTGCCAATCTCGGTGGGTCCTCCGAATGCCGAAAGCTTCCTGACGCTGGCGATCGAAGGCGACCGGATTCTGGCGCCGGTGCTGGTGAACGGCCGCTCCCGGCAGTTCGCCATCTTTGCCAGTACGGGCGAGGCGCAGCCGATTCCCATGCCGGACGATCTGGCCTCCGCTACCCTCGCTGACATCTCCCCCGACGGCGCGCGCCTGCTGCTGCGCAGCCATCTCTCCTCCGTCTCAGAGCAGCCACTGTGGACTGCGCCCTCGAGCGGCGGCAGCGGACAACGCGTGGGCAGCGTACTGGCGCATGACGCGACGTGGATGCCGGATGGCACGGGCATCCTCTACGCCAACGAAGACGAATTGACGCTGTACAAACAGGAAGACGGCTCATCGACCCCGTACGCCAGGCTGCCGGGACGTGCCTTCTGGTTGCGCTGGTCGCCGGACGGCAAGCTGCTGCGCTTCACCTTGATGAACCCGGTGACGCATACAACGAGTCTCTGGGAGTTGAATCCAGCCAGCCACGTCCAGGGGCCGATCGCCAACGCGCAGGCAGCCCACCTGGCCGCCTGCTGCGGAGTCTGGGCGGCTAACGGCAACGCCTTTGTCTTTCAGGCGGAAGACAATCTGTGGGAGCTGCGGGGCCGTGGTCGTCAGCAACGGCTGCTTCAGCTAACCAACGGACCGCTCCGGTATCTCTCCCCGGCGGCGGCCTCTACCGGAAATCGTATCTTCTTCGTGGGGCTGGATGCCCACTTCGGCGCGCAGGAGTTTGTCGAGAAGACGCATCGCTTTGAGGCCGTACCAGCGTTTCTCGCGGATGCGAACCGCATCGAGTACACACGCGATCATGCCTGGGTCGCCTGGACGGACGCCAACGAGGTACTTTGGCGGGCACGCGCCGACGGTTCAGATAAGATTCGACTCTCGTCGAACGCGCTCGAAGTCTTCATGGCACATTGGTCCCCGGACGGTAAGCGCTTGGCCATGATGGCTCGCGAGCAGGATGGCTTGTGGCAGACGTATCTCGTCGATGCGGTCGGGGGCAAGCCGGAGGCGCTGCTGCGAGAGACACGCAACTCGGCCGATCCTAGCTGGTCCGCCGATGGACGCCGTCTGGTCTATGGCAGGCAGCCAGAGCTGATGGGCAAGGAAAGCGGCCCGCGCACCCTCCAGATCATGGATCTGGTGACCCATCAAACGGAGGAGATTCCAAACTCGGAGGGCTTGTTCAGCCCGCGCTGGTCGCCCGATGGCGCATGGATTGCCGCGCTCACGCTCGACCAGCGAAGCCTGATGCTCTATAACATCTCCGCAAGACGCTGGCATCCCCTTGCTTCTACCAGCGCCGCGGACCCAGTCTGGAGCTCAGACAGCAAAGCCGTCTATGTGCACGCGTTCCAGGCTGATCGTGAGCCGATCCTGAAAATTGCAGTGCCGGATGGCAGCGTACAGATCGTGGCAGATCTGGGCGATCTCCGCGACCGGGAGACGGCCAACTACTTCTTCGGAGGACTGACTCCAGACGATCAGCCGATCGTTCAGCCTCGGGTGGGAACGGGAAGCTTATACAGTCTGGAGCTGCCTTCGCGAGAGTGACCGCGCGTGGATGCGGTGCCATCGTCCTTGTTCGAAAAGAACAATGCAGTTCGTAGCAGGGTGGGGAGTGGAGCGTGATCTCAGCCCGACACCCCACCGCTGGAAGTGGCCTGGCTGAGATCACAAGGCATGCAGCAAACTTCTACTGAGCCTGCCCGGAGCCTGAACCGGCGCGGCCTTGGGATCCAGTCCTCATCATGCCAAGCTGCTGCGGAGTCAGGATTGCACGCAAGGCGAAGGCCATATGTGCATCCGCTTTGTCAAGCGCAGCTCGTGCGTCGGCAATGCGATCCGTCTGAGCCTGTGCGCGTTCGTTGTCGATAACCGGTGCAGCAAGCATGGGCTCAAGCTTGGCTTCTTCGGTCTGCACGGCAGCATCGAGCTGAATGAGCTTGAGCCGGCCTTGCAGATAGGCGTCTGCCAGGCGATGCACTTGATCCGGCGTCAAACTAATCATGGAAGCAATATCCGGATTCAACCAAAACTGCCCAGGAGGCAAGCCCAGCTCATCGAGATCCTGCATGACTTCATGCATCTGCTCGTGGTCGTCAAACCTGCGTTCTCCACCGGCATGGTCGGCGTCGGGACGATGCGGGCGGTTTGCACTGTATCCCTGATCCTGAGTTGCGGGCGGCCCCTGCTGCGCAGACAAAATGGAGCCACAAAGTAGGAAGGGAGCAACGAAGAGCAAGCGATCTTTCACAAGAAATCTCCTTCTGGCACGTAAAACTCAGACATACTTTTTGTAAGACGCCGAAGAAGCGCCGTAAGTGGCCGCCCGACCACATTCGAACTCTTCTTCGGCCCCGGGGAATGTCCTAACGCTTGAACAAGCTCGGGTTCAACAAACCGGAGCTAGGACAAGTTGGCGATCGCAGCTTTCGCCCCGGCAATCGCTGCAGCCGCAATCTCCGGCCCGCGGGCGATACCTTCAGCCGTAATCACAGTCACGTCCTGAACTCCCAGAAACCCGAAGATTGCGCGCATATACTTCTCCTGAAAATCATATGGCTCAGAAGAAGTTCCAGGGCCGTACTGGCCGCCCCGCGTAGAAAGAATGATGACTCTCTTTCCGCCGCATTGGCCCTCGGCACCCTTTGCGCCGTACTTGAACGTGACACCCGGCACGACGATGTGGTCGATCCAGGCCTTGAGCTGCGAAGGGACGCTGAGGTTGTACATCGGAGCGCCTACGAGAACGATGTCGGCAGAAAGAAACTCTTCGAGAATCTGCTTGCCGAGCGCAAATTCTTGCTTCTGTTCAGGAGTGGTTTGCTCCACGTTATCGCCGTAGATACGAAGCACCGCGGTGTAGTGGCGCAAAGTTTCGTTAACAAGGTCGCGATAGATATACTCGGCGTCCGGATACTGACTCTTCAGTCGTTCCGCAGCGATTGCAGTCAGGGAACGGCTGACGGATTTTTCACCCGTGACGCTGGAGTCTAGATGCAGGATTTTCATGAAATTGATTCCTCTTGGATCGTCGTTGTATAAAGATCGTCGTTGTACAAACCGGAGATTGGATGAGGTCATCGCATCAAGGTTGCATCTTTCCAGTTGCGGCCCAGGCTTAGCGAAGAGCGGTGTCGACCTCTTTATAAAACGACGGAGCCTTCAGAATCTCGCGTGGTTTGGAGCCATCGGCCGGGCCGACCAGGCCGTCTTTCTCCATCATGTCGATCAGGTGCGCGGCGCGGCCATAGCCGATGCGCAGGCGGCGCTGCAGGAGCGACGTGCTAGCCTTGCCGAACTCGAAGACCAGGCGCACCGCATCGTCGAAGAGCTCGTCGTTGTCGTCGCCGTTGACCGGGCCATCGCCGGCAGTATCAGAATCTTTCTCGTCCTTCGGCCCTTCCAGGAAGCCCTGGACATACTCGGCCTCCCCTTGAGCGCGCCAGAACTCAGTCACGGCAGAGATCTCTTTTTCGGTGACAAAAGGGGCATGCACACGCTGCAGACGACTGGTGCCGGGAGGCAAATAGAGCATGTCGCCGCGACCAAGCAGAGATTCAGCACCATTGCTGTCGATGATCGTGCGCGAGTCGACCTTGGTCGCCAGCCGGAAGCTCATGCGCGTCGGCACATTGGCCTTGATCAAGCCGGTGATCACGTCGACGCTCGGCCGTTGCGTAGCCAGGATCAAGTGGATGCCCACAGCGCGGGCCATCTGCGCAAGCCGCGTAATCGACTCCTCCACGTTCGAGCGGTCGAGCATCATCAAGTCGGCGAGCTCGTCGATGATGATAATGATGTACGGCAGCGGCTCCTGGTTCACATCCTCGAAGATGTACTCGGAACCGTTGTCGAAAAGCTTGTTGAACTGGTCGATGTTACGCACGTGATTGGCGGCCAGCAGCTTCAGGCGTCGCTCCATCTCACGGACCGCGTTGCGCAGCGCATTCGCCGCGAGCTTGGCCTCCGTAATAATGGGCGTAAACAGGTGGGGGATGCCCTCGTACATGCCAAGCTCCACCCGCTTGGGATCGACCAGGATCATGCGAACCTGCTCGGGCGTGGACTTGAACAGCACGCTCATGATCATGGCGTTGATGGCAACCGATTTACCCGAGCCGGTCGAGCCCGCGATCAGCACATGCGGCATGGAAGCAAGATCGGCGGTGACGATGCGGCCGTTGATGTCCTTGCCGAGCGCGATGGCGAGCTTGCTCTTCGACTGCGCAAACGATTCGCACTCCACCACATCGCGCAGCCAGATCGTCTCGCGGTCCGCATTGGGAACCTGGATGCCGACCGTGGACTTGCCCGCCATGCGCTCAATGAGGATCGACTCGGCGGCCATGGCAAGACACAGGTCGTCGGCCAGACCGGTGACGCGGGAGTACTTCACCCCGGCATCGGGGCGGAACTCGAACGTGGTGACCACCGGGCCGGGGTTGATCTGCGTAACCTGGCCGTCGACGCCGAACTCGCCGCACTTCTCGACGAGCGTACGTGCCTCCTCGCGGAGAGCCTCTTCGCGGACAATCTTCTGTTCTTCGGACTGGTAGAGCAGGTTTGAGGAGGGAAGCTTGTAGCCGCGGACAGAGCGTGCGGTGATCGCAACGGGCTTCTGGTTGGCATCGGCGCGGCGGCCGAAGGTAGGTTCGCCGGAGGCCGCAGGCGCGGGCGCAGGCTCAGGCGCGGCTGCGATGGGTTCAGGCGCAGGCACCGGAGCCAAAGCAGCGGGCCTTGGCACGGCTGCGACGAGCCTTGGCGCAGATGCAGGAAAGCTGGATGCGGGAGCTTTAACCACGGGCAGGGGAGCCGCAAGCGCACGAGGCGCTTCAACGTCCAAAGAGGCTGCGACGGCACGTGACGGTGCAGGAGAGACGAAGGAGAACGGCTCTTCCTCCTCGCGCAAGACAAAGCGGCTTAGCACGGACGGGCTGGCCTTCGGTGCGTCTAGCTCGTCCGGTTGCGGCGGCAGCGGAGCGGCTGCGGCCGCAAGCGCGTCCGCAAACGGTGCGGCTGCGGCTGTAGCGGCAGAGAACGGCGTTACCGGAGCAGCATCGACGTTGGTGCGCGGCATGGCCTGCCACACCGAAACGGGAGCCGGCACCGTCGAGACCTGCGCGGACGCGCTCAGTGTGGCGCGCTGGCGGCGTCGGCCCAACCAGCCAAACAGGCCGGAGAGCAGCGTATTTACAGGTGGACGATTGGCTTCGGCGGCCGCCTGTGCCGTCACCTCGCGTTCGCGGCGCGCCTCAGCGTCCAGCTTCTCGCGTTTCGCGCCGAAACGTTCGCCCACCTCGTCCAGCATCGCGGGAGCAAGCGCGTCGGCCGGCTTGCGGCGGAGACGGTTCCACCACTCACGCAGAGCGCCGATAAAGCCAAAGTGAACCGTCAGCCACTCGCGCGCCGTGTTGAAGCTGAAAGTGGTAGCAAGATAAAGCGAAAGCGCCACCATCAGTGCGACAACGAGTGAGGCTCCCGGTAGATTCAAGCTCCGCACCAGTGCACCGGCGACCAGCAGACCCGCAAGACCGGCGACCGGCAATGCATGGTGCCACAGCAGATGGCCCGGCATTAAGGCGAGCGCAGCCGGAGCGAAGATCAGCCACAGCACCAGGCCAAGAACTTTAGCCACCGGCGAGCCTGCTGAAACGGATCGCAGCCAGCACACACCCAGACGCGCAAGCAGGATAGGCAACAGGAACGTAGCCACACCCAGAATCTGCAGCAGCGCGTCAGCGATGTAGGAGCCCGTGGGACCGATCCAGTTATGCGCAGGCCGGTTTGCCGGGGCCAAGGCTCCCACCGTGTCGAAGGAAGGATCGGCAGGAGTATAGCTGAACAACGCAAGCAGCAGCAGGACGGCGGAGGCCAACAAGGCAAGCCCCAGCACCTCATTCAGGCGGCGGTTGCGGGTCGGCGTGGCGATCAGGCGAAGGGGCTTCATCGGTTCTCTTCCCGGGAGCGATCGGAGACGTGTGTGCGTCGAACGCCTTCTGTGCGGACTCCCGAGCTCCCTGCACGATTACAACAGACCACCGTCTATTTCCGGCACGATCGAGCGGATCGGGAATCAGGATACAAACCATCCTTGGACGCATCGCATCTATCCTTTCCATAACCAAGCGTGCAAGCGTTGGTTTGTGCGGTGTAGCTTCTGGCAAGGCAGCCGAATTGCAGTCTCGTGCAAGGTCATCGGCTTACTGAAAAAATTTTGTATCCACCCGATGCTTTTTGCTTCGGGTGCTGCCACAACAAATGTTCGAGGACGAAAGGACGCCCATGGCCGAAATGAGCAACACTAATGTGGAAAAGACTCTGAAAGATGTAATCAACGTGCTGGAAGACGGTCAAAAGGGTTTTGCGGACCTCGGCGAGCACCTGAAAGATGACATCCTGAAGCGCTACTTTCTCGCCGAATCGCTCAAGCGCGCAAACTTTCGCGGCGAACTCGAAAACGAGCTGCATCGGCATGGCATCAAGGACATCCACGAAGAAGGCACAACCGCAGGAACGCTTCATCGCACCTGGGGTGATCTGAAAGCCAAGGTCTTCGGCACCAGCGACCACGATCTTCTGGCCACCTCCGAGAAGGGTGAGGATGTCGCCAAAAAGACCTACAGCGAGGCCCTTTCCAAGGAGTTGCCGGCCCCGCTGCGGCAGTTGCTCGAAGAGCAGAATCGCCACATTCTTACCTCGCACGATTACGTCAAAAACCATCGCGACGCAACCGCGTCTAAATAATCAGAACGCAGCGACATTGGGCGATGGGCGTAAAGCTCATCGCCCTATTTTTCGGAGGCGCCATGAGCTTGGGACGCACCTCGCTAGCCTTGCTCTTCCTTGGGGCCGGAGCGATGCACTTCATCATGCCGGCAGCTTATGGACGCATCATGCCTCCCTATCTTCCTGCGCCAAACGCCTTGGTGCTGACCAGCGGCGCGTGCGAGATGCTGGGCGGCGCAGGTTTATTTCTCCCCTTCAGCCGGCGGACGGCCGCGTGGGGGCTGGTTGGCCTGCTCATCGCCGTAATGCCGGCCAATGTGCAGATGGCGCTCAATCATGCACATTGGCCGAAGATTCCCGAGTGGGCGTTGTGGGCACGACTACCGATCCAGGTGCCGCTGATCGCGTGGGCTTGGCGCTACACGCGGGTGGAAGCTAAAGCTGCATAGGCCCAAAGTGTAAATACGAGACAAACGCGGCGGCGAGCAGGCAGTAGATGCCGAACAGATACCACTTGCCGGACTCAAGCCAGCTCGAAAGCCATCGCAGCGCAACCAGGCCTGCCAGAAAAGCAAAGAACGCCCCCAAAAAGCTGTACATCAGGCCCGCCTTCAGATCGACAGGCGTTCCAAGCGCGGCCTGCGCATGGGCGTTCTTCATCAGGCGAAGGCCTTCGCGCGCAACGACCGGCGGCGTAAGCACCACGGCCAGTGCGAAGCTGAAGCGTTCGGCCCGCTCCTTGCTAGCCCCGGTCAGCATGCCGGTCGAGATCGTCGTGCCGGAGCGGGAGAAGCCGCGGAAGGGAAGCGCCAGCCCTTGCACGAAGCCCATCCATCCAGCCTGGCCCATGGTGACGCCGCCGCTGCCGAAGTTGCCCGTGATGGACTCGCGTACCACCGGCGCGCTTTGGCGGCGCTCGATCAGGCCGGCGATCAGGATCAGGATGCCGGCAGCGGCCAGCGCGGGAGCCACCAGGTCCAGGCGTCCAAACAGTTGCTCGATCTCCGCCTTGGGCTGGCCGGCAAACATCGTCTTCTCAATCACCTTCTGCAAACCGAAGCCGATCACCCCGGTCAGCAGCGTCGCCCACACTACGCGGACAGCAAATCGCTTGAACGCATCGGCGCTCGCAAAGTAAGTCTTCACCCACGTCTTCCAGAAGTAGGCGATCACCGCGAACATGGTGCCGGTATGCAGCATCACCAGCAGCAAGGTCATCTGCGGAGCTGCGGGGTCAAGGTGCATCAGCTTTTCAGCCACGACCACGTGAGCGGAGCTTGAAACGGGCAGTAGTTCAGCAAGCCCCTGCACAATGGCAAGAACAATCACTTGAAAGAGGTCCATGCGGCTATTTTAGCTGGGAAAATGTTAAAACTAAGGACCTACACTACACAAGTCTTATTCCTAAAGGAGATGTCTTCACTCTCCAGCCCGCGGGTATGTGCCTGAATCTGACGTAAGTGCTGTAATTCTGTAGTATCTGCGGTTTGAAAGCTGATTAGGTGCGCCGCTTGCGAGCCTGGAGCGCGTTTGCTTTCTCTACGCGTTCACGTTTTTGTTCAATTTTATTGAAAATAAAGACTCCACCCAATCCGGTCATTGCAGAGATAATCGCCACCAGCCCCGATACGCTTTTCCCAACGTAGATGAGGAGCATCCCTCCGACAAGAGCAACAAGACCCAATATAAAAGCGAAATACGAACCTCTAGTTTGAGCAGCAACATTACCACGTACAACGTTAGCTTCCAGTTCCTCACGGTGAGCACTTTGGCGCTCCACCATAGCTAAAATCCGCTCAGCTCCATTGGGAATGATCTTGTCGTAGTCGGAAAGAAGGGTGGGAGGCGGTAGAGGCCCAGAAAATGACATGGACATCGAGCGCTCTACTAATAAATCACTTGATCTTCCCTTGGTTAGGGGATCAATTGGATTACCGGCTTTTGCGATATCCGGCTTGGATTTTGCCACGCTCGATTACACTTCGCCGGAATGAGCCGATTCCAAAGCGTCCTCTATATCTTGGCCGACCATTGCCCAATCCGAAAATATAGCATTTGCATCGGCTTGTGCTGCATCCTCACTCTCGTTATAACTTTGGGATTGTCCCCAAAAGTCAAGATTGCTAGCCATTCCAGAAGTAAAGGAAGGCTGTGCAAGCAGAAAATCGGATTGTAGCTTTTTACCCATTTCTAGTATTACCTCTTATGATGCTCCGTTTCTCGCTTGGTTGCAACCTGTTATAACGGCCTTATAGTTGCTTTACATAAGAGAACAACAAACATAGCTCTCCACCATAACACGCAAGTCGTAAGAGAAGGCTGCGCATATCAGCCCGTATCATCCTGCTGCTCTGTCACGAGTCACCAATACACCTGATCTAAGGTGATACTCACCAAATAGATATACCGGCTCAGTTATAACGAGCTAATCGCGATCGTTTCCGTAGATCGAAAGCCCTTGCTTCACGCGAAACGCGATCGAAACCGCCCGCGCCGTATAGTCCGATCCGCCAAAGCGGTGCTGCATCTCGTCGGCCATGGCCTGGGTCCGTTGCGCGGCATTGTCGGCGCGCTTACGGTCTTCCTGCACGGTGTACATGGTCACCAGCACGCCTTCGCGATACACCGCGTTGTAAAAAGCCTCGGCAGCCTTGGGCGACTCGGGATACTGTTCGGCATATTTCACGTACAGGTTGGCTTCCATCTCGGGGCACTTGGGCAGCCCTTGCCAGTCGCCACATAGCTTGTTGTCGAGCAGATCGTAAGCGGCCAGAAACGCATACTTCGTGCCCGGATAAAGCTTCATCACCTTCTTCAGCGGAGCGTCGTAGATCGCAGGCCGCAGATACGCCTCCTGCTCCTTGGCCGAGGGCAGGGAAGCGTTGTCCAGCTTCTCCAGCTGCCAGCGAATGTCGGCCGCGCGCCAGGCCGCTTCGCCTCCCATGCGGGAGTCGGGAAAATACTCATTCACGCGCTGGTAGAGCATATACGCAGCCTGTGCGGCGCCTTTGGGCGGATGCGGCTCACTCGCCTCCTCCTCTAGATTGGCCGCGGTGCCGAAGAGAATCACGTCCCCGTTCGGAGTCTGCGACGTAACGATGCCCTTGTCCTTGACCCAACCCGTCTGCGGCAAAGGCTTGTCATCGGTCCCGAACTCCGGCTCCCGGTCGGGGTCGCCCTGGTCGGCGGTATCGGTATTGGCAAACACCTTCACCCACGGGCCGTTATGGTCGGTCACCACCATCTCGTGGCCCGGCGTCACCTCAGCCACCTTCTGCGAGGTATCGTCCGGTGAAACATAGACGATCGTGTTATGCAGCGTCGTCGCGCGCGCGGACTTGTCGTAGCCGGAACGATTGTCTTTCTTCTGGGAGAACGCAGGTACGACGGCCAGCAAGCAAAGGAAAAGAGCGGCAGCACGCATGGGCTATTGGACGCCGCCGGCTGCAAGTTCGGCTACCAGCGAAGCCTGAAGCGCAGGCTCGATATTGCCTCCGCTGAGCACGACGACCACCTTGCTGGCCGCCGGAAGCTCATGCGCATGGAAGAGCGCAGCGGCCAGGGTAACGGCGCCGCTCGGCTCCGGAACCAGGTCCGTATGCGTCAGCAGCGTGCGCATGGCGGAGAAGATCTCCTCCTCACTCACCGTAACGATGCCGTCGACGAAGCGGAGAATATGCTCGAAGTTCAGCGCACCCAGAGACTGCGTCCGCAGTCCATCGCCGATGGTACGCGTGGTCAGCGCCGCCGGCCACTCGACCAGCGTCCGCGTGTCGAACGACTCCTTGGCATCGGCAGCCAGCGCCGGCTCGGCACCCCACACGCGCACGGCAGCATTGCACAAACCAGCCTCAGCAGAAAGCTTGATGGCAGACGCGACTCCGCTCAGCAGACCGCCGCCGCTTACCGGCGAGAGCACCAGGTCCACATCCGGCAGTTGCTGCGCAATCTCAAGTCCGCACGTCGCCTGCCCGGCAATGATGTACGGATGATCGTACGGCGGGATCATCGAATAGCCATGCGCAGCGGCGAGCGCTTCCGCCTTCAGCTTGCGCGCGGAGCTGGCCGGACCAACGAACACCACCTCTGCCCCAAGCGCACGCGTGGCGTCGATCTTCACCTGCGGAGCGTTGTCCGGCATAACGATGACGGCCTTCGCTCCAAGCGCGCGCGCCGCATACGCCACGCCCTGGGCATGGTTGCCGCTCGAATACGTAATGACGCCGCGAGCCAGGGCCTCCGGCGAGAGCTGCGCAATCATGTTGTACGCGCCGCGCAACTTAAAGGAGCCAATCGGCTGAGCAGACTCGCACTTGACGTAAAGCTCAAAAGGCAGTGTGGACAGCAGCAGCGGGATCAGGGGAGTCTCGACCGCGGTGCCGGAGATGCGGACGGCGGCCGCCTGAATCTCGGAAAGCGTGACGAAGGTAGACATAGTCAGCCTCAGCATGACCGATTCCGGTGCTCAGGTGCAAGCCGCTCGCAACGGATGACCAAACCCGTATAGCTTCGTCAGCTAGAACAAGCAGTCATTGCCGAAGACGACGAGGTGCCTCACTTCGTCGACCTTCATCGCTTGTTTGCACTTGGCTTTGGATACATCGATTTGCACCTGTTATTGGCCGCGCGACTGACAGCCGACACCAGCCTGTGGACCCGAGACAAGCGGCTAGTGGCCGTAGCACAAAAGCTGGGAAACTCGTATGTATGAGCAGTTGTGTATGGTGCGCCCGGAAGGATTCGAACCTCCGACCCTTTGGTTCGTAG
>CALMVK010000268.1 GCA_937873145.1 uncultured Granulicella sp. | reverse complement strand
CCACCCATTACCGAGATTGCGGACTCCGACAAGTCCGACAAATCCGATCCCGCGGCCGCCAAGCTATCTACAGACAAGCCCGCCGAAGAGAAGCCCCTCGACGTCAAACCTCCTCAATAGACATACCCCGTCGCGATACAATCTTGCCATGGCAGCCTCCGAGACCATCTCGATTACCTTGCCTCCCGATCTCCTCACCCAGGCACAATCCATCGCCCGGCGCGAGCACCGCACTGTCAGCGAACTGCTAGGCGAAGCTCTCCGCGCCTACGCAGAGGAAAAGAGAGCTGCGGCTCTGCAGGAGTTCATGGAGCTTGCCGAATGTGGTCGCGCTCACGCCAAAGCCATGGGTATTAACAGTCAAGAGGATGTGGATCGGATTCTTGGAGAGTTTCGCACCGCAGGCCTCGGTTGATCCGAGCCGTCGTCGACACGAACGTCTTTGTCTCCGCCCTTGTATTCGGTGGCTTACCCCTTCAGTTTATCTCACTGTCCCCACGAGAAGTTCGACTGCTCACATCCGTGGTCCTGCTCGATGAGTTGGAGGAGATACTTCTCGCAAAGTTCAAGCGGTCCGCCGCCTACGTTGCACGAACCCGAAAGAATCTTGAACAACTCTGTGAGGTCGTGGTTTCTCACGACCATCTCCGCATCGTTGCTCATGATCCCTACGACGACAGAGTCCTCGAGTGCGCAGTGGCCGGCCATGCCGACTACATCGTCACCGGCGACAAACATCTGCTCGAACTCGTGTCCTACAACACCATCCGCATCCTCACCGTCCGCCAGTTCATGGACCTCCTCAACCCACTTTCCTGAGTTCCCTCCCCTGCTACCATCAAGCCTGATCTCATGAACCCCGAGCCCAACCCCAACACCTCTTCCTCCACCCCCATCCGCGTACGCATCGCCCCATCTCCCACCGGCGACCCTCACGTCGGGACCGCCTACATCGGGCTGTTGAACTATCTCTACGCGAAGCAGCGTGGAGGCCAGTTCGTCCTCCGCATCGAAGACACCGACCGCGCCCGCTTCGTCGCTACCTCCGAGCAGATGATCTTCGACGCCCTCCACTGGCTCGGCCTCACCTGGGACGAAGGCCCCGACATCGGCGGCCCTTACGGCCCCTATCGCCAGTCCGAGCGCACCGAAATCTACCGCGAGCACGTCCAGCTTCTGCTTGCCAACGGCTCCGCCTACCGCAGCTTCGAGACCGCCGAAGAGCTCGAAGCCATGCGTCAATCGCAGCTTGCCGCCAAGCTCCCCCCGCGCTACAACGGCGCCCACCGCGAGCTCACCCCGGCCCAAATCGCCGGCTTTGAGGCTGAAGGCCGCGCCTCTGTCATCCGCCTCAAGGTCCCCGCCGAGGGCGAAACCACCTTTCGCGATGAGCTTCGCGGCGACATTAAGTTCTCCCACACCAACGTCGACGACCAGATCCTGCTCAAGTCCGACGGCTTCCCCACCTACCACCTCGCCAATGTCGTCGACGACCACCTCATGCGCATCACCGACGTCATCCGCGCCGAGGAGTGGATCTCCTCCACCCCCAAACACGTCCTGCTCTACCGCGCCTTCGGCTGGGATCTGCCTCGCTTCTGGCACATGCCGCTGCTGCGCAATCTAGACAAGAGCAAGATCTCCAAGCGCAAAAATCCCGTCTCCCTCATCTACTACCGCCAGGCCGGCTTCCTGCCCGGAGCCATGCTCAACTTCCTCGGCCTGATGGGTGGAGGCATGCCCGCCGGCACCGAAAAAAACGATGGCGCGGAAATCTTTACCCTGCCCAAGATGCTCGAACAGTTCACCTTCGACCGTATCTCGCTCGGCGGCCCCGTCTTCGACCTCGTCAAGCTCAAGTGGCTTAACGGCATGTACCTCCGCGCGCTCTCGCCCGAAGAGTTCCAGCAGCAACTTCGCGAGGTCGTCTTTTCGGACCACTACCTCGCACAGGTTGGCGCCCTCGTTCAGGACCGCATCGAGACCCTCGCCCAGTTCGGCGACGTCACTGGCTTCTTCTTCCGCGACGACGTCCAGCCCGCCCCCGAGGTCTTCCTTCCCAAGAAACGCACCCTCGAAGAGACTCTTGTCTTCGCCGCCGAACAGCTCACCGCGCTTGAAGCCTCCGACTGGACCCTCGAAGCCCTTGACCCAACCCTGCGCGCCCTCGGGGAAGCTAAACAATGGGCCGTCAAGGAGAACTTCATGCTCCTTCGCGCCATCCTTACCGGCAGCACCCAGTCCCCGCCGCTGCTTGAGAGTCTGGTCGTTTTTGGCAAGGCCCGCACCCTCGACCGCGTCCGTCGATTTCTCGAAGCGCAAAAGAAAACCGGGAAGCGCTAACTTCACTTCCCGGCACCTATATTCGATAGTTTCCCGAAGGAATCTACATCTGTCTTGGCTAGATCGGCCAGCAGCTTAGTTCTCGACAACCTTCATATCGCCCAGTACCTGCTGCGCCGGCATGTTCAACACAACTTTGCCGTTCTCGATCGAAACCACGGTCTCAAGCTTGATGTAGTGGTGCTGATCGTTCGCGAGCGGGTCTTTCTTGGTCAGCTTGATGCCCAGATTGTCGACTGAACCCACGTGCTGCCCATCCGATCCAACCACTTCCATATGCTCTTCAATCTTCGTCGTATCTACCATCTTGGTAAGCTCCATCCTGCTAGAAAATAAGGTTCTTCTCTTCTGATTCGCCCGCGCCTCTACAAGTTGTGACCCCCTCCGCCCATTTACACAACATACAAATTTGTTCGTAGACTCCATTCCAGACGGGCTTCATCCCCCCGAGAGCGCAAGCAAAACTGCCTCCGAGCCACCCGCCGGTATACCCTATCCACGAACCTCCTGCCCTCATGAACTTCACCCGACGCCGCGGAGCCATCGCCACAGCCATCACCCTCGGCGTCCTGCTCACCGGCCTCGCCATCACGCTCAATGTCGCCTGGATCGTCAACAACAAAGCCCGCGCCGCCTACCTCGTCCTGGGCATCATCTTCTTCGCCCTGCTCGTCGCTGGAGTCGTGTTGAACACGGTGTTTTTAGTCAGAGAAGTTCGCCGCAACGAGCGCCAGGACTCCTTCCTCAACGCCGTTACCCACGAGCTCAAGACCCCCATTGCCAGCATCCGCCTCTACCTCGACACCCTCCAGCGCCGGGCTGTCTCTGAAGAACAAAAACAGAAGTTCTACGCCATCATGCACGCCGACTCCGACCGACTCCTCGCCACCGTCGAGCAGGTCCTCACCGCCGGCGAACTCGGCCAGCGCGCCCGCCACGCCCATCGCGTCACGCTCGATCTCGCCCCGCTCGTCGCCGACTGCATCGCCATCACCCTCGCCCGCCACCATCTGCCGCCCGAATCCATCACCCTCGCCCCCATCCC
>CALMVK010000267.1:3077-3333 GCA_937873145.1 uncultured Granulicella sp. | reverse complement strand
GATCCTCCCCGAGCCAAAGGGAAAAGACGTTATACCGCTGATTGAACGGAAACATTGCGTAGAAGGCCGAGAGGTTGCCGATGGTCTCTTCGATCACGGTCGCCTGGGCATCTACAAAGGTGCGATGAACGAGCGGGGTGTTTTCCCTGAGTGCTTCGGCGCTTTGAGCCGAGAGGAGAAGCGTTACAGTGTACTTACCCTGGGCCTTTTTCCCCAGCTCCTTGACGACCAAACCAAGGTCGTCCACGCCTTCGGA
>CALMVK010000267.1:2786-3067 GCA_937873145.1 uncultured Granulicella sp. | reverse complement strand
AAGCTGCTTTTGCGCCTGCGCCCTTGTCGAGCTGGGCGTAATTTTTCCCAGCCATCACACGTTGGAAGATGCCTACCTTGAAGAAATCAATCCACTTCTCCTGGGCGCTGATTTCCTTGCGGACGGTGGAGCTGGACTGCGGTCTCCAAGTGGTGCAGAGAACGCTATCGCAGGTCAGATTGGTGATGCTGTTGTAGAGGCAAGGCTGCGAAGCGGCGGGCGTGCTCGACGCGGAGAACATCTGCACATGCCGCTTCCCTACGCGCAGATGATCGTTATGC
>CALMVK010000267.1:0-2776 GCA_937873145.1 uncultured Granulicella sp. | reverse complement strand
ATTGAACAACTCAGCGAAGAATTTGAAGGCTTTCTCCTTGCGGACAACCCGCAATCCAATCACGCTCGATAGGTGCGTCTCAAGGATGGTTGCGGCCTTCTGGAGCTGGGAGATAAGCCGGTCGTTCTCGTCCGCCTGCTCCTTCGGCCTGGCCGCGAAGGGAGACGCCAACTTGGGCTCCAGGGTGAGGCACCAATGGAGGTCGATGCGGCGAAAGTTGGCCGTCTTCGCAAGGAAGTCCAGCCGATGATTCACAAAGGATTGGGTGATGGGATCGGCGTACTTCTTTTGGCGTGGAATCTCGAAACCGGAGGTCACGCGCATGTACTGGTAGAGCGAAAAGTCTTCAGTCAGGCCCCGCACGCCGCCTTCGATGCCGCGCATCTTGGAAGCGATTTCCAGGTCCGTGAGCCCTTCCTCGTCCGCTCCATCGACTTCAAAAAGCAAGCCATAACCGCGTGTTTTGCTGGCAAACACGGTAGGCGTGACGAAGCGAACGATGGGCATGATGCTGTTCGCGGCTCCGGCCTCGGTGAACCATGGATTAGCGTTTGCGCGGGTCATAATAGCTCTTCTGGGTCCAGCTCAGACCCCACAGTTGAAACATCTTTGGGTGTTTGCGGATGATGACCGAGCAGATCACGGTGATCGCGACGAACATGACGATGGACAGAACGAAATACCGAAGCAGGAGAGCCATCAGCGAGGCAATCACAATGCCCATCCAGATTGGCAAGCTCAACCCGAGCTTCTGCCGGGGTTTGTTGAGGGCTTGATTGATCGCCAGTGGCTCTCCACGCTTGGTTGTCTGCATGGATAGAGGCTCTGTCCGGTGAGCGAAGAAACCCACTGCGGTGCGAAGCCGATAACGATTCCGGCGAACAATCCACCGCCAATCGCCATGAACCCACCGGAGATGTTGCGGCCCATGAACTGGAACACACCGAACACGATTCCGATGACGACGGCAAGTGCGCCGCCGAGCAGGCAGCTCGTCTCGATGGTCTTCATCGCGGAAGTAACGCCACTTACGTCCACCGTGCCTTGGGCGTGAGCGGCGAGAGGTGAGATTGCAAGGGCAAGCAACACCGGCCCGAGTGTGCGAGCGGTGTCTTTTGCCCGCTGCTTGGTGAAGGTTCTGGAAGCCATGGCTGTGAGGCGGGAACTGAGATTGCTCTTCAAGGTAAACTCCTACGTTGCATTTGGTGGAAAATGGCGGTTTAGGCTGCAGACATAGCTCTGCGACCACTTTGGAGTGTGGTTTAAGCAGCTATAACGGTTGTTAGTGGATTGTTAGGCGTAGTGACTGAGGCGATTATAGCGAACAAAAAGCGAAGATAGATGACGGAAGATTTCCACTGACCATCCAGGTATGGCAATAGATGGTGCCAACTAATGCTGACATGATTTAGGTAAAGGCTCCGTAAGTTTGCTTCTAATTGCCGGATTGCCAGCGAACCTCTCGGTTCCGCACTTTGCGCTCTTTTGGACAAACAGTCTCTTAAAACTTCAGTTGTCTGGGACCTTAATTGAGGGTTTTACGTTCTTTTGGCTTTCGCCAGCTCTCGTGTGCCAACGAACCTCTCGCTTTCTGGCTTTGTGTTGACCGAACAACGTGAAGACGAGAGGTTGACTGGCAATTTCGGGTAAAGATCCGCTATCTTTCCTGACGCACTATGCTTTTGTCATACTTGAACGTTGTTCACGAAAAGTCTGCACGTCATACGAGAGGTTCGCTGGCAATCAATTGATCAGATCCGAGAGGTTCACTGGTACCTCTTCGAGAGGTTTACAGGCAAAGATCGAGAGGTTTGATGGCACAACGTTTGAGAGGTTTATTGGCACGCATAGAGAGGTTGGCTGGCAAGTTTAGAGAGGTGTAGTGGTAAAGATTCACACGTAAGCGTATTGTTTTCCTACTGTTGCATAATGCTAAAGGTCTTACATCCTTTAAAGTTGTTGATTTTTCTTATAGGATTCAACAAACAATAGCGGCGGTCCTAATGTCTCTTCGAAAAAGCAAATCTGAACATGCATCAGCAACGTTAATGCCAATTGGTGTTGATGTTGATCTAGTTCGTTTTGAAAAGAATTTGCTTCAAATTGGATTTTTTGGGGCAAATGACGCCAAAAATAAGAACAGAACATCTCGACGAATCGAGCAAATTGTCATTCGGAACGGCAACAAAATTAAAGTAGCCGCTGAATTTCGAGGTTCAGAGGCATTGGGTTTACCATCGACGACCGACCGCGATAAATTCATCGCACTTTTGAAGATTATGAGCGAGGATCGGCTCAAAACTGGCTTTATCAGCAATCCAATCCGCTTTAGCGGTTACCGTCTCATTCAAGAGCTTGGTTTGTCCCGCAACGGCGAGATCTATGAAGAGATTCTACGCTGGGGAAAGCGAATGACCGATACAACGATTACGTCTGAACATGTTGTGTATCGAGCCGAAAAAAAAGTCTATTCGGATGAAGTTTTACATGTTTTTCGATCCTTTAGAAGGACAGGTAACAGCAATCTGAGTGGTACTGAACGTCAGGAACATTATGAAGTTGTATTGGAAGACTGGCTACTTGAAAACTTGAATCAGCGTTACGTCATTCCGGAGGATTTCAATGCATACAAACAGTTAACGAGGCCAACGGCAAAAGGTATTTTCGGCAATTTGCATTTGTGGTTTCATGCGAGTCAAGGTCGTCCGGTTGAGAAGGATTATTCAGAACTTTGTAATCTGCTCAACGTTCAGGCATACCCGCATCTCTCAAAGAT
>CALMVK010000266.1 GCA_937873145.1 uncultured Granulicella sp. | reverse complement strand
GTCCAGCAGGTCACTCAGAGCACGGTCGAGCTGGCCTATGTCGACCAGGGCTACACCGGCCCGAACGCCGCCAAGGCCGCACAACAGCACGGCATACGGCTCGAAGTGGTCAAGCATCCGCTAGCAAAACGCGGCTTCGTGCTTCTGCCCCGACGCTGGGTGGTAGAACGAAGCTTCGCCTGGGCCGCGCGCTTCAGACGCTTAGCCCGAGACTACGAACGACTCCCACAAACACTCAGTGGAATACACTTCATCGCCTTCGCCATCCTCATGACAACCAGACTTATCAAGCTCGCAACTTCATAACACCTTCTAGCGGAAGAGCTGGTCGCGCTCGCGCGGAAGGGTGTGCGGGTCCGGGTCTACCGGGATAGGGAACAGTTCTCGCAGGAGATGAACTTCGGTGGTGCGACCACAACCAGCATCCTGCTTGCTGCGGGTATCGAGGTCCGGGTAAAGGGCGCAAGGGATCTCATGCACCTCAAGAGCTATGCGATCGATGGCCACCTGTTGCGCAGCGGTTCCGCTAATTGGTCTCCGACTGGACTCAAACGCCAGGACAACGATGTGCTGTACGAGTCTTCGCCTGATGCCGTAGAACGCTTTGAGGCAAAGTTTGAGGAGATGTGGGCCAAACCTTCGAACACAGTTGCGTGTAGCTAGTGTCTATCTTGCCAGCGAGGTAGGCAGGTAGCACCTTAGTAGAAGTCATGAGATTCCATAGGAGCGGCGGTCACATTGAGTTCCTCGATGCGATCGGCACGGAGATGGATTACCTTGTCGATATTCTGGAGCGATCCCTCGATCAGGAGGAACTTAGCGTAGGTGACGAGTGACCGATTGGCTTCGTAGAGGTCGGGGTCGACGATGGCATTCGCAATGCCAGTCTCGTCCTCAATCGACAAAAAGATGAAGCCATGGGCGGTGCCGGGCCGCTGCCGCGCGATCACCTGGCCGGCGATGCGAAGCTTGACGCCGTGGCGAACCAGCTTGAGATCTCCGGCGCGGAAGACCTGCAGTTCCCGCATGCGGGGACGGCAGTGTGCCATGGGGTGCCGTCCCACGGTAACGCCGGTTCCGGCGTAGTCGGCCACCATGCGTTCTTCCGGACTCATGGCTTCAAGCGGCGACTCTTGCTCCTCGTCGCCATCCAGCTCCGAGAGCACCGGCCCAGCCGGCCTGCCGGCACGCTCGACCTGCCAGAGCGCATCGCGGCGGTGCATCTTGTCACCGAGGGAGTTGAGGGCACCTGTTTCAGCGAGTGTGGATAGATCGGCCTGCGAGAGCGACGGCAGACGCCGGGCAAGCTCCTCGATCGAAGCGAAGGGCTGCATGGCCCGCGCGTGCTCGATCTCTGCCGCAACGGAGCGGCGTAAGCCGCGCACATCGCGCAGGCCGAGCCGCAGCGACCAGGACTGGTCCGACTCGCGCTCCAGGATGCAGTTCCACTCGGAACGCAGGATGCAAACCGGCTTGACGCGGAGACCGTGGCGTTGGGCGTCCTTGACTAGAACAGCAGCCGAGTAAAAGCCCATCGGTTGATTGTTGAGGATGGCAGCGGTGAAGACGGGCAGATAGTGAAATTTAAGCCATGCGGATGCGTACGCAATCAGGGCGAAGCTGGCGGCGTGGCTTTCC
This sequence comes from uncultured Granulicella sp., assembly GCA_937873145.1. Taxonomy (GTDB): domain Bacteria; phylum Acidobacteriota; class Terriglobia; order Terriglobales; family Acidobacteriaceae; genus Edaphobacter. Next base: position 1,032 of record CALMVK010000266.1, on the reverse strand, counting down.
GGGAATCCGTAGAGCGCGAAGGAGCTGATTGCCAGAATTATCTCTTCCTGTGCTTTGATGCCAACGTTGTTGGCGGTCATACCGGCACGCAGCTTCACTTCAAGCACCTTCATCTTGTCCTGGGAGCGACGGCTGCCGAGAGCACGCCGCAGCTCTTCCGCTTCTCCTCCGGTAAAGTTGGCGATCACCATGGCCATGCGCAGCAGTTGCTCCTGGAAAAGCGGCACGCCTAAGGTACGGTGCAAGACCGGCTTCAGCAGCGGGTGCGGGTAGGTGATCTCCTGGCGTCTCTGCCGTCGCTCCATGTAAGGGTGCATCATTTGCCCGACGATAGGGCCGGGGCGGATGATGGCGACCTGCACCACAAGATCGTAAAACTTGTCCGGATTGTTGCGAGGCAGGGAGGCCATCTGGGCGCGGCTTTCCACCTGGAAGAGGCCGATGGTATCAGCCCGGCGGAGTGACTCGTATACCTTGGGATCGTCGTGCGGGATCTGGGCAATGTCGACCTTCTTTCCGTAATGCTTTGGAATCAGCTCCACACAATCCTTCAACACCGCCATCATGCCGAGTCCAAGCAGATCCACCTTGATGAGGCCCATGTCGGCACAGTCTTCCTTGTCCCACTGCACGACGTTGCGGCCCGGCATGGAGGCGGGTTCGATAGGCACGACGGAAGCGAGCTGGCCTTGCGCGATGATCATCCCGCCGGAGTGCTGGCCGAGATGCCTGGGCAGGTCGAGCATGCGGATGGACAGCTCCAGGTACTTGGCGATCCGCGGATGGTTGAGGTCGAAGCCGGCCTGCTGAAAATGGTGGGCCATGGTGTCGGTCGGCCCTTTCCACTCAAAAGAGCCCACCAGCCTTGTAAGCCGCGTCTGCATGTCGGCGTCGAAGCCAAGCGCCTTGCCGACCTCGCGAGCTGCCGAGCGTCCACGATAGGTAATGATGTTGGCGCACATCGCTGCGCCCAACTGACCATATCGCTTGTAGACATACTGGATGGCGCGCGCCCGATCGTCTCCCGAGGGC
>CALMVK010000265.1 GCA_937873145.1 uncultured Granulicella sp. | reverse complement strand
CCGCTTCGCCGAGGCCTACGCCGAACAAACCAACGCCGACTGGAAGCAGCTCTGCGCGCACAGCAAACCTTCGCAAGCTGGCAAGAAACAATAAGCGAGCTCCTTAACGCAGCCTACGTTTCACTGCATGCGGCAGTTAAAAACTGATCCGTGCGCTGAACTCGATACGTCGTCCGAAGTCGGCCGCAACAGGCTGGGTGAACTGTGGAGTCCCAACGATCCCATCTACGGCGGTATAGTTGGCATGGTTCAGTAGGTTGGTCGACCTCGCATCGAAGCGAAGCATCTGCTCACGGACTTTCCCGCCTTGCTTCTCTTTGAGAGGGAACGATCTGTTCAAGGACAAGTCGAGATGCACCGTGCTTGGCATCGTTCCGAGGTTGCGTTGAAGATTCCCATTCGCCTGACTGAGAGAGAGAAGACCGAACGGAGTGGAATAAACCCCTGGTCCACTGCTGGATACAAGCGAGGGTCGATCGTTGAAAACGCCGTCCCCGTTGTTGTCGAAGCCAGTCGTGATGTCATACGGCGCTCCACTCGCTACGGAGAGGTTGATCGTACTGCCGATCTTGAACGGAAGAGCGTAGAGGATGACCGCAAACAAGCTATGCTTGGACGCACCCGCCGGCCGAGCTCAGTCTCTCGTGTGCTCGTACGTACTTTGTGGGAAGGTATTCGGATTTTCTGCATTGGTGCGAAAGCCGTTGTAGAGATACCCGGAAATAAGACTAAAACGCTGGGCAAAGTGATTGAGTCCAAGGAAAACATACGGCCCTGCAAATCTTCCGGTCTGGCCGTATTCAAAAAGATTGAGGTTTGGACCAATGGACGGGGAGCCGCAGCAGGGTTGATAAAAGTCGTTGAGAACAGGGGAGCGTTCGCATTCAAAGAGCGCAGAACACCCCAGGATGCGGTGTAGTATGCGTTGGCGTTGACCGACCAGCTCTTGAACAAGGTGTGCTCGACGCCGAGTTGAGACTGCGAGGAGGGCGTAATGTTGATTCCTGTCGCAAAGCGGCGCTGGCGCTCGATGGGCGGTGTATTGGCTGACCCACTCAAAGGGTTGTTGAAGTTGGGCGAGTAAACCGTAAGGCTGTGCTGGTTCTGCCCATCCAGTCGAACCGTTTCGAGGCTCAGGGCTGAGCCGATGGGAGAGTAGAAGAGGCCAGTGCGTGCGTGGAGCACCCAGGCTTGCTTCGTCCCAAAAGCGTAGGAGACTCCAAAGCGCGGAGCAATTCCGTCGGTCACCGTGGGCGCGGTTTGACTGAAATAGCGTAAGCCGGCAGAGAGCAGCAGACTCTTGTTTACCTTCCAGTCGTCCTGGGCGTAACCCGCTATGGTCCATTGTTGAAGTGGAACGATGCTCCTGCCAAACGTCTGAGAGTAGGTGGTGGACTGGCCGCCCGGCAGCCCGGCGAGGGCTCGCCTGTATTGTTCCAGCCCGGTGATCGTGGTAACTGCACCGGAACCGTCCAAAGAGGGAGCGAACCCGCCTCCAAAGACATAGGAGCCGTTGAAGGTGTCTGGGTCGTCATCCTGAATAAAAGCCCCAATCAACTGAACGCCCGCTTTTAGAGTGTTTGATTTTCGCGAGAGATAGATCTCATCGTCAAATTCAAAATCGCGCTCAGCGTCGTGCGATCGCCCCGCCGTTGCGCCACCTCCCGTAAAAGCTCCAGCAACCAAGATCTGTGCGGCAGTGGTATTTGGTGTCTGCTCTGTGAGCTTCCAACTCAACCCCAGTCTCATAGAGTGAAGCAGGTCTTTCGACACAAAGGTCGTGTTGACCGCCCGAAGATCGAACTCCGAAACGCGGGCAAACGCACCGGCTTCCTCAAGCACCAAGCCTCCCACACCTTGGTTCGTCGTGCCGTTGTCGTTCGCAGCAAAGGAGATCGTCAGTGTGTCTTTAGAACCTGCCTGCCATCCCGTGCGGCCGTTGGCCAGCCACAGTCGCTGCGGGGTAGCCACCGTCTGGTTGAACAAGACGGGCAGCCCCACGGACGAGAGCACGAAAGCGTTCACCACCGCGTTCTCGTCAATGCTGCGGTGGTCTAGATCCAGAGCAAAGTCCGCTCGCTTCCGGCTTAGCAAAGGCCCGCTCAACTCAAAGCCCTCGCGCTGTTTGTCGGCCGGTGTTCCGGTCGTACTGAAGGGATCGTTTGCATTCCAGATGTGCGAGCCGAGTACCGCAAACACAGCCCCATGGAACTTGTCCTGTCCAGGTCGAGTGAAAACCTCGATCCGGCCACCGGCATAGGGAGGATATTCATACTCCGCCGAAAACATGTCCGGGTTGATCCGCACCTCCTGGATCGCCGACTTTGGTGGCAGTGCGGAAGGGCTTTGAAAGCCGTCCACCGTGATCAGGGCCGTACCGGGTAAGCCTCCCGAAGCTGCCGCGAGTGCTTGCAATTGCCGCTCGAAATCGTCCGGATCTTCCGAAAAGCCCTCCAGTTGCTTCTCGGAAAGAAGGTTGGAGCCGCCTGACTGAGAACTTCGGTCCGCGCTGGAAACGTCGATAGCTTCCGTGACAGACGCAAGGGCAAGCTTCGTCGTAAGAACGTTTGTCTTGCTGAAGCGCACTGTAAGGGGTCCGAGCAGCGCACTCTGAAAGCCCGGCGAACTCACCTGCACGCGATAGGTACCCGGAACAAGGCAAGGAAGGCTCCATCGCCCGTCCTGGCCTGAGATCGCGGCCTGTACTCTCGCACCAAAAGAACTTTCTACGTGCGCCCCCTGGATGACGGCACCGCTGGGATCAAGGACAACACCTGTAAGCGTGCCACCCTCTGCGCAGCGTTGCGCCAGCGCGGAATACGTCGAGAACATTGCGAAAGAGGCGAGGAGAGCGAATGGGCGCATAGCGAAACCTGCACCAACCCTAAGAACTCTTTGGGTTTCCGCTTGGGATTTTCTATCAATAAGCCAGAATGGACGGCGAACTTACAAGTGCAAGCTCTTCAACTCAGCAAATCCGGCTCTGCTTGCAGGGACGATAAGCCCGTTCTCCATCTTTACCTGCGCACCTCGTCCACTTGTTTCTATCCGCTCGATCTTTGTCGTGTTGATAAGGAAGGAGCGGTGGATGCGCCGGAAAATATCTGGGGCAAGACGTCTCTCAAAGTCTCGCAGCGCTAAATGAACCAGATGGCTTTCTTCAGCAAGGTACACTCTGCAGTAATCGCCTTCGGCAAGGATTGCGACAATGGTTTCAGTATCGACAGGGAACGCTATGCCTTGCTTTTTTACAAAAAATCGACGCAGCAGCCCACGGCTCTCCGTAGAGTCCAATCGCTCTTCAACTGGCGTTCCAGAGTCTTTCAGCCCGCTTCTTTCTTGCACTCGCGATAAAGCCAGCAAGACACGTTCCTTGTCGAACGGTTTGAGCAGGTAGTCGAATGCCCCCCACTCAAACGCTGAGACGGCGTATTCGTTATGCGCTGTCACGAAGATAACGGCTGGACGATGTCGAATGGATCGCAGCACCTCGAAACCGGACAGCAGAGGAAGCTGTATATCCAAAAAAACAAGGTCGGGTTGCAGCTTATCGATGAGGTTGTGTGCAGCCTGACCGTCTCGCGCCTCGCCCACTAACTCAACGTCTTCCAAATAGGAAAGGCACGTTCGAAGCCGGTCGATCGCTAACGGCTCATCCTCTACGATGACTGCCCGGATCGTCATCGCAGCCTCTCCGGCGATTCGTCCTGGGGCAGGCAGAGCGAGACCGTCATACCATCGTCCGGGCTGGAGTCAATGGTCATCGTCGCGAGCTGCTCATAGTACAGATCCACCCGACGTCGTACCGTCCTCAATCCAAGCCCGTTGCTGCTTGCAAGCTGTTCAGGCGAGGCTCCGTCGCCATCGTCCCACACGTCAATCTGAAGACTGCCCTCACACACATAAGCCCGGATAGCTACCGTACCTCCACCTGGACGCTTCGAGATGCTATGTTTAATCGCATTTTCAACCAAGGGCTGCAGGGTTAAAGAGGGAAGCTCTAACGAAAGCGTGGCAGGCTCGATAGCACGTTCAACCCGAAGCCGATCTCCAAGGCGAAGCGTCTCCAAAGCAAGATACGCCTCCGTAAAACGCAGCTCTTGCTCAAACGTAACTTCTGCTTCCTGCACCTCACGGCGAGATCCCAGGGCATACCGGAGCATGGACGAAAGACTGAGAAGCGCCTGTTCGGCCTTCGTAGGATCGGAGCCCACCAAGGTAATCACTGAGTTGAGGGTGTTGAATAGAAAATGCGGGTTGAGCTGGGAGCGTAGAGCATTTAAATCGGAGCGCACACGCAAGGATTCGGCTTCTATCCGGAGTCGCTCCTGCTGTTGCGCGCGCTCCTGTGCCTGGACCATGTAGGAGAAGCCTACCAACGTGCCATAAACCATCAACCCACTGAAGGCTTGCCACTGGACCGCATAGATACCCCATGCGTTGAATCGCCAGCGCTGCGTCACAATCAGCACCTGCACAGACATCAGCAGCTGCACCGAAGCCCACCAAAACAACGCAAAGAGAACTGCGCCCAAAAGATGAGCTGCCAGGAAATACGCTGAGCGCCGGTGTGGCCAGCGTAGGCGTCCGGCAAACCAGAAAACGGCAACCCCTAACAGCGCGGCCGGCAAAACGTTTAGGATCGAGTCCAGCAGAGCCTGGTAGTACGAGGAGCGTTCCAGGCGGAAGATAAGAAAATAGCTCGCCGCGTAAGGCAGCCACGCGCTCGCGTAAAGCAGCCAGCCTCGAGCGGATTTGAGCGGCAACGCAACATCTCACCTTGTCACATTCATTCCGTCCGAGCACGGCGGTTCGCCGAACGAGCCATTCTGTACGGCAAAAGCCCTTCCAGGGATCGCTAACCTGCCAACGATCCAAAATGCCCGTCTGAGCTCTGCTATGCTGCTGCACGGCATTCGATAACGTGCTTCAGCAAAGCAGCTCTAAGCGCTTCGCCAAAGCTACGGAACCGTCACCACCGTCAGCGACTTCAAATTCCGTACCCAC
>CALMVK010000264.1 GCA_937873145.1 uncultured Granulicella sp. | reverse complement strand
TCTAGTGCTGCTGGTCAACGGTATTGCCATGTTGAAGGTAGCAGGCCGGCTGCCGAGCGCAGGGAAGAAGATGGAGGCTCGGCGTCCTTGAGCAAGCCAGTGAGTTTCTTTCAGTGGACCCCGTTGCGGGAGCGCGGCGCGCAACGTAGACTCGCACACATGAACCGATCCCTTCGCCCCTTGGCCTGTGTAGCGTTTCTTTTGTTGTCTTTCTGTCTGGCCTCTGCCCAGGATTGGGCGAAAGCGGCTCTCGACAAGAGCCCGCGCCACCGGGAGTATGTGCCAGTCACGCACGACGGTAGGACCGTCAACACCTTTGTGGTGTATCCGGAGAGCTCCGGCAAGGCTCCAGTGGTCGTCTTGATCCACGAGATCTTTGGGCTGAGCGACTGGATGAAGCTGCAAGCGGATGAGCTGGCAGCCAAGGGATATATTGTAGTGGCGCCGGATCTGGTAAGCGGCGTGGGACCGGGAGGCGACGGAAAGACCGGCGGCGGCACGGATGCGCTGTTTGCGACTACCAACTCGACTGATCCGGTGGTGAAGGCGGTGACGAGTCTCGATCCGGCTCAGGTAACGGCAGATTTGGACGCGGTGGCTGATTACGGTAAAAAGCTGCCGAGCGCCAATGGCAAGCTGGCTGTGGCAGGATTCTGCTGGGGTGGAGGCAAGTCGTTTCTGTTTGCGACCCACCGCGGAGATCTGAGCGCGGCATTTGTGTTCTATGGGCCGCCGCCGCCGCAAACTGCGATGGCGTCGATCCAGGCGCCGGTCTATGGATTTTACGGCGAAAACGATGCTCGGATTGGCGCCACTATTCCGCAGGCCATCGCGGACATGAAGACGTCAGGCAAATTCTTTGAGCCGGTAACCTATGCTGGCGCAGGGCATGGATTTATGCGGGTTGGACAGGCTCCAGATGCGAAGCCGGGGGATAAGCAAGCGTTCAACGAGGGATTTGCGCGGCTGGTGAAAGAGCTGAAGGCAAACACGACCGGCACCGTTAAACGGCACGCCGGGGTTGCGCGAAACAACTCGCGTCAAGTCCTGGTAGCGAGTGTTCCATCTCAGGATTGCGGGCACGAATAACTCAGCAGCAACTCTTACATATTTTGTGTCTTGCTAAACGCCAAGTTCAGTCCGAATGGCCTGTGCGATGATCTCAGCATGGTGCGTCATCTGGGTCTGATCTTCGGCCTCGATCATGACGCGGGCCAAGGCTTCAGTGCCGCTATAACGAATGACGACGCGGCCGGTGCCGGCGAGTTCTCGTTCAGCGGTAGCGATCACCTCGGCTATCGATGAGATTTGGCTGAGCGGCTTCTTCTCGCGCACCTTCACATTGACGATGACCTGCGGGAAGGTTTTGAGATCAGACGCTAACTCGGCAAGAGACTGGCGGCTGCGATGCAGGATATCGAGAACCAGCAGGGCGGTCAGTAGGCCGTCGCCAGTGGTGGAGCGTCCCGAGAAGAGGATATGACCGGACTGTTCACCACCTAAAGTGGCACCAGTGGCCAGCATCTGCTCGAGCACATACTTGTCTCCAACGGGAGCGCGAAGCATCTTGATGCCAGATCGGGCGAGCGCTACCTCCAGGCCCATGTTGGACATGGTGGTGGCGACCACGGTAGCGTGGGCGAGCTTACCCTGTGCGTGCAGATCGCGAGCGGCGAGCAGCAGGACGGCATCGCCGTTGACCACTTGCCCATACTGATTGGCGAACAGCACGCGGTCGGCATCGCCATCGAAGGTGATGCCGACGGAGGCCTGGTGTTGAACGACTTCGGCGGCAACGACCTCGGGGTGGAGCGCACCACAGTCGAGATTGATGTTGCGGCCATTGGGACTGGCGTGAGTAACGAGAAGCTCGCCGCCAAGATTGGCAAAGAGTTGCGGCGCAACCGAGCTGGCAGCACCGTTCGCACAATCGAGGACGATCCTGTGATTGTCAAGCGAGAGGCACGGCACGGCATCGAGGAGAAACCGGGTGTACTCGGCACGATCGGCTTCATGGACGGGAGGAGCGTGAAGGGAGGCAGGGGAGGATGGGTACGAGGTGAGAGCGAGCTGGCGGAAGATCTCTTCCTCAATGGCGAGTTCGGTAGCGTCGGGAAGCTTGTAGCCGTCAGGACCGAAGAGCTTGATGCCGTTGTCCTGCCAGGGATTGTGCGAGGCGGAGATGACCACGCCAGTGGCAAAACCATGTAATCGTGTGAGGTAAGCAACGGCGGGAGTGGTAATGACGCCCGCGTTTTCGACGGAGGCTCCTCCGGCGTCGAGGGCGGCGGTAAGAGTCGCGGCAATGGACTGGGAGGACTCTCGGGTATCCATGCCGATCAGGACGCGTGGGCGCGGGGAAGAAGCCCTAAGAGTATGGGCGAGCGCCAGGCCGACCGCATAAACGGTCGCCGGATCGAGCGGGACCTGACCGGCGACGGCGCGGATGCCGTCAGTGCCGAAAAGCTTCTTCATGCGGAATGAGTCTCCGGATTCGTTTCTAGAATCGTTGCACGAACGCTTCCGTGAGCGAGACGGGCACGGATCTCTTGCTGCGGGCGAGTCTCGGCGGCGCTGCGCAGAATGCTTGAGGGATTGCCGTCCTGCTCCAGGTACACGATGGCATAGCCGCGGTTAAGGACAGCAAGCGGCGAGAGAGCATTGAGATGTAAGGATGCGCGCTCCAGGCGATATCTGCGGCGACTGACTAACTTTTCTGCAAGACGATCGATCCGCAGAGAGGCTTGGCTCAGGCGGCGATTCGCGGCAACCACGCGTACGGTAGGCGCTTGGCGATCAAGCCGGGCTTGAAGCATGGTTAGACGCTGGTTTGATCTGCGAAGGCGTTGATTCGCAGCGGCTTCCAGCCGGCGGTTCAGTTCGTCTACGCGCTGCTCGCGGAGACCGATCGAGTCGCGCACACGAGCGAGGACGTGGTTCGCAGAGAGTTGTTGAAGACGTTGGCGGCAACACAGGAGGTTGTGATCGCCGGCGCGGAGGACGCGGCGCTCAAGGGAGAGGACACGGTCTTCAATGCGGTGCTGGGCGGAGGTGATGAGTTCGGCAGCGGCGGAGGGAGTGGGTGCGCGAAGGTCTGCGACGAAGTCCGCGATGGTGTGGTCGATCTCGTGCCCGATCGCCGAGACGATGGGCAGCCGAGAGGCGACGATGGTGCGTGCGAGAGCTTCATCGTTGAAGCCGGCAAGATCCTCAAGCGAGCCTCCGCCACGAGCGATGAGGATAAGATCGACCCGTTCGGGATGGCGGTTGAACCAGCGAATACCGGCGGCAACCGTTGACGGGCATTGCGCTCCCTGCATGATAGCGGGATAGATGAGCAGATTAAGGCGGGCGTGGCGGCGGCGGGTAACCTGGATGATGTCCTGCAGAGCAGCACCGGAGGGCGAGGTAACGATTCCGATGCAATGTGGGAAGGCCGGCAGCGAAGTGCGGGGCAGGTCGAAGAGACCTTCATAGCGAAGACGGTCGCGAAGCTGCTCGAAGGCGAGTTGGAGGGCTCCGGTTCCGCGCGGTCGAAGCGTTTCGGCGATGAGCTGGAGTTGTCCGCGAGACTCGTAAACTGTAATGCGGCCGCGGACCTCGACCGCAAGGCCATCGCGGAGCTTGAAGGCGAGCAGTTGAGCCTGCCGGCGAAACATGACGACGGGCAGCTGGGCGTCGCCATCCTTGAGCGTGAAGTAGAGATGGCCGGAGCCTGCTGGGCGGCAATTCGAGACTTCACCCTCTACCATAAGGATGCCGGTGTAGGCGGATTCGAGGTGGCCACGCACTTCGGCGATGAGTTGGCGAACGGTATAAAGGACGGGTTCACGGAACGCCGGCAATGGAACGGGTGCAGGAACAGCGGATTCTGGTCCGAGAAGATGCAAGGCAAGCTGACCCGAAACCGGCACAGACGGCTGGGCGGGAGAGCTTTTCGACCGTCTGGAGGCCGGAGTGCGAAGACTCAGCAAGCTTGGGACAGAGTTGTTATCGTTCATAGGCTTCTCGCCAAAGTCTATCGTACCGGCGCTGCAATTTTGACCTTTAAGCAGAGGCAGACCACACCAAAGTAACGCTTGGATTGGTCTTGCAAGAATGACGAGCGAATCTTGAGGGAACTTTGCGAACTAACGGCGGAGGCGACCGAAGATCCACAAGAGCAGCGACAACAAAGCGCTGAGCAGAAGACACGAGACAATGGGAAATGAAAAAGAAAAGTTTTTTCCGCGATAGCTCAAGTCTCCCGGCAATCTGCCGATAGGAAGATTGAGGCGGCTAAAAACCATGACCAGCAGTCCGACGACGAGCAAAGCTAAACCAAAGAAGACGAGGGTACGACCAAGGTCAGGCATAGATTAGGCCAGCATCCGAAGACGCTCAGCAAGGATTGAATCGTCGTTATGGTCTGAAGTGCGCACAAAGCACCTGGCAAATGAAATGAGCTACGGTGGTGCGGTTTTCGCGAGATGTGCGAAGCCGAACTACCCACATACATCAGAGAGCAGGAGAGAAACCAAGTCAAGAAAGAACGGCGGAGATGGATAGGGTGAAATGCATCGTGCACTTTTTCGCGCTGTCTAATCTGAAACTGCACCTTTTACGGTAGGGAGTTCCTCATGCGTATTGCCAGTCTGCTGCTTGGCTTGTTTTTCTACTTTGGCGTAATTCTAGACGCGTTCCAAACGATTATTCTTCCGCGCCGTCCCAGAGGCAGGTTCCGGATTACACGTCTTTTCTATATCGCGACGTGGAGACCGTGGATTGCAGGCGCAAGCTTTACAAAAAGTCGCAAGGTGCGGGAGCAGATTTACAGCATTTACGGTCCCATGTCGTTGCTGGTCTTGCTGGGGCTGTGGGCGGTGCTCTTGGTATCAGGGTTTGCCCTGATCTATTTTTCTCTTGGAACGCCGTTTGCCGATGCACTCAATGGTCGACGACTTCTATTTGACGATCTGAGCACTAATCTTTATGTGAGCGGCACAACTCTGTTCACGCTTGGACTGGGCGATGTAACGCCGAAGAGTCTGCTGGTGCGAGCGCTGGTCGTCATTGAGGCGGGAACGGGTCTGGGGTTTGTGGCGCTGGTGATCGGGTACGTGCCGGTGCTCTACCAAGCGTTTTCGCACCGGGAGGTAAGCGTGGCGATGCTCGATGGACGCGCGGGATCTCCCCCAACCGCGACAGAGCTCCTGCGAAGACACGCGTATCAGGGTGGAGAGGCGGAACTTATTGCTCTATTGGCGGAGTGGGAGCGCTGGTCGGCGGAGATCCTGGAGTCGCACATCTCTTACCCTATTTTGAGCTACTACCGATCTCAGCACGACAATCAGAGCTGGCTTTCCGCGCTCGTCTCGGTGCTTGATGCCTGTGCGCTGCTCATTACGACGGTTGAGGGTGCCGCGGCGCGACAGGCGCAACTCACCTTCACGATGGCGCGTCATGCCCTCGTCGATATCGGGCATGTCCTTCATGCAGAGCGATCAGCCAAAGAGAAGGAGATTAAGGGTTTAGATCGGTTATCGTCCGATACTCTTCGTGCGATGTGCGAAAGTCTTGGCGATCTACATATGCGTCTATGCGGCGATCCTGAGAGCATGCGCCGGCTAAGCGCAATCCGCATGCTGTACGAGCCACATGCGCACGCATTGTCCAATCTCTTAAAGATGGATCTACCACAATGGATACCGGCTCCCAAAAAAGCGGACACATGGAAGACCATAGCGGATTTACGCGCTGGTGGACCTGAGGCTCTTGGGATGGCAGAGTTTGTCAGCGATCGCTCAACCGCTTCCCATCTGCATGATGAGCTTCAAGGATTTTGAGAACTTGTTGTGTTCTTCTGAATGCCGACTAAAGTTGCGGCGCGGGACCAGTGGCCGACGAAGGATTTAGTTTCTGTGCGGCGATTGAACCCGCTGGACCTTGCAAGCCTTTTGCGTCCTTGTCCTTGTCTTTAATCTGGGCATAGATTTGTCGCGCTTGCTCCGTCTTACCTTCGTCGGTGTAAAGCGCGGCAAGAGTGATCTGCGCAAGTCCTGCAGGAATAGCATCGGTCGGCTTGGCGGTAAGCTGTTGATAGAGTTCGATCGCCTGCTGGTCACGGCCGGTGCTGTGATACAGGTCGGCAAGCGCGAACTTACCCAAAGCAGCAAGTTCCTTATTCCAGGATCCGGCAACCTGCTTTAAATCCGTCTCCGCGGAGGCGGTCTCTCCTGCTTCCATAGCCGTAATCCCCGCGAAGTAGAGCGCGTTTTTGCCGTCACGCGTGGAGCCATACTGGTTGGCTACAGCCAGGAACTGGGTATTTGCAGCCTTGGCACGTTCGGCGGCGGAGTTGTAGACCGTCACGCCCTGCTCCTGCGGTTCACCGGGGGTGACGAGCGGAGACTCATCGATCTGCATGGCGCGTCCAAACGCAGCGGAAGCGGCGTCCGAGCGCCGACTGAACAAAACTGCGGCAATTACGGTTAAAACGATAGCGGCAAAGAGGATGGAAGACGTCACGATGACAGACTTGCGGTTGGCGCTAACCCACTCCAGCCCGCTGGGGGAGGTGGTGAGGAAGTTATCCTGCTTGAGCGCTGCTTTACGGTCTTCCACTTGCTGGAGGCGGGTTTCGTTTGCCACGATTAGAGTCTTCCTTGAGGTGCTTGGCTTTGATCCGGCGGCACAAGCCAACGACCAGGCGCGGACGCGCACCTGGACGCGAGTCCTAAGTCTATCAGGAGAAAAGTCTCGGGTACGCCGTTCGCCGCGCCCGGTCTTCAAGCCAGCCCTGGACTGTGGTTCCGCCAAAGATGCCTCGATGCACGCCATCCTCAAAGAGCGAGTAGAAGTGTCCGGCGGGGAAGCCGCTCGCCTGGCTGAGACGTGTAAGTGCGGCTTCGGGCAGCTCAACCTCAAGCGCGGCCAGGTTGCTCGCAAGCTGCTCCGGCCTTGTAGCGCCAAAGATGAGTGAGGTCATACCGGGCTGCGCGAGTGTCCAGGCCAGCGCGATCTCCGCCATGGACCTGCCCACTTCTTCGCTGACCTCGCGCAAGGCGTCAAGGATCGTCCAGTTGCGGTCGGTGAAGAAGCGGAACGGCTGGTCGTTTGAGTCCAGCCGTCCGCCTCCGGGTGTGGCGCCATCTCCGGAGCCGCGGCTGTATTTGCCAGTCAGAAAACCCGCGGCGAGGGGACTCCAGGGAGTAATGCCCATGCCGAGCGCCAGGGCTGCGGGCACATGCTCATGCTCGATGGTGCGCTCGACAAGCGAGTAGGGCAGCTGCAGCGCGACGGGGCCGGGAACGTTGTGCATCTGGGCGAGGGTAGCCATGCGCGCGGCGTACCAGGCAGGCACATCGGAGAGGCCGAAGTAGCGGATCTTGCCGGCACGGACCAGCTCGCCCATCGACTGCAGCATTTCCTCGGGCGGGGTCACGCGATCCCAGACGTGCATCCAGTAGAGGTCGACGTAGTCCGTGGCGAGGCTGCGGAGCGAGCCTTCAAGCGCGCGATGGAGGTTCTTGCGGCCGTTGCCGCCGCTGAAGCTGAACTTGGTGGCAAGCACGACGCGGTCGCGGAGTTTACGCTCGGCGATGAACTGGCCGACGAGCTCTTCGCTGCGGCCTCCGCTGTATACGTCGGCGGTGTCGATGAAATTGCCGCCGGC
>CALMVK010000263.1 GCA_937873145.1 uncultured Granulicella sp. | reverse complement strand
AAGTTTGGGCTGCTGAACCGGGACTTCGATCTGAAGCCGTTTCTGCTGAGTCTGCTGACCGAGCAGATTGCCGGGTATTACGACGAGAAGACGAAGACCGTGAACCTGCTGAACTGGATTGAGCCGGAGGAGCAGAAGCCGGTGCTGGCGCACGAATTGACGCACGCGCTGCAGGACCAGAGGGTGAATCTCGAGAAGTGGAGCGACAGCGGCTTCAAGGGGACGTCGAAGACGGCGAGCGAGGATGCGGAGCGGGTGGCGGTGGATGAGAAGGAGACGGCTCGGCAGGCGGTGGCGGAGGGCCAGGCGATGGTGGTGTTTGTCGACTACGGGCTGCCGAAGGGCGAGACGCTGGCGAACCATCCGGAGATTGGGCAGAAGATGAAGGAGGCGGCGGCGGATTCGAGTGGGTCGCCGATCATGTCGCGGGCGCCGTTGCTGTTGCAGCGAACACTGGTGTTTCCGTATGCGGATGGGCTGAGCTTTGAGCAGGCGCTCTTGGCAAAGGGAGGCAAGGAGCTGGCGTTTGCGGGGGCGCTCGCGAATCCTCCGAACTCAAGCTTTGAGGTGATGAATCCGGAGGCGTACCTGGCGCATGTGGCGGTGCCGGTGCTGCGGCTGGGGGATGTGCATGGGTTGCTCGACGCCCAGTACGAGCCGTATGACGTGGGCGTGATGGGCGAGCTGGACGTGGAGATTATGGCCAGCCTGTTTGGCGGGCCGCAGATGGCGGCGGCGCTCAGTCCGCAGTGGGATGGAGGGGTGTACTACGCGGGGCAGCGGAAGAGCGCGACGGCGGCAGAGAAGGCGACGACGGCTTCGATTGGGGTGATGTACTACTCGCGTTGGAAGAGCGCGGAGGCGGCGCAAGCGTTTGCCAAGCTGTATGCGGCGGAGCTGGGGCGCAAGTACTCGCAGCTCATGGAGCGCAAGGCGGAGGAGTCGGGTGCGGGCGAGCAGGTGTACTCGACCAATGAGGGGGATGTGTTGGTGTCGCTGGATGGGCCGGGGTTGTTTGTTGCGGAGGGGTTCTCGCTGGCGACGGCTCGGAAGCTGCGCGACGAGGTTTTGAGCGTGCAGGGGAGTGGGCCGATGCGGATGGCGAAGGTGCCGGGGCGGGAACTGACGCTGGGTACTTTAGTGTGGTCGCTGGGGTTCGGGGTGATTCAGCCGGCTACGGTGGGACGGTATACTTCACTTCGGTAAGCGCGGCTTGGGCGAATTTAAGGAGCAGTGTGGAGAAGGTTGAGATTGGGATTATTGGCGGCAGCGGGTTGTACTCGATGCCCGGGCTGACGGGGTTGCAGGAGCAGGTGGTCGAGACGCCGTTTGGGGCGCCGTCGGACGCGTACATGGTGGGTGAGCTCGATGGGCGGCGGGTGGCGTTTCTGGCGCGGCATGGGCGTGGGCACAGGATTCTGCCGAGCGAGCTGAACTTTCGCGCGAACATTTACGGGATGAAGATGCTGGGCGTGGAGTACATCCTGTCCGTGTCGGCGGTGGGGAGTTTGAAGGAAGAGCATAAACCGATGGACTTCGTGATTCCGGATCAGTTTATCGACCGGACGTTTGCGCGCGAGGGAACGTTTTTTGGCGATGGCGTAGTGGCGCACGTGGCCTTTGGCGATCCGGTGTGCGCGGTGGTGACGAAGGCGTTTCAGCAGGCTTGCGAGCAGGTGGGGGTGATCGGCAAGCTGGGCGGAACGTATGTGTGTATGGAGGGGCCGCAGTTCTCGACAAGGGCGGAGAGCCGGCTGTATCGGAGCTGGGGGGCGGATGTGATCGGCATGACCAACCTGCAGGAGGCCAAGCTGGCGCGGGAGGCGGAGATGAGCTATGCGACGCTCGCCATGGTGACGGACTATGACTGCTGGCGCGAAGGCCATGACGATGTGACGGTGGAGCAGGTGATGGCGGTGATGCACCAGAACTCGGCCAACGCGGGCAAGGTGGTGCGGGCTGCTGTGGCGGCTTTGCCGAAGGGCGAGCGGAGTCCGTATGCGGAGGCGCTGAAGTTCGCGATTATGACGGATAAGACGTTGATTCCGGAGGCTGCGAAGGAGCGGCTTGGATTGCTGATTGGGAAGTACTTATAAAGCTGATAGGTGAACGGAGTTTGCATGAGAGTTCTCCGACATGATAGGAAAACAAAGCGCAGTCGGTGGATCGATCTTGTTCAATATGTCGCGGTAAGTCTCCTGATTATTGGTCTTGTAGGGATCCTCTTTTATGCGGGCATGTCATTGGAGTTCTTTTCAAAATGGGGAGCGCTTGTGGGATTCAGCGTGTTGGTTGGCTGGAGCTTTGTATCGCCGCTCTCTAATAAAAAGTTGCGAAGCAGAGATTTTTGGTTTCTGAGTGGAATCATTTTGGCTGTTCATATCGGAGTATGGATTTTTGTACTTAGACGAGTTGAGATTTGGAAGCCAAGTTGGTTTGTTGTTCCGATGTTACTGGAGAACGCTCTACTTCAGCGCTTGAAGCATAGTTCGCACCGGGGAATATTGAGTAGTAAAAAGATTGACTTTTTAGGAGAATAGATGTCGATTTTAGTAGTAGGTTCGGTGGCGTTCGATACGATCGAGACGCCGCATGGTAGAGCGGAGAAGGTGCTGGGTGGGGCGGCAACGCATTTTGCGCTGGCTGCGAGTTATTTTACGGATGTGCGCGTGATTGCGGTGGTTGGGAAGGACTTTGGGCCGGAGCAGGAAGCTGTGTTTACCAATCGCGAGATCGATATCCGTGGGATAGAACATGCGGATGGACTTAGCTTTCACTGGACGGGCGAGTACAGCGGCAACCTGAATGAGGCTAAGACGCTGGGTACGGATTTAAATGTATTTGCTACCTTCGAGCCGAAAATTCCGGAGGAATATCTGGAAAGTGAATATTTATTCCTGGCGAATATCGATCCGAAGTTACAGGCCCGGGTGCGGAGCCAGATGCCGAACGTAAAGATGGTGTGCGGCGACACGATGAACTACTGGATTGCCGACCATGGTGAGGCGCTGGCCGAGGTGCTAAAGGAACTCGATGTCCTCTTGATCAACGACGGCGAGGCGAAGATGCTGTCGGGCGAGACGAATATGGTGAAGGCCGCGGACGCGGTGATGGCGAAGGGTCCGAAGGCGCTGGTGATCAAGCACGGGGAGTATGGCGCGACGTCGTTCTTTGGGCCGCGCATGTTTGGCGGCACCGAGACGAAGCCGTTTCGTGCGCCTGCGCTGCCTTTGGCCGAGGTGGTCGATCCGACCGGTGCGGGCGACTCGTTCGCGGGTGGGTTCTATGGGTACCTGGCGTCGCAGCGGCAGCTGACTCCGGCGGTGTTTCGGAGAGCTCTTTTTTATGGTGGCGTGATGGGTTCGTTTGCAGTGGAGCGGTTCGGTACGGAGCGTTTGCAGCATGTGCGGCAGGCGGAGATCGACGACCGTTTCGGGTTGTTCCGGGAGATCTCGCACCTTGAGCACACGGAGGGCTAGGCCGGTCTCGGGGAGGGAGCTGAAGACCCCTGCCGCTGTGCCGGCAGACCCCGATGCGGTTGTTCCGGCGACTCGGCATGAGACGCTGCGGGTGGCGATCGGCGCGATTATCGCGGGGTTTCTGGCGCTCTCACTGAGCGCGCTGCATGGGGACATGCTGCTGTATGGCGACGCGGTGGCGCACCTGGGGATTGCGCGCGGCATTCTCGACACGAATGCGCCGGGGCTGGGAACGCTGGGAGGTGTGTGGCTTCCTTTGCCGCATCTGCTGATGCTGCCGTTTGTTTGGAAGATGGCGTGGTGGCAGGACGGGATGGCGGGTGCGTGGCCTTCGCTGGCGTGCTACATCGTCGGCGTGATGGGGATGTATCGGCTGTCGCGGCGGCTGCTGGCTCCGCGCTGGGCGCTGGTGGCGACGGCGTTCTTCGGCTTGAATGCGAATCTGCTCTACCTGGCGACAACGGCGATGACGGAGCCGCTGTTTCTGGCTCTGTTTGTCTGGCTGGTGCTGCTGACGCTGGAGCTGGTGGAGGCGGCCAGGCGTGCGGAGTCTGGGCTGGTGCGGAGCCGGCTGGTGCTGGTGGGGCTGCTGATCTTTGCGGCTACGATGACGCGCTACGACGGCTGGGTGCTGGGTGCGGTGGTGTGGTGTGTCGTGGCCTGGGTGTTGGTGAAGGCGCCGGCTGGGCAGGCTGGGAGCAGGAGGGCGGCGCGGGCGCGAGGGTCGGTTTGGCCTGTGTTTGCAGTGTTCACGGTGCTTGCGGTGCTGGGGCCGCTGCTTTGGTTTGGGTACAACCACGTGTTTGGGCATGACTGGCTGGACTTTCTGCGGGGGCCGTATTCAGCGAAGGAGATCGACCGGAAGACATCGACTCCGGGCGCGCGTAAGTATTGGGGCTGGCATAATCCGGCGTGGTCCCTGATGCTGTATGCGCGGACGGCGCAGGTCGATGCGGCGGCGTGGGAGACGGGC
>CALMVK010000262.1:14496-19515 GCA_937873145.1 uncultured Granulicella sp. | reverse complement strand
GTTTGCGTCCTGGGAGGAGGGGGAGTCGCCGGGGGTGTTGGGATCTTGCGGGAAGAGTTCGTCTGCCATGGAAGGTCTTTCCATTGTAAAGGTTTGTTAGTTCAGGAGAGATTGCAAAGGCAAGCAAAACGGCATCCGCTAGGGATGCCGCTCTCCGTTGAAGTTATGGTTGGGGGTTAGAAATAAATTCGGCCTGCGAGCTGGGTCTGACGGCCAGCTGCAGCGGTAGTAATGTTGCCGAGTTGGGCGGAGCCGAACAACGATGTGGGATTGGCGAGATTGGTGTGGTTGAGGACGTTGTCACTCTCCATTCTCAACTGCAAGCGGATATGACCGTCTGCAGATAGGAGGAAGTTTTTCGCGACAATGGCGTTTATGTTTTGGGTTCCGGGCCCGCGACCAGGATCACGTGAGGTATTTCCGAAAGTCCCGATTGCCTCCGCTGCAAAATCAGCCGGTGAAAAATAGGGAACGCCGGTCGCGTGTGAAACGGGGTTGGGCCGCTTATTCAAGATGGTGATGGGAGCGACCTGATTCGGTACATCCGGGCAAGCATAATAGCTGGTGTCTATGCTGCAATAAAGAGAACGGGAGGCTGTACCGGCATAGGAGACGTCGAAAGGTTCTCCGGTCGCCAGCGTGAGAATCCCGCTCACTTCCCAACCGGAGAGCGCAAGGCTTATTGGAGAGAAGCCACTATGATTTTTCACAATTGGAGTCTGGTACACGGGCGCAAATACAAAATGGTGACGGAGGTCATACGTTGAACTTCCGTAGTTCAAGCTGGGAACGTATTGGTTGTAGCCACGGGCTCCGTTTTCGCCGAAGCCGCTATTTTCGAAGCTGGATCCATTATCAAGTGCATGTGCGTACGTATAGCTGGCCTGAAAGAGCAAACCGTGCGTTACGCCCTTCGTCACACTGACTTCCAGTGCATTGAAACTAGAGGAGCCGTAAGAACCAACCTCTCCTACGTCAGCAACGTTTGCGCTGCCGCCAATGGTGTGGCTTGGAAAGAGAAGTGCCTGATTATTTCGGTTTGCGATGCAGTTGGCGCTTGCTGCACAAGCGGCATGTCCAGCGGCCGTCTCGTAATTGCCCTCATAGGTGATTTGGTTGCGTCTACCAAGCGAACCGACATAGCTGAGTCTAGCCACAATTCTCGAAGCGAACTCTCGCTCAACCGATAGCTGAAAGTTTTCTGCATACGGAGCACGGAAGCTTGAATCGAAGCTGCTGATGCTGAAGATGGGCTCGACATTCGCAAAGCTGATTGCCTGGCCTTTTACCGGCTCCGTGTACGGAAAGCGGTTCGCCTCCGCAGTTTTGCCGAGTGGCGTCGAAGGCGATGTGGGGGATGGTGCCGTATTGCCACCGTTGATATCCGCGAAGGGATTGGCGAACTGTGGGCTTCCACCAAAATCCGCTGCGCCGCCGCTATTTAAGCCGAAGGGAGGTGTCCCCAACGTTTGCAGGGCCGATTCCTCCTCTGTTCGGTTGTAGTAAATCCCGAACCCGCCACGCACAGAGAATTTACCTTGCGAGCCCGAGATGGCTCCGAGGTCTGGCGCCCACGCAAAGCCGAAGCGAGGTCCGAGTTCAGTATGCCGGGTGTGCGCCTGACCGGAGTTGAAGCAGCCGGAATCTCCGGGATAAACGAGGTTTACAGGAGCACCCGGAAAGATTGTCGACTGCTCTCCAGGAATGAAGCAGGCTACACCTTCCCCGCCATACTGATGGTTGCGCAGCGGCGTGTCGATGGAGTAGCCGATTCCGTAATTGAGAGTGAGGCTTGAACCGATTCGCCATGAATCCTGAGCATAAAGGTAGTTCAGGAATGCATCGGCCTGGATAATGGAATTGGCACTTTGAGCATAGGTAGTCGGGTCACCCAGCAGGAAGTCCAAAAGACCGTCTCCGGTGGAGTAGGTACCATTTCTGTTGAAGCTGTATGATCCACTGTTGCTGGCGTCGAAAGCGTTGGAAACATTGAAGCGCCGACCGTCATACCCGAATTTGAGAGCGTGGCGTCCGAAGACCTTGGAGAAACTGTCGTCGAATTGAATCACCTGGTCGGTGCGGGGCTGAGGCGCATTGCTACCGCCGCCGAGGGTAAAACCTCCTGAGCCCTGACCGTTATTGACGGTGAGCGTGGGTATGGTGGCATTTACTGTATCTTGTGGAGTGATGGCAAAGCCGGCTGTACTGGGCTGCACGATGTTTTGAGGAACGTCTGCGTCGAAGAAAAAGCGTGTGTAGTGCGCCGAAAAGTCATTTACCGCCGTTGAGCTAATCTGGCGCACGTAGTCAAAGGTATGCTGCTGAATTTTAGAGATGCTCTGATCTCCAAAACCCGGCAGACTCGCCCCTGAAAATGGAAGGTTTTCAGAGGACGTGCTGGACTGGTAAATCTCAACGACGTTGATCTGGTTCCTTGGATTGATTGCGTAATCTGCTCGGCCGATGTACTGATTGGTCGTAGTAAATGTGGTGGCGTTATAGGTAAAGAAGGAGTTGTTATTCGGAGCGGGGACATATTGCTTGACAAGATTGAGCGCGGTTGGGTTTAAAGCACTCGTTGGAATCACGCCTCCACTCGCCCCAAGACAGGCAATCCATGTCTCGCCGGGAGTGCAGCCTGGAATCTGGATGCTGGCGGGAATGGGATTGCTGCTGATCGGATTGGTTGCGCCCGAAGCAAGGTCGCCTGAGAAATTGCCGGCGAGTTGCGCCGCGGTGTATACGGTGTTTTGTGTAGAAGACTCCGGTACGCGCTGATGCGTTCCCTGATACCCAAAGTACAGGAAGAACTTATCCCGAAGCACCGGGCCGCCGACGGTTCCGCCAAAGATATTTTGGTGGTAAGGAGCAACGACTGAGGTGTTTTGACCGGTAGGACTAAATGTCTTCTGGAAGAAGTTGTTAGAGTTCAGGAAGGTGTCGCGATAGTACTCAAACCCGGTGCCGTGAATCTGATTGGTACCTTGCTTGATGGTTGCGCTGATGATACCGCCGGAGTTGCGGTCATACTCTGCATTTAAAGGGCCGTCTACCAGATTGAACTGATCGATTGTATCGAGGTTCGGTTGTAGCACAATCGTATTGAGCGCGATATCGTTTGTATCCGCTCCGTTGATCAGGTATTCGGACTGTTGACCCTGCGCACCCTGCACGGAGTAGTTGCCCGTAAAGCGTGTATCTGGGAGAGACACGCCCGGCAGAATCAACTCCAGTCCTGTAAAGTTGCGCCCAATGAGCGGCAGCTCCTCCATCTGCGAAGCGTTGACGATGTTGTTTAGTTGCGAATCGGTTGTATTTACCTGTACCGAATCTGCCTGAACTGAGACAGTCTCGGACGTGTCTCCAACGGTGAACGCGATTTTTTCTACGTATTCCTGATCGATCGTGAGGAGAATCCCAGACGCCTTGAAGGCCTTGAAACCTGTTGTCGAGGCGGCAATAGTGTAGGTGCCAACGGGTAATTGTGGGAAGAGGTAGTCACCGTTTGGCTGAGTCTTGGTTACAAACTTTACGCCAGTCGACTCGTTGGTCGCTGTGACCGTAGCGTTTGGAACAACGGCACCCGACGGATCAGTCACAGTGCCGCGGATACGGGCATTAACGTCCACGGCATGCACCGCAGAAAAGGAACTTGCCAATACCGCGACAAAAGCAGCATTACGCCAGAGATATGGTTGTTTCACGTATTTAGACTCCTATGCAGGTAGGGAATACAGATTCTGAAACCATCCGTTCTACAACACGAGTAGGGTTTGCAGCACTACCAGCAATTAGATGGCCAAATGGATTGTTATTAGTTGAATGGTTTGCAAAGGATTATGAACCTAAAGGTCCGGCCAAACGCTTTTCACTATGACAAATAGTATTTTTATGATGATAAAGAATAGAAAATGAGCGCATATACCGCGATGGTACGGGACTAACGTGCTTCGCTCTCGTTGACGAGGGTCCGCTTTGGATCCAGTTCCGAAGAAGACAGCCTTACATGACTTGGTGGGAGGGAGCGTATGACTCTGCGCTAGGATGCTTGCTGAGATCAATAGTGGGTGCACCTAATCCAATCGGTTAAGCAACAGGTGCGTGGCGATGCGGAGCGAGTTCGCGATGATGGTCAGCGACGGATTGACGGCGGAGGCGGAGCAGAAACAGCTGGCGTCGACGACGTAGAGGTTGTCCAGGTCGTGGGCCTTGCAGTTGGGGTCTAGGACGCTCAGGGTTGGATCGGTGCCCATGCGGCAGGTGCCGTTCTGGTGGCCTACGCCCTCAAGCGGAATGCGTTTTTTGAAGTAGGCGCTGAAGGGAATCGTGGTGTCGGCGTGGCCGGATTTCTTGAGGGTGTCGACCCAGCGGTCTTTGAGGCGGTTGAAGGATTCGACGTTGTTGGGGGTGTAGCTCAGGCGGATGCGGCCGGGGGCGGCGACCGAGACACGGCCAGTCTGGTTGCCGGCTCCGGAGGGGTCGGTGTCGTCGGCGGGATGAGGGCCGTGCAGGCGGGGGGTGGGAGTGAGGAAGCCCTCGGAGGTGGCCACCGCGCCTTTGCCGAGACCGGACAGTTCATCGCGGGAGGGCGTGGTGTTTTGGAGTGTGACGCGGTTTTCGGCGGCGGGAAGATCTTCGGTGGTGAGCCACCAGGGGACGGCATGGTGCTTCATGGTCTCGAGGACGAAGCCGGGAGTGAGCGGCGGTGCGTCGGCCTTCATCATCTCGTGGTGAAAGCTGCCGACCGGCTGAACCTGGCCAAGCGGGAAAGGATAGCTGGGGTCGGGGTCGCGCAGGTAAAAGTCGTTGGTGCCCCAGGTCTTGGTGTAGGCGTCGGCGTTTTCCTGGGTGGAAAGGGCGAGCAGCGCATCGGCCTGGTGGTACATGAAGTTGCGGCCGACCTGGTCGGAGCGATTGGCGAGGCCGGTGGGATGCTGCTCGTTGGCGGAGGCGAGGAGGATGATGGCGGAGTTGATGGCGCCGGCGGAAACACAAAACAGGTGAGCTTCATAGCGGGCA
>CALMVK010000262.1:0-14396 GCA_937873145.1 uncultured Granulicella sp. | reverse complement strand
GGCGGAGTTGATGGCGCCGGCGGAAACACAAAACAGGTGAGCTTCATAGCGGGCAAGGCCGCGGCCGGGTGCAGCTACGGATGCAGGTTCTCCGGCTTCATGGGAGGGTGATTGTCCATGGGCCTGGACACCGCTGTGCTCGACCTCGACGGAGGTGACGGCGGTGCCGGATGGATTGGTGATGAGGCGCAGCACGCGAGTGTTGGTCATCAAGGTGACGTTGGGCAGGTGCAGAATCTGCCGGATGCAGTTGATGTCGGCGTCGGATTTGGCGTGGACGAGGCAGGGATAGCCGTCGCAGGTGTCGCAGCGGACGCACTTGGAGGCGAGGGGGTCGGCTTCGTTGCGCTTGAGGCCAAGCGGGATGGGGAAGGTGTTTACACCGAGCTTGCGGACGCTGGCTTCGACTTTAGCCATGCGCGGTTCGTTTTCAAAGGCGGGATAGGGATAGTGCTTGGAGTGGAAGGGCTCGGTGGGATCGAAGCTGGAGCCAAAGCCTCCGGGGACGGAGGGTGCGGAGCCGAGATCGCCGTGGACGTGGAAAAGCTCCTCGGCCTCGGTATAGAAGGGCTCGAGATCGGCGTAGGAGATGGGCCAGGCGGGGGAGATGCCGCCGTGGTGCCGGATGACGCCGAAGTCCTCGGCGCGCATGCGGAACATGGCGGCGCCGTAGACTTTGGTCTGGCCGCCGACGAAGTAGGCCTGCTGTGGGTGGAGGTCCTTGCCGTCCTTATCGTGCCAGGTCTCGCGGGTGTGATAGCGATTGGTAAGAAAAACCGCGGAGGTGGACCAGTTGAGCTTTTCCTGCGGGAGAAAAGGGCCGCGCTCCAGGATAAGGATGCGCTTGCCGGCTTGAGCAAGGCGCAGGGCGAGTGGGCCGCCGCCGGCTCCGGTACCGATGATGATCGCGTCGTAGGGATTCGACATGCGAGGTTGGATGCGGGAAGTGGGAAGCTTCCATGTAATTTTTGGAGAAAAGCAGGTACGCACGTAATGCTGGGAAGACCCGCAAAGGACGCTAAGATTGTTGGGGAGCATCGTATCTGGGCGAGGTGCCTATGCAGGTTTGGTTGGGACGTGTCTGGTTGGCGTGGGTGGTGGGGATCGGAAGTTTCATGTCGGCGCAGGTGATCATGCCTCCGGCGCAGCCGACGCCGAAGGTGGCGTTGCTGGTATTGGCGAAGAAGGACATGACGTTGTCGGTGGTCGATCCGCAGACGCTGCAGGTGGTGGCGAAGGTGCCGGTGGGGGTGAATCCGCACGAGGTCATTGCGTCTGAAGATGGGCGTACGGCGTGGGTGACGAACTACGACAACGGGGCGGCGCACACGGTTACGGTGGTCGACCTGGTGGGGCAAAAAGTGGTGAAGGTGATCGACCTGGGGGCGCTGTACGGACCGCATGGTTTGGCGGTTGCAGGCGGCAGGACGTACTTTACGGCAGAGCGGGCAAAGGTCGTGGGGCGGCTGGATTTGGCGAACGAGAAGGTGGACTGGGAGCTGGGGACAGGGCAGACCGGCACACATATGCTGTGGGTCTCGAAGGATGGGCGCAAGGTGGTAACGGTGAATGTGGGCTCCGGGACGCTGAGCTTGATGGAGCAGAAGACGCCGCAGCCGACCGATTTCTATCCGCAAAAGATGTCGAAGCAGGGCGGAGTGGCGACCGAGGCCAACGGCGGGCCGGGACTGCCGGACTGGAACGAGACGGTGGTGAAGGTGGGTGGGTATCCGGAGGGCTTTGACGTGCTGACGGATGAGGCCGGCGATCCGCAGACGATCTGGGTGGCGAATGCGGTGGAGGGAACGGTGTCGATTGTGGACTGGAAGAGTCGGGTGGTGGCGGGCATGATCGAAGCGAATCTGCCGACAGCGAACCGGCTGCGGTTTACTCCGGACCGGCGGCTGGCGGTGATCTCGCGGGAGAAGTCTGGTGAGGTGGCGGTGCTGGATGTAGCGGGACGCAGGGTGGTGCGGGAGATCCAGGTAGGCACGGGTGCCGCAGGGGTGCTGGTGCAGCCGGACGGGGCGCGGGCGTATGTATCCTGCTCGCCGGACAACTGGGTGGCGGTGGTAGATATAAAGAGGATGGACGTGATCGGCAGAATATTTCCGGGGACGGAGCCGGATGGTCTGGCGTGGGCGGTGCAGCGGTAAGGTCAGGAATTGTTGTATGCTGGAGCGGTTTTGCCGGGAGGAATTGCATCGAAGCCCGAAGCATTCCATTTCAAAAAGGAGGACAGGATGGGCATTTTGGATTCGATTGAGTCGATGGCGGCGGGTCGCATGGGCGGCGGCGAGGGAGCAAACCCCAATGCACAGGTTGCGGGCGGTTTAATGGGGGCGCTTGAGGAGCATCCCGGCGGGCTCGGCGGTCTGATGCAGCATATGCAGAACAATGGCGTGGATACGCAGGCGGCCGCAACGGGCCAGCCGACGTCGCCCGATCAGATGGGCCAAGGTTTACAGGGTTCGGGGATCATTGAGAAGGTGGCGCAGCGGACCGGCATGTCTCCGGAGATGGTGAAGATTGGTTTGGCGACGGTGCTGCCGATGGTAATGGCACACATGACGCAGGGTGGAACGCAGGCTGCGCCGAACTCCGGTGCGGGATCGATGGCAAGCGAGATTTTAGGCAAGTTCCTATAAAGATAGGAGGAAAAGAGAACGATGGCGGATTTTCAGGCGTTGCAACAAAAGTATGCTCCGGTGGTCGATACGATCAAGGAATTTGAGCCGTACGGAGCCAAGTTTGATGGTTCGGAGTTGGTGGGCGAACAGTATCACCTGGTGGCGCATGTTCCGTCGCAGGTGGTGGAGAACCGGGTATGGGATGCAATCAAGGCGGTCGACCCCACGTATGCGGATCTGAAGCACGAGATCACGAATACGGGTGGACAGGACCAGACCTATACGATTGCAGCCGGAGATAATTTGAGCAAAGTCAGCAAGCTGTTTTACGGCACTCCGAATCATTACGCAAAGATTGCGGAAGCCAGTGGGATCGATAACCCGGACCGCATTCAGGTGGGTCAGGCGGTTACGGTTCCCG
This sequence comes from uncultured Granulicella sp., assembly GCA_937873145.1. Lineage (GTDB taxonomy): Bacteria > Acidobacteriota > Terriglobia > Terriglobales > Acidobacteriaceae > Edaphobacter. The sequence goes on along the minus strand of CALMVK010000262.1, from coordinate 11,345 downwards.
TGGTTTCGTAGGAAGCTAGGTTTCTAGAGGCGGACCCATGTGGGTCCGCTTTTTGTTGTGCGGTTGATTGTTTGTCGAGTGCTGTGCTGCTGCTGGAAATTAATACGGGGATGCTGGCTTCACCAGAATGACGACTCTATTAAGCTGCGCAGCAATGCATTTGGCTTCAGTTTTGAGGCGAGTCCGGTACGTCGGGGGGCGGCGCGCTGCCGAAGTAGTAGGTGAGGCGAAAACGGATCTTTGCGTCGGGGTAGTCGGGGATCTTGATAGTAATGCGGTGGATACCGGAGGGTACGGGCGCACCGTCGGCGGTGGTGGGCTGGAAGCTGAGCAGATAGAAGTTGTGGATGTGGTTGGCGAGGCGATGCACGCCTTTTTCAAAACCCTTTTGCGAGTTGAAGTTGGAGTACTCGCCTCCGGTCATGTTGGTGAGCGTGTGGGGGACGTTGCGGCGAAGTGCGTTGACCAGGAGCAGAATGGCCTCTGCGGGGCTGGGCGCGGGGCCGCCGAAAGGAAGCATCTTGAGCAAATCATCCTTGCCGGGGTTGAAGGAGATGGCGTCGACAACCGTGTTGGAGCGGGCGAGATTGGCAGCGACAACGGCGGTACGGGTCTGGGAGCCATGGTCGCGGGTCTCGCCGATGAGCAGGATGGCGCGGCGGTCGTGGTTGGTCGCGGGAAGCTTGTCGAAGAGATGGTTGGCGTAGTCGACGGCGTCGAGGGTGCGGGCGTCTTTCTCGTCGTCGCAGGGCTGCAGATTGGTAAAGGCGTCGGCGAGGCGCTTGTCCGAGTGAGTGAAGGAGGTGAGTAGTTCGACCTCTGAACCGTAGTTGATCAGGGCGATTTGGTGTGGGGCTCCGCCGAGCAGATCGTCGATCAGCGCGGGCAGGCCGGTCATGTGGCCGAACTGGGTAAAGGCAGAACGCGAGCACTGCACGACGACGACGAGATTGAGGCCGAGCGCGTCGGTATCCTCGTCAAGATGGATGGTTTGGGGGACGCCGTCGTCAAGCAGGGTGAACTGCGTGGGCTGCAGATCGTAGAGCATGTCGCCTTTATGGGTTTGGACCTGGGTGGGCACAAGGACGAGGCTCGACTGGCTGCGGAGCGTGAAGGGTGTCTGGTCCGGAGGAGCGGGAGCGGTCGTTTGTGCGAGAGCGTCTACCGCAAGGAGGAGCAGGAGGATAGACAGAACGCGCATGCTCCGAGTTTAAAGCAAACGGCTGAGTGCGGTGCGGAAGCTAGAGGAGTCAGGCTTTAGGCAGGAGGTCTGCCGCAAAGCGTAGACTTGGGGCGACTCTTCCTGCATCTGCTCCGTCTACCTTAGAGTTGGCGGAGCGGCGGCGTTCTACGCGGATAATTTGTGGTCGTCTCGCCAAGCGAAGAGATGTATTCGGCTTACCGATTTTGCCCACACCCACGAGGAGCTCACGCTGTGATATCTGGAGACCTGCCTGGCAGTCCACGCACCTTTCTGCAAACCGTCTCCGAGAGCCGGTTGAACTATGCGGCGGCGTTTGTCGCTGACTTTACGTCGATTTGGATCTTCGGCTATCTCGGGATGCGCGAGCTGTTTTCCTGGCGCTCCGCAGCGGTGGTGTGGTCGATCGGTTTCGCACTCTTCAGTCTTGCCGAGTACTCGATTCATCGCTGGCTGCTGCACAATCCGAAGACGTTCCTCTTCCCTCTGCATGACGCCCATCACAGAGATCCGCACATGCCGGCCTCTTCATTTTTTCTTACTGGGATGGTGGTGCTTGCGATTGTCTGGTCGTTGTTGCGCTACGGGCTGGGCTTCCGGGAGGCGGGCTTTTTTATCTCCGGATTTGCCGCAGCGTACAGCTACTATGGGATTTTCCATCATGTAGAGCACTCCACCCGCATCCACCAAATTCCCTTCCGCTGGATGCAGAAGACGTGGGCTGCGCATAGCGTGCATCATCGCCTGCAGGAGACGAACTTTGGCGTGACTTCGTCCTTTTGGGACCATGTGTTCAAGACCCACCATAAGAGCAAGCCGAGAGGGGTGTCCGCGCGTGTGAGGAATTTGTCCTAGCGTAACTGATTGAGATTTAGAGGATGCTCACTACAAATACAGATTCAACAAAGCTATACCAAGCTACATGGATGGCTAAGTTGCTTAAAGTTAATTGCCGGATGGAGTGCAGTAAAAAAACAAATACGGGGATTCTGGCTTCGTCAGAATGACGACATTTGTAAAAAGATGCTTAATCTATGGGTAGTTTGACTTAGATTGCAGCCGTGGTGACTTACTCTGGCGAGGCGTTGGATTCGCGTTTGCGGCGCTCCTCGTAGCTGCGGACGTGGGCGTGCGCGATAGCAAGAACAGGCGTAGGTACGCGGTGATGTTGCGCGTAGGCGAGTAGATCTCCGAGGATTTGCTGACACTCGACAGGTGCGCCAGCTTCGAGGTCGCGCAGCATGGACGCGGTAAAGAGTGAGCCGCTGCGGGAGATCACGTCGGCTGCGTAGTCGAGCTCGCCGGGGGCCGGTGTATGGCCCACTGCTGCGGCAATCGAGGCGCACTCGGCAAGCAGGGATTGGGCGATCGGCAGGCCGCCAGCGGCGACGATGTCTCCGATGGGAGCGCGCATGAGGCAGGTGGTTCCGGCGTAGGTGGCGATCGAGACCCACTTGACCCACATCTCGTCGAGGATGCGCGGACTGAGATCGGTCTCGAAGTTGGCGTTGGCTAAGGTGTCTGCGATTGCCTGCAAGCGTGGGCGGTCGCGCGTGGGCGCAGGCTGGCCGGGATCTCCGAAGGCGAGCCGGTGCACCTGGCCGAGATGGCGGACCACGCCCTCTGCGGTGAGTGTGGCGGAGATATTGGTGAGGCCGCCGAGGACAGCTTCAGATCCGAAGCGAGTGGCCAGTGTGGCCATGTGGGCGAGCCCGTTAAGCAACGGCAGAAGGACCGTTTGCGGCCCGACGGCAGGAGCAAAGTCCTCCATGGCGGCAGAGAGGTCGTAAGCCTTGCAGCTAAGCAGGATGAGATCGAAGGAGGGCTGGAGGGCCAAAGCCTGGGCGGTAAGGGGGGGCGGGTCCGCCAGATGAAGGTCGCCGTGCGGACTAGTGACGTGGAGGCCGGAGACGCGAAGCTGCTCGGCGCGCCGCGGCCGTACGAGAAAGGTGACATTACGGTCCACGGCGAGCAGACGTGCACCGAAGTAGCCGCCGAGAGCTCCGGCACCGACAATCAGGATTCGCATGAGTCGATTCTAGAAGGGTGCGCGTCTGAGGAGGAGAGACGCAACGACGCGAGGGGGAACGATGAGCACAGGATTCGAGATTGGCGAGCAGCGCTGGACATATCCTGCGGCGCGCGAGACGGAACAGGTGGACACGTACTTCGGGGTAGAGGTACGCGATCCGTATCGGTGGATGGAAGAGCTCGACACGGACGAGCTGAAGGTGTGGGTGGACGCGGAGAATGCGCTGACACAGAGCTTTCTAACAGGGGGCGTGGAAGGTGCGGCGAGGCGCAATCGCATTCATGCGCGGCTGATGGAGTTGACCGACTACGAGCGGTTCTCAGCACCGAGGCGGGAGGCAGGACGCTACTTTTTTCAGCGCAATGCCGGGCTGCAGAATCAGGCAGTGCTGTACTGGCAACAAGGCGAGGCAGGCGAAGCACATGTGCTGCTCGACCCGAATACGCTGTCGCAGGATGGAACGGTGTCGCTGGGATCGTATGCGATCTCGGATGATGGGGAGCGGATGGCGTATGCGTTAGCCGAAGCCGGCAGCGATGTGCAAACGGTGCGTGTGCGCGAAGTGATGACGGGAAGCGATCTTCCGGATGTGGTGGAGTTCGTCAAGTTCAGCGGCATGAGCTGGATGCGAGACGGCAGCGGGTTCTTCTATGCAAGCTTCGGGGTTCCGACGGCGGAGGAGCGAGCCGAATCGCTGAAGCGGGCCGCGGTGTTTCATAAGGTGTACTTCCACCGGCTGGGCACGCCGCAAAGTGCAGATACGGTGGTTTTTGAGCGTGCGGACGACGGTGAAGTGCTGCTGAGTGCGGAGGTGAGCGAGGATGGCCGCTGGCTCTTCCTGGGCCAAAGCAAAGGCCATACCAATGCGCTGGCGGTAAAGGATCTACGGGCTTCCGGGTGGGAGCGAGCAGAGGCGGCGGTGATTCGGATTGCGGCGGTGGACGACGCGCGCTACGAGCCGATCGGCAATGTGGACGACCAGGTGTGGATGATGACCACCAAGGATGCGCCCAGGGGCAAACTGGTGCGGGTCGATCTGACGCAGCCGGAGCAGAAGCAGTGGGTGGAGTTGGCGGCGGAAGGACCGAACTCACTCGAGCAGGCGACGATGGTGGGCGGCGCGTTGATCCTAAGTTACCTGGTGGATGCGCAGACCGAGGTAGAGGTGCGTGGGCTGGATGGCGGCTTGCGGCAAAAGCTGGCACTGCCAGGAATTGGGTCAGCTTCGGTGGGCGGCGGCAAGGCTTCCGATGATGAAACGTTTTTTACGTTTACAAACTATACGACTCCGCCGACAGTCTTTCGTTTGGATTTGCAAAGCCTGGAGGCGCGTGTCTGGAAGCAGCCTCGGTTGACCTTCGATCCTGAGCAGTATCAGACGGAGCAGGTGTTTGCGACGAGCAAAGATGGGACACGTGTGCCGCTCTTCATCACGTATCGCAAGGGCACTGCGCTCGATGGGACGGCGCCGGCTCTGTTGTATGGCTACGGCGGCTTCAATATTTCGCTAGGACCGGGATATTCTTCTTCGCGGATGGCCTGGCTGGAGATGGGTGGGATCTATGCGGAGTCGATCCTGCGCGGAGGCGGCGAGTATGGAGAAGAGTGGCACCTGGCCGGAACCAGAACGCAAAAGCAGAATGTCTTCGACGATTTTATTGGGTGCGCAGAGTTTTTAATCCAAAGTGGCTATACCTCGGCGAAGCGGCTAGCAATTAATGGTGGATCCAATGGCGGGCTGCTGGTTGCGGCGGTAGAGCTTCAACGTCCAGAGTTATTTGGCGCGGTGTTAGCGCAGGTGGGGGTACTAGACATGCTGCGCTTTGATAGGTTCACGATCGGGTATGCCTGGAAGCCGGACTACGGCAGCCCAAGCGAGAAGGAAGAAGAGTTTCAGGCAATCTTCAAGTTCAGTCCGCTGCACAACGTACGAGCCGGCGTGCGCTATCCTCCGACGCTGATTACAACGGGCGATCACGATGACCGTGTGTTTCCCGCGCATAGCTTCAAATATGCGGCAGCACTGCAGGCGGCTGCGGCAGACACCCCGAATGCAGCGCCGATGCTGATCCGGGTAGAGACACGGGCCGGCCATGGCGGAGGTATGCCCCTCTCGAAGCAGCTGGATGTGACGGCAGATACCTATGCGTTTCTGGTGAAAGAATTAGGCATGTAAGTAGCGGCTTAGGTTAATTGCTTATAATCAGGGACCGCTGTGACGAGGTAAAGTTATTTGGTTTGTTAGAGCATTAAGAGTAATTAGGTGCGTGTCCGGATGACAATCCAGTCTGCGCCTTCAAACCAAGTACGCTGCACGACCATCCACTTGCCTTCACGAATTTTGTTCATAATAAGCTGATCGAGCTTTCGATGAGGCAGAGGACGCCCACCGGTGAAAATTGCTTCATGTTGCATCATGGAGTCGAGCGCGCGCTGATAGACGATCCACTTGGGAGGAGCCGCAGTTAGTTCAGCGTCGAGAGTATCAATCGTTTGTTGACTCGTGGTGTCATACCAGGTTTGAACATAGTTGTGCCAGGGAGCGACATTGCAAAAATAATTCGGATAAGGATTTTGTAACGAAAGTAACTCAGTAGCAGGTCCGTCCGCGTGAATGTCCGTGCAGACCTGCTGCATAAACGCTAGTTGGTCGCGTTCCACATAAAGCTCACCGTACACGGGATGTTTATACCACTGACGGTCGACGAAGAGTGCACGATCGGTGAAATGATGCCAGGAGTACGGAACACGTGTTTTATAGGTGATGGAAAAGATAATGAGTGTGGTTGCCATGACAAGGTAGGCATCGCGTGGCATGGTGAGGCGAAATGCTTGGGGAAATGAGATCGGAAGCAGCAGTACAAGAAGAGCAATGGGCCAAAAAGCTTCGAAAACGCTGATCCCAGAGGTCATGGCTCCGGCAAAAAGCTGCATGGCGGGAAAGAAGAGAAATACCTCTAAAAGATTAACTCGATTGGATTCAGGCAGAAGTACAGCGCGCATTGCCCGGAAGAAAACCACAGCGCCAAGGATAAGAGATACGAGCACTCCGGCTTCAGTAACGGCTTCTTGCGGTTGCCTATCACATGTCTGCCGCAAAAGGAGAGTTAGGAAGAAACCTGCTATACCCAAGGCCAGAAGAGTATTGCGATCGCGCAGATGAAGTCTCCCGAGTCTTCGCTGCACATTCAGGAAAACACACGAAGCAACCAGAAAGAGCTCCTCTACGAGAGGAATTGCGACTCCCCTGCTCTTGAGCAAGCGGAACATGCGCACTGGTAACCTTGCGGGCGCAAGAAAGATGTTGCCCGTACCGCCTTTAATCGCTGTGGCAAGAATGACTGTTCGCATCCACCAATCATGCAGCGCGTCGTGCGTCAGTAGGATGACTAACAAGAAGGTGCTGCAAGCTACGACGAAAAAACAGGATATTGCAACTATTTTCATGCGCCGAGCTATGAAATATAAAGAAAGTCCCGAGGCCGCTGCAAGTGCAACTCCATCGTTGAGTCGGTTTCCTACCGACAACCCAGATAAGATACCGAGCAAAGCGGCGGCGACAAGGATGGGACCAGAGCGGACTTCATCGCGCAGACGAAGGAGCAGGACAATTGAAAAGAGAGTAAAACAGTAGCCTGTAACGTGATAGTCGTCGAATCGGGCGTAGATCGGGGTGATCGAGAGACTAAAAGCTGCTGCTATCAGCAGAGCGCCCTGGACATCCTTCCACGGGAGCGCGCGTGCAACAAGCAAAAGCCCATAACAGAATGCCGCGAGCTGTAGTACAGCCAAGACCTTCGATCCAAGCCATGATACGCCAAAGAGATCCTGGCCGACGGCGGTAAGAAGAATGAAAAGAGGTTGAAGCGGCAGGTGCAAGGTGGAGTAGAGAAGTACACCATGCCGTTCCAGGCCGGCACACCAAAACCACATTCCATCGCCAATGGGATGGATGTTGAGGGTAAAAGCAGTTCCAAAGCAAAAACAGAGGAAAGCTGAAATGAGCCGCCAGTTTAGGCCACCCGTATGCGTTGTCGTCTCCTTGTCAGAGATCTTTGAGTCGTCCATTTACTCAGTAAGTGCTAGTTGAGATATTTACGCGTTGCTGATAGTACAGGAAGAACACGAATGTACCAACATAGCCTTTAGGCGCGCGTCACTTCGATGGACTCCCGACGTAAGGAGACGGTCCTGGTGTCGCGACGCTCAGTATCCCGGCGCGTGACCCTGAGCTCTTCCCGTAGAATAAGCTGCTTGGTAAGGATCAGTTGCTCTTCAATCAGGGGATAGATTGTAGTCTCGCCTTCCTGGCGAACGGATGGAGCGGTATCGACAGGCTTGTTGAGGACAACGCGTTCAACGTCAAACGTACGAACAGCAAGCGGAATATCCAGCGCCTCTTCGTAGACGCCAACATGCTTATCAAGACGAACAGTACCCGTGACAACACTGCGCTTGCCAATGTGGAGTTGCTCTTCAATCACTGGAATAGAGAGCGGTTCTTGCTGGTCGCTGACAGGTTCTGCGTTACGCGTAGCAAGTAGGTCTGCGCTGGAGTCTTGCTCGACAAGGAGAGCTGTAGGAACGTAGAAAATACGGCCGTCTGGAAGTTGCAACTCTGTAGACGGGCGCGTGCTGTCGAAGGACTCTGTTGCGACGAAGAAGTTTGATGCAGAAGATTTGCTAGCAATGGATTCGGAAGTCACAAAGCACTCCATACTGAAGGAAAATAGGCCGGACAGCGAATGTCCGACCTATTTTGTAGTGAAGACGTTTTAGTAACGATTTTTGGTGGCGTTGGCATTTCCAGTGGCCGTGGTCTCAGTGCCTGGAATTTGCTCGATATCGACTTCGGTCTTACGCACAGTGTCATTGATCGTTTCAGTGCGATCTGAACCTTGGCGACCAACAGAGACTTCTTCGACCACGCGCGCGGTCTTACCGACGACAGCTTCTTCTCCTGTTGCGCGCAACTCGATCGGCTGCGCCCCAGTTTGGAAGTCAGCCGCAGTTGCCGGGCGATTGACGGCGCGACGCTGAATACCAACACTCTCGTTATGCAAGCTTACATCCGCGGATACAGGACGCTCCACGATGTGTGAATAAACACGAACGCCGCCCAAATCCACTTCACGCTTCCCAACTACCAGTTCCTCTTCTACAACGGGAATGGAGGTTTGGTCGGTTGTGTTTGCGCTTGCGGTTCCTGTTCCGCGGTATGTATCGGTTGTCTCCTCGTAGCTCGCATTCCGAGACCCACCTTCGATATCGCGTGCGCCATGTTGACGAAGCAGCGCAGCAACTGCGTTTGCCTGGTTATCTTCAGCCTTTACGCTGAGCAAGGCGCCGCCTGCATTTACGCCCGAGGCGTAGGAGTTATGTGCATCATCATCGCCGCCGGAGAGCGAGCTAAAGAAATTGCTGATACGGTGGCCGATGCCGCTGGTCGTGTTTCCAACATTTTCTGTTGTGGATGAGGTCTCCGTGTTACGAGTGGAGTCGCTGTAGCCAGTCCCTTCACCTTCTTCGTCGTAAGCATCGTTGGCATGAACGTTGATATCGCTGCTTGAGTAACCTTGTGCCACCAAAGCCTGCTTGACCTTCTGAGCTTCTGCGGTTGTGCTAAAAAGTCCGACTACCGTTTTCATAAAGTCTCCTTAGTTCTATACGTCGTAGTTACTGCTGTGAAAAAAGTTCGACACGGCGATTATCAGCCTTGCCTTGAGCGGTAGCATTCGTGTCAACCGGCTTTGCGTCACCGAAACCCTGCCCAGTCAAACGGCTACGATCAATTCCTTGCGCGGTCAAAAAATCTACAACTGTCTTAGCGCGCTGGTCAGACAGTGTATCGTTGTGCGGTGAAGTCCCAGTGTTATCCGTATAGCCTTCCAGCCGTAGGTGCGCATTCGGATTTGACTTCATCGCCGTGGCAGCTTGTTGTAAGGTAGCCGTTCCTTCTGGAGTTAATGTGGCCTGATCCGTAGCGAAATGAACTGTGCCAAGGTCAGGAAAAGCTGCTGTGCCGACAGCCGCAGGTGTGGCTGCACTGGTTGTGGCTGTAGCTGCCGTTTGACGATGGAGCAGGAAGTAAGCGAGTAGCGCAAGAAGAAGAAGTAAAGGCAGAAGCCAGGCCCAAACAGGCAAGCCGCGCTTTTTCTCTTCATAGATTTTGACGTGTTCTGCCATGTGATCTCCGGAATGCATGCGAAACTACTTCGATTTTGGGGTAACTTGACCGTACTGGTCGACAGGAAGCTGCTCTACTTCAACCTCTGTGCGACGCACAGTATCCTGGATATGCTCGACGCGGTCGTTGGATGTTTTTCCAATAACAACCTCTTCAACCACATGTGCGGTCTTTGCCAACACAACTTCTTCAGCAGTCTCCGTCAGTTCGATAGAACGATTCGAATCTGTAAGGTCGGAGTTGGTCGCCACGCGGTCAACAGGTTTGCGGTCAATGACAACATGCTCTTCGCGCAGACTGATCGATTCAGCAACCGGGATCTCAACAACCCGCCGGAATACCCTTACGCCGCCCTGGTCCACGGTACGCTTCCCGACAGCCAGTTCTTCTTCGACGATTGGAATTACACCGGTATCCATCGACGCCGGCGCCGGTGGTGCGGCAAGTGGTGCCGCGGGTGCGTCCTTACGGTCAAATTCGTCAATAAGTTTGGCACTGTGAGTTCCAAAAACTCGCTCGACCAAACTAACCTGTTGCGGTGAAGCCTGCACGGCAAGCAGAATGGCACCGTCATGCAAGTTATCTTCCAGAAGTTTTTGATCGCGCTCAGGCATGTCATAGCGAGAGAGTTCCGCATACGGACCCTCTCCGGAGATTGAGGAGATGGCCTCTTGTGGAACTCCTGCCTGTTGCAAATCCTGGAGAGCGGCACTGGCCTGATTTTCATGGTGGAAGAGGCAAAGCAGAGAAGTAGTGTCATTTACGGGCATAAAATCTCCTTCGCGCTCACGCGGAATTTCTTCACAGCCTATATATAGAAGGAATGCTGGTGAGCTACGAGAGTTACCGTGCCGACTCTTATAAAAGCATTAGAACTGCGGAAACTAACACAAGGCCTAGGTTCATTTTCTGATTGGACGATGGCATTCGGATCGATACCTGCAACTCATGCGCCTCAATCTAAGGTGCGTAGAACCGCTTCACTGTTGCCTTCACGAAATATTTGTTGCTGCTTTAACACAGGGCCACTTAGATTTTTTGCACACGCTGGATGTCGCGGACCCCGGGAACTTTGCGCAAATTACCGGTGAGCTTGGTCAGGTGGCGGACATCTACGGTTTCTATTACGAAATCGACGACAAAGGCTCCATCCGTGGCGGGCCTGGAGTCAACGGAACGGATATTGGTGCCGTCGTCGGCAATGATCGCCGTGAACTCCTTAAGCATGCCGCTACGATCGTCACAAAAGATGGTGAGCCGAACCGGATAGGTAGTCGGCCTTGTAGCGCCGGAGCTAGTGGTGGGATCCGCGCCCCACTCCACCTGGATGCGGCGGTCAGACTCATAGAGGAGATTCTGGACGTTGGGGCACGAGCGCGCGTGTACCGCAACGCCTTTGCCACGCGTGACGTAGCCGATGATCTCTTCGCCGCGGATGGGATTGCAGCAGCGCGCGCGGTAGACGAGCAAGTCGTCCTGGCCTTCGACCTGGAGCGAGTCCGAGCCTTTGCCGAAGAAGACACGCTTGACGGCGTCCGACATCTGGCCGATCGCGTTCGTAAGGCCCGGCAACGTAGGCTGCGCGTCAAGTTCGGCCTGCGCGGAGGAGGTGCTGCCGGGCTCCAGCTTATTCAGCACGACGCGGGCGGAGTACTTGCCGAAGCCGATGCCGGCGAGCAGTTCGGGCTCGGAGCCGAGGCCGTAATCGTTGGCGACGCGGATGTAGTCGGACTCGTGAAATTTCTTGAGCGAGACGCTCCACTTACGAGCCTCGCGGTCGAGCAGCTTTTGGCCGATCTCGATGGCGCGCTCGCGTTGATGCTCGTTGAGCCAGTGCTTGATCTTGTTGCGGGCGCGGCTGGACTTGGTAAAGGAGAGCCAGTCGCGGGAGGGAGCGTGGCCGGTCTGAGTGTTGATCTCGACGA
>CALMVK010000261.1 GCA_937873145.1 uncultured Granulicella sp. | reverse complement strand
GTTTGAAGATTTGATTGCGTAGGTCAGGGCTGCGTTCGAGGCTAGCGCGGACAGCGGGGTCCTGTTCGTAGATGATCGTATTGCGACCGCCATTGATAAGAACGTCGGGCGAGACCAGGCCAGTGAGAGGAACGATCTTTCCGGCGAGCTTCAAAGCGTACCCCATGGCTAGGGAATCGGGGTGACAGGGGACGGGGATGAGGTCTTCGGGCTTGAAATAGCTGGTCTGGTTGAGAATGCGACGGCGGACCTCTGATAATGTAAGGCGGTGAGCGGCACCGTCATAGTTGACGAGGCGTCCGGCCTGTTGAACGGGTTGGAAGGTGACACCGCGCACACATGGCTGTTTCAAAGCGTACTCAACGATGGAGCCAAGTTCATCGTCGTTGACGCCGCGTTCCACTGTGACGACTAGGGTCGTGGAAATGCCGAGTTTGTTCAATCGCTCGAGTGCACGCTCACGAATGTTGCGCAGGTCGGCTCCGCGCAGCTGTATGAGAGGTTCGCGACGAAGTGAGTCGAACTGAAGGTATAGCTCGAAGCTTGGCATGTAGGTGGCGAGGCGCTCCGCAAAGGCTTCGTCTTGCGCGATGCGTATGCCGTTCGTGTTGACCATGAGGTGGCGGATCGGGCGGCGCTTGGCTGCGTCTAAGACTTCGAAAAATTGAGGGTGGATGGTGGGTTCGCCGCCCGATACCTGCACTATGTCAGGTTGCGCTTCATTTCCGACGATGCAGTCGAGCATGCGCTCGATCTGGTCAAGAGGCTTGAACTCGGTACGATGGATTCCTGACTGCGCATAGCAGATGGGGCAGGAAAGATTGCAGGCATCGCATATTTCGAGCAGGGACAGACAGGAGTGCTGCTCGTGGTCCGGGCAGAGGCCGCAATCGTAAGGGCAACCGAAGTTGACGGGGGTGTTGTAGCGGTCGGGCATCTCCGGGGGCTTGATGAAGACTTCGCGACAGCGCCGATAGTAGTCCACATCGTCCGAAATCAAGACCCGCTCGAAGCCATGGCTGGGGCACCGTTTGAGCATGAAGACATTGTTTTCTTCGAAGACGATCTTGGCGTCGATGCGGCGGTAACAGGTAGTGCAGATAGAGACGGCTGTGTCGTAGTAGAGGTAAGGGCGAACGCGGGCTGGCATCGGTGTCCTCTAAACTTTGTGCTTTGGCTCTAAGGGGAACGTTGAGATCATTCTATTTATCTCGGATGGATCGGAAGATGGCGACAATTCCGATTGCCAAGAGGCCGATCAGACAAACGCTCTCGACAGCAACGGAAAGCCATATCAAACCCGTACCGACCTTTTGATGGTCCCCCACAACTGCTGTGGCACTTACAGCGCAGAGACCGAAGGCTACGGCGAAGGTGACGGCAAGGATGGTTGCGAGCCGGGAGAGGCTGATCGATTCGCGTGTGCTCACGGAGAACTCCTAAACGCTGATTCTTGAAAGCTAAACAGCTCAAAGATACTGGGAGCAAGGGCGAAGAGACCGGCGAGACAAGCCCATTGAATGAGGTTGAGTCCGTAGTGATGGGGTTGAGGTTTGATGAAGTCGATTGCGAGTCGCCACCTGAGATAGGCGGCGAGAAAAAGACGGAAGGTAGCGCCTTCGGGATGAGGGTGGCTGTTATAACGGCGAAGGGCAAAGGCAAGCAGGGCAAGGAAGAGAATTTCGTAGAGTTGGGTGGGATGACGGGGGATGCCATCGCCAAAATCCACCCCCCACGGAAGGTGGGTGGACGTGCCGAAGGTATCGTCAGCTAGGCCAGCAAGAAAGCAGCCTATGCGGCCAATGGCAATGCCGATGCAGAGGGGGACGACGAAAAGATCTCCGGTACGGGAGTGAATGTGCTTGAAGCGCTTGGCAATTTCGACCGCCAGCCAGCCGCCGAGAAGTCCACCGACG
>CALMVK010000260.1:2900-24945 GCA_937873145.1 uncultured Granulicella sp. | reverse complement strand
GTTGCCTAAGCTCGGCCTCATCGCCGGCAACGGCCGCTTCCCCTTTCTCCTGCTCGACGCCGCTCGTGCCCACGGCCTCACCGTCATCGTCGCCGCCATCCGCGAAGAGACCTCGCCTGAGATGAACGATCGTGCCGCCGGCGACCCCCACATCCGCGTGCACTGGCTCTCGCTCGGCGAGCTCTCAAAGCTCATCGACACCTTCCACGCCGAAGGCGTCAAGCGCGCCGTCATGGCCGGCCAGGTGCGCCACAAACAGATCTTCTCCTCCATCCGCCCCGACTGGCGCTTGGCCAAGCTGCTCCTAAGCCTGCGCACCCGCTCCACCGACATGCTGCTGGGCGCCGTCGCCAAGGTGCTTGGCGACGAAGGCATCGAGCTTATCTCTTCAACCGCCTACCTGGAGCCGCTGCTCGCTTCTAGAGGAACCTTGACCGCGCGCACGCCCAACGCAGAAGAGCTGCATGACATTGAGTACGGCCTCACCGTAGCCCGCGGCCTCGCCGCCTATGACCTCGGCCAGACCGTCGTCATCGCCGCCGGAGCCTGCGTCGCGGTCGAGGCAATGGAAGGCACCGATGCGACCATCGCACGCGCAGGCGAACTGTTTCGCAGCCTTGGCTCGGGCAACGCTACGCTCTCTCGCGCACTCACCGTCGTCAAGGTCGCCAAGCCCAATCAGGATATGCGCTTCGATGTGCCGGTCGTCGGCGCGCCCACCCTCCATGCCATGCAGGCCGCCGGCGCAACCTGCCTGTGCGTCGAAGCCGGGCGCACCTTGCTCTTCGACCGGCAGACCATGATCGCCTTGGCCAATCAGGCAGGCATCGCGCTGATCGCACAGTAAGCTGTCGGCAGGCTTACAAACAGTTGGCGTACACTCGTGGTACTCGCACACTCCAGCTCGTACCATTGCGCGCTCTGTGCGCACGTACTTCCATCTCAGCAAATCCGAAAAGAGGATGCAATGCGCAAAGCTACTTGGATGTTCACAGCCGCGGCTGTACTCGCCGGCGGTCTGATTGGAGGCAAGGCCGTGGCCTTTGCCGCAGCCGACAACCCACTCTCTCCTGGCACGGCCGCTCCCGGCTTCACGCTGCCCTCGCAGACCGACTCCATGGTCAGCCTGAAAGACTATCGCGGCAAATACGTCGTGCTCTACTTCTACCCAAAGGACATGACCACCGGCTGTACGCTTGAAGCGCATAACTTCGAGCGCGATAAAGCGAAGTACGCCGCAGACAATGCCGTCGTCCTCGGCGTCTCGCTCGATACTGTCGAAAGCCATAAGACCTTCTGCACCAAGGATTCGCTCAGCTTCAAGCTGCTCGCCGATCCCGACCACAAGGTCATCGACGAGTACGGCGTACCCGTTATGACGATGGCCGGCAACAGCTATGCCAAGCGTGAGACCTACCTCATCAGCCCGGACGGCAAGGTGCTCAAGTTTTGGGACGTAAAGAACATCCAGGGACACAGCGATGAGGTTCTCGCAGCGATCGCTGAAGCCAAAAAGTAGCGTCGACGCAGAAAGGCCCGGACACTCTGTGAGAGGTCCGGGCCTTTCTGCTTGCCTTGGAAACGTACTGTGGTGATGGCTGCTCCGTTATGCCTTTGCCGTCTTTTTGGCGCTGGTCTTCTTTGCCGGCGTCTTGGTTGCGGTGGTCTTTGCGGAAACCTTTTTCGCAACCGTCTTCTTTGCTGGTACGGTCTTCTTCGCAGCTACGGCCTTCTTTGCCGGTGCCGCTGTCTTCTTCGCCACCGTCTTCTTTGCCGCTGCCTTCTTCGTTGCCAAGGGTGTACCTCTCGTCATTAAGTTTTTGCTGCCTGTGCTCTTGTTGCTAGCCGCTTTCTTAGGAGCAGCCGTACCGCCGCGCAGAGCACTGAACTTCTTCGCGGCAGATCTTGAACTGGAAGCCGACGCGCTCTTGAGCACGATCTTCTTGGCCGGAACTTTCTTGGCCGGAGCTTTCTTGGCGGGACTCTTCATCGGAACCTTCTTGGCAGCTTTTTTGCTGGCTTCTTTCTGGGGGATCTGCTTCTTGGCTGGAGCCTTCTTGGCAGAAGCTTTTTCAGCGACAATCTTTTTGGCCGGTGCAGGTGGCTTGACGGCAACACCTTTCTTCGCTGCGGACTGTTTGCCGAGCCTTCCGGCTGGATTGCGCAAAGCGCTTCCTACGGATTTCTCGGTGCGGCTCCGCTTGGGCACGGCCGCTTCTTCGTACGGAGGCTCGTAAGGATCGACCGGCGTACTGGGCATCGCGGTCAAAGCGGCATCTTCGGAGTGCATGGTAAGCGGCGCATCCAGCTCTTCTTCATCCTCCTCGTCCTCCTCGTCCGTTGCATCGATGTCGTCTACGTCCTCATCGTCTTCGTCCACCTCATCTTCATCCTCATCCTCGTCTTCCTCGTCAGGAGTCTCGCCAACGGCGATGGCCAGAGCATCTTCCTCTTCGTCCTCTCCCGCCTCCTCTTCATCGTCCTCGGAAGACAACGTTACCTCTTCTTCCTCATCCTCTGCATCGTCTTCGTCGTCACTGTCTGCACGTGAGTGAAGTGAAACAGCCTCGTCTTCGTCGTCGTGGCTAGCCGCGCTCAATGTCCAACGTGCTTCGAAATCGTCATCCAATGTCATGCTTTTACCTCTGCCCTGATGATCTTACTTCGATCCTTTTGTGACGCTGCTTTTGCTCGCACACGCACAAAGAACGCAGCACAAATCTAGCATCACGCTAGACGAGTGCGCGGTCGATGGCAAGAAATCTTTTTAGGAACGAAGCTTATCGAGCAGCACCATGTTTGGTGCGTGCCGGCTTCGTGTGTGCAGAGCCTGAACTCTTCGTTGTCGAACGTGCGGCTGAGGCTCTCTTTGTGCTGCGTGCACTTGCGGAACTGCTGCGCGAACTTCCATGCGCCAATGCCGAGCCTCGTCTGCCGCGTACCGAACCACTGCCTCCACGGCGGCCGCGCATCCGCACGGAAGGCGCCAGCCGCACAGGCTCGCTCACCCACAACGCATGGCCCGCGCGAAGGTTCGAGCTCGCTAGTCCATTCCAGCGACGCAGATCTTCTGTGCTCACGTTGAAGCGATCGGCCACGGTCACCAACGTGTCCCCGCGTCTTGGCGTGTAGTGCGAAGGACTATGCGTGGAGCTGGCCGTCTCCACCGGCACGACGAGCTCATCTCCCGCACTCATCGGGTCTTGCGCGGTAATTCCATTGGTCTCGGCGATCTCGGTCGGCTTCGCGTGCAGCGTGCTTGCAATGCTTTCCAGCGTCTCCCCCGGCTTGACGATGTGGAAGCGCCAACTGCTGCGCCGATCCTGTGGGATGTCCTTCAGTCGGTCGGTGAAAAGATCCTTGGTGCCGGCTGGAACATGCAAATCGAAGCTTGTATCTGGAGGGGTTAGCAGCCGCAGCAACGCCGGGTTCAGCGCAACAAGTTCAGGCACCGTTGAGCCAGTTACATCGGCTACCAGTCGCAGGTCGATCGAGTAGCTCGTCGAGATTGTGTCATAGATGACCGGTGGGCTTGGTGTCAGTTTATCCAGGCCATAGGTCTCAGGGTTTTTTGCCATGATCACAGCGGCCAAGATCTTCGGCACATAGGCCCGCGTCTCGGCCGGCATGGCGTTACGCCGGTAGAGTTCCCAAAAGTCCGCATAGCCCGTGCGCTGCACCGCTTTTTGGATGTTGCCCGGACCCCAGTCGTAGGCGGCCATCGCCAGGTACCAGTCCCCGAACTCACCGTAAAGCTTCTTGATGTAGCGTGCATACGCGCGCGTCGATTTCTCAGGGTCAAAGCGATAGTCGTAGTATCCATTGCGGCTCAAGCCGTACTCAGGACCCGTGTAGGTCATGAACTGCCACATGCCGCCTGCGCCTTTACTGTTGACAATCTGCGGCTGAAATCCAGATTCCGCCACCGCAAGATAGATCAAGTCCTGCGGCACACCCTCTTCCTTCAGCACATTCTCCAACAGCCCGCGATACCTGCTTTCACGGCGCAGAGAAGCCGCCATATGTGCGCGAAAACTGCTCGAACCGGAGAACACGCCAATGTAGCCGGCCACCTGATCGTTGATCACCAGCGGCAGGTCCGACGTCACATTCAACTCACTCTTCAACTTCGCAACCAGCTCCGGATTGGGAGCGAAGGTCGTATCGTTGGCCGCCTCGAGCGGCGCTTCTTCGATCTTCGGCGAGAAGCCGTTGCCTTGCTTCAGCGCCGCCATCTCGAGCGAGTTGATCGCATTCAGCAGACGATCGAACTCTTCCGCCGCAGGCCCTTCGGTCTTCAGGTCCTGCCCACTGGTCAGCATCGTATCGACTGCAAAGTCGAAGTCCAGCCGCGCCGCATCCAGCCGGTTGGCGCGGTAGTTCGCCACGCCTGAGTTGTAACTTCCTTCCACCTTGTTGATCAGCTGCTGCGTGCGCGCATCGGGAGGAGCGCCTGCCTGCCCAGCGCTTGCGCTCTGCGTGGAAGCTGCAGCCTGCTGTGCCGTGCGCCCCGGCACCGATCGCACGGCACCGCTTCCACTGCCTGCAGGTGTTAGCGTGGGCGCAGTCTGCTGGCTCGACATGCCTCCCGCAGAGCCCGCGGGAGCTGTTCCCGGCGTGTCGCTCGGACAGCCGCTCAGCAGCACCAGCGGCAGGCACGCCCACGCGAGCCAACCTCTTCTTGAAGCAAGCAGTTCCATCATCCAGCAAGGTTCCGAGGGCGTAGACGTTCGGCAGAAGAGCACATCTGATTGTAAGACGGAGCGGCCACGCCGAAGTTCAGGCCGAGCGCCAATTACGCCTCCGCACCACGCGAGGCATGACGCCGCGCGATGCTACCATCGACCTAGAAGCGCGTGTTTCGCCCCCGCTCCGCCCTTCTACGGAAACTCGAGCTATGGACCCCAGCCACATCCGCAACTTCGCAATCATCGCGCACATCGATCACGGCAAATCCACCCTCTCCGACCGCCTCCTCGAGCTCACGGGAAGTTTGACCCAACGCGAGATGCAGGCCCAGGTCCTCGACGCCATGGACCTCGAGCGCGAACGCGGCATCACCATCAAAGCCCACACCGTCCGCATGATCTACCAGGCCCACGACGGCGAGACCTACCAGCTCAACCTCATCGACACCCCCGGCCACGTGGACTTCAGCTACGAAGTCTCGCGCTCCCTCGCCAGCTGCGAAGGCGCCTTGCTCGTCGTCGATGCCTCGCAGGGTGTCGAAGCCCAGACCCTCGCCAACGCCTATCTCGCCATCTCGAACGGCCTCGAGATCATCCCCATCATCAACAAGATCGACCTGCCCTCGGCCGATATCGCGCGCACCAAGGAGATGATCGAAAAATCCGTTGGGCTGCCCGCCGATGACGCCGTAGCCGTCTCCGCCAAGACCGGCCTCAACGTCGAGCAAATCCTCGAAGCCGTCGTTACCTTGCTGCCGCCGCCCAAAGGCGATCCCGAAGCTCCGCTTCAGGCCCTCATCTTCGACTCCTGGTTCGACGCCTATCGCGGCGTCATCGTGCTTGCCCGCATCATCAACGGCCGCATGCGCAAAGGCATGAAGATCAAGGTCATGTCGAACGGCCGCCAGTTCGACATTGACAACATGGGCGTCATGACCCCCAAGCCCGTGCCCCTCGACGAACTCTCCGCGGGTGAAGTCGGCTTCTTCGTGGCAACGATCAAGAACGTCGCCGACACCAAGGTCGGCGACACCATCACCGAGGTCGAGCGCCCCTGCGCCGAGGCCCTCCCCGGCTTTGAAGACATCAAGAGTATGGTCTTCGCCGGCCTCTACACCGTCGACTCGCACGAGCACGCCATGCTCCGCGACGCGCTTGAAAAGCTCCGCCTCAACGACGCCAGCTTCTCCTTCGAGCCTGAGAGCTCTGCCGCGCTCGGCTTCGGCTTCCGCTGCGGCTTCCTCGGCCTGCTCCATCTTGAGATCATCCAGGAGCGCCTCGAGCGCGAGTACGACCTCGACCTCATCACCACCGCGCCCGGCGTGCGCTACACCATCACCCTCACCGACGGCTCCGTTCTCTCCGTCGACAACCCTTCGCGCTGGCCCGACTCGACCGAAATCGAGACCATCGAAGAGCCCGTCATCATCGCCAAGATCCTCACCAACGAGGAGTATGTCGGCGGCATTCTCAAGCTCGTCGAAGAGAAGCGCGGCCGCCAGAAAAATATGGAGTACGTCTCCGACACCCGCGTCCTCATCACCTACGAGCTCCCCCTGAACGAGATCGTGCTCGACTTCTACGACCGCCTCAAGACCGTCTCCCGCGGCTACGCCTCGCTCGACTACCAGCTCTCCGGCACCTGGATCTCGCCCATGGTCAAGATGGACATCCTCATCGGCGGCGACCCCGTCGACGCGCTCTCGGTCATCATCCATCGCGACTTCGCCCAGCAGCGCGGCCGTGCCCTCGTTTCCAAGATGCGCGAGCTCATCCCGCGCCAGATGTTTGAGGTCGCCATCCAGGCCGCCATCGGCTCCAAGGTCATCGCCCGCGAAACCGTCACCGCCATCCGCAAGAACGTGATCGCCAAGTGTTACGGCGGCGACATCAGTCGCAAGCGCAAGCTGCTCGACAAGCAAAAAGAAGGCAAAAAGCGCATGAAGCGCATCGGCAAGGTTGACATTCCGCAGGAAGCATTTCTGGCGGTCCTGAAAGTCGGCGAAGAGTAACGGCACGCCGCTCGCGCCAGACGAGCCTTGTGTACTCAGTCCAGTCACCCCAGCCAGTCCCCGATGCCTTCCTGGCAAAAGCAAAAGCCTCCCATACAGGGAGGCTTTTCGCTCGTTACACACCTACTGTGTCACGCCATGTTCCTTCTCTTCCTTGCGCCGCTCGTTTTCTTTGCGGGCGCCCATCGACTTCTGCGCCCACATGTCTGCTTGCTCGAGATCGGCTTTCACCGCCGGTGTATTTCCGCATTCGAGATCGGCCTTGCGACGAGCCGTCAGCGAGAGATAGGTCATCGCTTCTTCGTAAGTCGGATTCACATCGACGGCCTTCTGAAGATAAGTGTTTCCTTCCGTCACGAGAGGCGCGTTCAGGGTCGTCAGCCGGGCGCATCCTGCCTTGGAGAGCTTCAAGTTGCCGTCGCTCTTGTCCGTCAGGTTCTCGCCCTGCAGTGTGGTCACTGCATTCTTGTAGGCTTGCAGCCAATCCACCACGCCTACCGTGTAGAGCGCCTCGGCGTCCTTCGGGTCAAGCGCGATTACCTTCTTCTCATAGTCCTTCGCTTCGTCCGGATGGCCCGTGTTGCGATCGATGGAGGCAATCTGCTTCAACGCATTGATGTTGTTGGGATCCTTCTGCAACACCTCCTGGAAGCCCGCCAAGGCCTGCTGCGCCACCTTCTTATTGTCGGGCGTGTCAAGGTTAGGGACGACCTGGGAAGCATAGGTCGTGGCAAGGTACAGCCTGGGATTCGGGTTATCCGGATCGATGCTGATTGCCTTCTGGAAATGGCCTTCTGCCTCTTCATACCGGGCATTTTTGAAGGCGGCGACACCCTTGTTGATCTGGTCGTTGGCTTCCAGATGCTGGCACCCGATGGCGGATGTCAGTAGCAGGGCCATCCAACCGGCCGTCACCGGTACTCGTGCAGTCAGTTTCATGAGGCGTAAGTCTCCTTGGAGGGAAGAGCGCGTGAGCAAAGAACACATACGGGAGAGCATTTGTGGCTTGCGGTGATTGTAACGGCTAACTTGGGCCTCTGCCTAGAGGTGCATCGATCGGCTCTAGACATTCTTTCTGCAAGCCTCAAGACACCCTTGCCTGAAACGAAAAAAAGAGCGCAAAGATCGTCCCACAGTACTCCGAGCACACTGCCGTGGACGGTGAGATAAGCGCAAGGACAATACCCTAAAACTCCTAACGGGCGTCATGGCCACACGCATTGCCAAAGAGAAAGGCCGCCATAGACGGCGGCCTTTCTCCGGCAACAAACCTCACTTAGTCGCCTGACACTGTCTCGTGAATCGTGTCGACAACCTCAACCTCTTGCCTTGGTGCCGGAGCAATGCCGCCCAGCCCGCCGATTGCTCCAAGCGGAACGAACCCGCCCTCGGGAGCTTTTTCGCCCAGCACTTCCTTGCGATACAAGGCAGCCATCTTGGCATTCTCAGCCTCCTGCTTCATCTTGGCGTCACGCGCACGAATCTTCTCTTCTCGTGAGTTCTTGGCGATGCCGCTCTTCTCGAAGGTGTCGTTGGCTGCGGCGTTGACGTGCTCGTCGTTGACCACGAGATCGTACTTGCCTTCCTTCTCCATCGCCACCTGCTTGCCGCCGGCGAAGATCTCATGACGGCCATGCTCCTCATACCACTTAGTGAGGCTGGAGGTCATGTGCATCTTCTCGATGATGTTGCGCCAGCCCACGCCGGTGTTGTAGGCGCAGAAGCTGATCTCGCCTTCCTGCGTGGCATACGGAATAATGCACTGTTCCGTGCGGCGGAAGTCGTAGTTGAACAGATCCTGGAACCACATGCCGGCGATGAAGAGGAAGTTCCAACGATCGTCGCGGCGCTTGGCGATATCTTCCATGGTGCGATCCGCGGTCACCTTGCCATAGCTCTTACCGGTTGCGCCAAAGCTCTTATCGAACTTTTGTAGCAAATCCTTGATCTTGAAGTGCGTCGGCGCGTTTTGCGGAGTGTAGTTCCGGAGCAGCGCCAGCGTTACGCCGAGGATCGAGAGCCACTTGCCGCGCGCGGCATCATTGATGCGCGCAACGTCTTTGGCAAGCCGGTCCGCGTTGATGAAGGCCGTTACCGGAGCCGCTTCCTTGGTCTCCTTGTCGATCATCAGCGCCATCGAGATTCCGCAGTTTGGGTGGCATCCGCAGGAGAGCTGGCCCCAGTCGCGATCCGGTCCGTGCACGAGATCGGCCCAGTCGGAGAACGTCGACATGAACGAAATAGGGAACCAGTCGCGCGTCGGCTCGCCCAGGCCGGTCTGGTTTTTGACGTCGTGCGCCAGGTGCGAGAGGGTGTAGCGCTGTGCCTGACGACGCTCATCTGAAACATCTTCGTCGCGGCCCGTAAAGCTGACCGGCTGGAAGGAGAGGAAGTTGATCTTCTTGGGATTCTCGAGAGCAAACTCGATGATGCGGCCAACCTGCTCGTTGTTGATGCCGTTGATGATGCAGGTCACGGGCACGATGTCCACGCCGGCCTCATGCAGGTTATGGATCGCCTGCAGCTTCACGTCGAACGCGTTGCCGACCTTACGATGGGAGTTGGCTGCATTGCCGATGCCGTCGAACTGGAGATAGGCATAGCGTAGACCGGCTTCCGCTGCCGCCTTACAGAACTCCTTCGACTTGGCAAACTCGATGCCGTTGGTCGCAGCCTGCACGGAGGTGTAGCCGACCTTACGTGCGTAGGAAACCGCATCCAGGAAGTAGGGGCTCAGCGTCGGCTCGCCACCCGAGAACTGCACCGACATCTGCCGGCGCGGCTTGATGGTCACCGCATTGTCGAGCATGGTCTTGATCTCGTCCCACGTCAGTTCATGGACAAAACCTACCTGGTTGGCGTCCATGAAGCATGGATCGCACATCATGTTGCAACGATTGGTCAGGTCGATGGTAAGGACCGAGCCGCGGCCGTGGGTTACGGTCGAGGTGCCATGGTTGTGCAGGGTCTCGTCATTGTGGGCGCGGATGTCGCGGCCCGGGAAAACCTCTTCCAGATGCTTGAAGAACTCGGTGTCCATGGACATGACGTCTTCAAAGTGACCATGGATGGGGCAGTCCTTGACCATCAGGATCTGGCCATCGCGCTCGATGATCTGCGCCTTGATCTCGCCAACCTTCTCGTTGAGCAGGATCTCGTGAGGAAGCTTGCCGTCGATGATCTGCTGGCGGATGGCGGGTACGCACTTGGGGCAAAGGGAATCGGTCGTACGAGGCCAGCCGAGCGGCGGCTTCTCCTTCTGGTAGCTCTTGAGTAGAGGCTTGTCGCTCCACTTCGGTGTGAAGCTCTCATTCGGGCTGATGTTGTTGAGTCGGCTGAACACGGCCCAACCAAGTTTTGCTGCCTGTACGAGACCACGTTCAACCAGCTTTGCGGGCTTCCTTGCCATGCGATTTCTCTCCTGAGATGCGTCTCGCCGAAGCGGACGCGGTATGACGGATGGAACTGTTTCTTCTTCTGGCGATTCTGATGCACGTTGAACGTTGCTGGATTTGGATGTTGCTAGGTTTGAACCTTCCTCATCACGAGCGGCGTGCAAAGCGATCGCCCTTCCGGTTAGCTGCAGACTATGCCTGAGCGCACTCCCACAGAAGCGTTATGCAGCGAACGGTAAAAATCAGCGACCCAACGGCGATTCTTTGTCGTTCTGCGTAATCAGGAGGAATGCCTGAAATCTGTATGCGGTCGGGACGCACGCAGATCTCTCTGGATCGCAACCGAGCGGCGAGCTACCGGGAGACGGGTAGATGAACGGTGAAGAACTCATGGAACAGGAAACCGATCGCACCGCCTCCCATCGAGGTCCCGAAGGTGATCATGGTTGCGCCGGCAGTCCGGTTTCTTTGCGGATAGTAGGCGTCCGTCAGTCCTGCACCCGCCAGATTGCCGCCAATCTGGGCAAAGTTGATCGTCCGTGCTCCACCGTCCGTCTTCGTGACGATCGGATGGAAGAGGGCGTGCCGCAGACGATCCGTCAGCGGGTGCCCGGGACCGAGCTTGTAGTAGCGAGGGTCCTCATGCAGGAGAGGCGCGAGCACGGAATCGGAGAACACCCCTTCGGACACATTGCGTGCCGCATCCGCGCCCAGGCGCTGCGTGTACCCCTTGAACGTCTGCCCATAATTCGGACGAGAGTTCAGAAGCTGCTCATAGCCGGCGGAGACGACCCAGGTTGCCGCGGCAAAAGAGCTGGTCGAGTGACGAGCACCCAGCAGCACCTTGTCAAAGCCGGTGAGCGCGACCGCTGTCTGTCCGGGCTCGATGTACTTGTCGAATGGATCGGCGACCGGAGTTGCAGTCGCGGAATGCGTCCCTGCCTGGGCGCGATCCGCCACTTGCGGCAAAGAAGGTCCAGCTGGAGCCTCCGGCAGAGACATCGCTCCCGCTTCGTTCTGGTCCGCGTCCGTGCTTCTCTCCGCCTGCGCCGCGCCGCGCTGGCAGCAGAGCAGGATCGCCCCGGCAGCCAGAAGCAGGACTCTCCGTGGCTGCATGGCATTGTTTCGTTGGTTCACCCAGCACTCCTTCGCTTCCTACTCTGCTGCTACGCGCCGAGGGAGGTGAATTTCCCCGACCAGGAATGCTCTTTTCGGACGCGGCGGCCTTACGGTTGGTCGCAATTTGTTCATGAGCAAAAGCAGGTTGGTTACTAATATGGGACAGTGCCGGCTCGAACGGCTGGCGAAGTACGTGGGAAGCCGCGCATACTGGGAGGAAGTTAGCCTTCCGGCTGCTTTCCGCAGAACGGCGGCGAGGTCTCCGATGCCCAACGTACCTCCGAAACAGCCTTGGGACGACAAAGTTCGCCAGGCCGCCGAACAGGCCGAAGACGAGATCAAGCGAGTCATCTCCTACATCAACGACGAGGTCGTGCCGGAGGTCCGGCGGAACGGCTCGGCCGCGCTCAAACGGGCGGCACTCGAGCTGCAGCGTCTGGCCGAACGCATCGATCAGGACCATCGTCCGGGGCCGGGCCGTCCGTGAAGGTGCGGTCCCTGGGTTCCGTCGCGCTGGCTCTCTCAAGCCTGGCACTCGCGGGCTGCCAACATCGCAGTCAGGTATCGTATGTTCCCCCACCCGCGGCAACGGCCCCGGTTGCCACGCGGAGCCAGGCGCCGATAGAACGCATCCCAGCGCCGTTGCCGTCAACACGCGCGCCCGCTCCGGCCGCCTCAACCGACGATCTGCTGGGCCAGCCGATCTCGATCGAGGTGGGCCTGGCGAGCTGGTATGGCCCGCCCTATCACAATCGGCAAGCCGCCGACGGCAGCATCTTCGATCAGAATGCCTTGACCGCGGCGCACCGGGAGCTGCCCATGGGGACCACGGTGCGGGTGACGAACCTCGCCACCAACCAATCCGTGGTAGCGAAAATTACGGATCGCGGACCGTTCGTGGAGGGACGAACCCTCGATCTTTCGCTGGCCGCGGCCAAAGAGATCGGCGTCTACCGGGTCGGCGTCACCAAGGTGCAAATCGAGGTCTTCGCTCATCCAGGTTCGGATCCGGAGGGACGCTGGTGCGTGCAGGTTGGGGCATTTCTGGATCAGGCCGACGCCATCCAAACAAAAAACGATCTGATACGCCGCTATCCCACCGCCAAGGTCATCGAGTTTTCCGGACCGACGGGATTTTGGGTGCGGATCAATCCGGTGATTCCCCGCCGCGGTACGGCCGAGAGCATCGTCGCGGCAATCCACCTTCCGGACGCCACGGCGTGGCTGGTGCGGCTCAACTAGATCAAGCAGGATTACCTGAGCGGAGGCGGGTAGTAGGGCAGTTTTTGCTGCTCCTCGGTGGCGCGTTTGACGCCGATATCGCCGAACAGCAAGGAAGGGGCGATGGTGGTCTGGGGAAGTGCGCCGAGGGTGTTCTGGACGTAGAGGTCATCGCCGGCGGCAACGATATCCGAGCGCAGGCTGCGGTTATCGAGCTCGTCGAACACCGCGCCGCGGATCAGTTGGCGGGAGCCGTCCGGGTGTACGCGGTAGAGGATGCGAGGGGCGAGTTCACCGCCCAGGGTCTCGACCTCATACACGTCCCGGCCCTGCTCCTTGGCCATGGCAACCAGCCGGGCGTGCATCTCGGCCGCTGGCACCGGGCTGACGGACTTGAACAGGATTACGCCGGAGACCGCGCGGGGAGACTGCCCCGGAGCGGCCCGTCCATGTCCGTTCGAGGCGGGAAAGTCGCGGATAGGCGTCCGGCTGACGAGGTAGTTCATCAGCTTGCCGTGATCGACCACATCCACCGCCTGCGCGGGGGTTCCTTCGTCATCGACCGCGTAGGCGCCGAGCAGCGACTTGCCCGCGAAAGTCTTCATGCGTGGATCGTCGACGACGTCCATGAACTCCGGCAGGACGCGGGCGCGGAAGCTGGACTGGTAGGCCCCAGTCGTGCGCGCGGTGGTACCCATGTCGGGCCGGTCGGACTGAATGTTGGGCACGAAGAGGCGGTTGAGGATGTCGGTAGAAGCGTCGCCCGAGAACAGGACCGGCCCGTGGAAGTCTTCGGCGTCGGCGACCGGCGCATTGCGCAGCGCCTCGAAACTGTTTACGTCGTTGACGGCGCGCTGGTGGAAGGCCGCGGCGGATTCGAGCTCGCTGGCTTTCTCGGCCGTGGATCCGTTGTCGCGCGAGAGGCGCATACCATCCTCGGCCTGGCCGCCGACGCTGTAGTTGGCGCTATAGCCGGAGTAGCCGTGGCGCAGCACGCTGCCTTCGGTGTTGACCAGGTAGCGGTTGACGACCAGGCCGCGCACGTTGGCCTCCGAGTATTCCACGTGCGGAGCGCATGGGACGAGGGCGGGGTCGGCGAGAAAGGCTCCGCTGGCCTCGACGATGCGCCTCTTCCACTCGGTCTTGTCGAGGTCGAGCGTGGGCAGCGTTTCGACCGCGACCTCCGGTTGGGCGGAGGCGAAATCTTTCTCGGTCGGCGGCTTTTCAAAGCGCTTCAACTGCGCCTGTTTGTTGGCATAGGCGCGCAACGCATTCTTGTAGGCCTCGTCGGTGGTCGTCCAGAGCGCGTAACGGAGGGCGCCGGGATCGTTGTCTTCGGGGGCGAGCTCGATGGCGCCTTCGCCGCGACTGGAGCTTGAGTCCGAGGTATAGTCGCCGACACGAACGGTGACGCGAACGACCCGCTGATGGCTGGCTTCTTCGCGTGTGAGCGCACCGTAGCTGGCCACGGCCTCCCAGGTATTGAAGTCGTCGAGGCGGTACTCGATGAAGTAGGGCTTTTCGAGGCCGGGGAGGGTGAGGAGGTTGCGTTCGCGGTCAAGCTCCTGCTGCATGGCCTGGAGGAGCGGGTCGGTGATCTTGGCAGGAGTTTGGGCGAGGGCAGGAAGCGTGCAGGCGAGAAGCGCGAGAGAGGCGGCAGCGTTCAGTTTGGGCAAGAGGGAAGGTCCTCGGTTGGGAACAGTTTACTGGAGGAGTGTGAAACGCCGTCATTCTGGCGCAGCCAGAATCCCCGTATTGGCATTTGCTGTTGTCTGTTTTAGTATTCCGGAGCCGATCATGGTTGAGACTGCCTCTCGCGTTGCGATGTGTCGGTGATACGAGCGAATACGGGATTTCTGGCTACACCAGAATGACGACACTGAAGCCGCAGCAAACTACTTCCTGGCGGTTTCAGTAGGTGGAGGCACGATGGGCGGACGAGCGGAGCCCTGGGCCTGGCGCTGCGTCTCGATCTCGGAGACCAGCATGGCGGGGGCGACGGCGGAGACGGGAATGTTGCCGCTCTCGGCTCCGCAGATGCCGTTGAAGACGTCCTGCTTGTTGCTGGTCGCGACAATGCGGCTAAGCGCGGCCTGCGGCGTGCCGACGATTGAAACGCCGCGCACCAGCTCGTCCGGGCGGCCATCGACGAAGATGCGATAGACAACCAGCGGGATGACGGAAAAAGCCTGCGGGCTGCGGCGGCTGGTGACCGCGAAGCCGGAGGAGATGTCCTCAAAATAGAGACCGTAAGGCTTGCCTTGCTTCTTCGCTTCGGCCTTGAGCATCTCGCGCAGCTCGGTCTCAGGAACGGTCTTCGACGATGTGACGATCAGGTTGCCTTGGCGGCCGGTGGGCATGTGCCCGGCTTCGGCGCGACCGTGGCCGTTTGAGGCGGAGAAGCTGGCGATCGGCAGACGCGACATCAGAAAGGTTTCGAGCACGCCGTCCTTGATCAGGTCGACGCGCCGAGCCTTCTGGCCTTC
Source organism: uncultured Granulicella sp. (assembly GCA_937873145.1). Taxonomy (GTDB): domain Bacteria; phylum Acidobacteriota; class Terriglobia; order Terriglobales; family Acidobacteriaceae; genus Edaphobacter. The sequence goes on along the minus strand of CALMVK010000260.1, from coordinate 10,024 downwards.
ATCGTCGTACACGTAGTGGCCGCTGAGCGCGATGCCGTCGAAGTTGGCGACGGTGGGGTCGTCGGCGACCGACATAAAGGTGGGCAGGATGGGCTTGTTGAGGAGCTTGGTGAAGGTCTGGCCTTCTTCATCGCCCTTCTGCCGCTGGCCTTCGAGGCGATGGCCCAGCACCTCGTGGAAGAAGACGGCGGAGGCGCGGCCGGAGAGGATGGCGGGGCCGTTGAAGGGCTCGGTGACCGGGGCGACGCGGAGGGCCTCAAGGTTCTTGCACATGGCAAGCGTCTTCGCGACGAGGACATTCTGATCCGGCAAGCGGCCGAGCTCGTCGGACTCGAAGGTTTCGACGCGGTAAAGGTCCATGCCGTCGGCGGCGCGGGTGCGGCCCACGATCACCAGGCGGGCGACGTGGTTGGGCGTGCTGACGCGCGTGCCGTCGGACGCGACAAAGTAGTCGACTTCATTCGAGGCCTGGAGGCCGACATTGTTATAGAAGATGTCCGGGAATTGCTTGAAGAGGCCGGAGAGCTCGCGGAGGCGGGCCTGCCACTGAATTTTGCTGGTCAGCAGGGGCGACTCCGGGGTGAACCTGGCGTCGATGGGAACCAGCGCAGTGTGCGGGCTTTCCTTTGAGAAGTCGGCGGAGGAGTCTTCTTCCTTGGCGCGGACCTGCTGCTCGGTTTTCACCTGAAGGAAGCTGTCGAGCGCGCGTCCGTAGCCGCGGTTGGTGGCGAACCAAAGCGAGCGGCCGAGCGCCTCGCGGTCGTCGGTAAGCGGCAGCGGCATGGAGGTGAGGCCGGAGTTGCGGTGGGTGCCGTGGGTGTTGTCTTCGGCTTCCGAGCCAAGGCGGACCTGGACGTCGGCGGTGCGGTGATGGGACTCGTTCTCACCCGAAAGCGCACCGAACTGCGCGGACATGCTGACGTTCTCGGCGTCGGAGACCGAGTAGGAGACGAAGTAGGGCCGGGGCTGCGGGGTGTTTTTGTCGGCTGAGGCAGAGGACGCCGGCACGGAGGCAGAGGACGCCGGCACGGTGGCGTTGCTGCCAAGCGAGCTCATGGCACGGGTGAGCTCCGCCTCCATGACCTGCATGAGGACGGTGTCGGGCTTGACTGTGGCAGGAGCGGGACCATTGCTGGGCGGGGCAGCATGTGCCGTGACGGACAAGGCAGCCACGGTGCAGGCGAGAGGGAGGCGGGTCAGGATGCGATGCTTCAAAGGGTGCTCCGCTTGCTGCTGGGATCGTTCTCGCCGAGTGTATCCGATTCGACGGCTTACAGTTGGACGTGCCCGCGATGCGTCTGGAACGCGTCTGGACACACTTTGGCGACGGCTGTAACCCCTTCGTTGTACGTTGGGTTTCGTCTGGTGCACACTCGAACTGCGAGTGAGGGAGACTGTGCGGCTACGGAATTTGTTCCTGCTATTGATCGCTGCGATGGCTCTGCTACGAAGCCAGGCGCACGCGGCCACCACGCCGACTGAGGCCCGCGCGCTGGCTGCGGCACGAAACGACCACACGGCCTACACGCTGCCAGCGGGCGAGCTGGTGAAGGCAAAGGCGCTGACTCGCACCAGGCACCTGGTCTATTGGGCGGACACGGTTTGGGGTCTGGTGACGCTTTGGCTGCTGCTCGAGCTACGTATCGCGGCGCGGATGGAGGCCTGGGCGGTGCGGATAAGCCGGCGGAGGTGGGTGCAGGGTCCGCTGTTTGTGCTGCAGTTCAATCTCTGGATGACGCTGCTGCTGTTGCCGGTTGCCGTCTTTGCGCAACAGACGGAGCGGAGCTTTGGGCTGAGCGTGCAGGCGTGGGGAAGCTGGCTGGGCGATGAGGGCAAAAGTTTTGCGCTGGAGGTGGTTCTCGGAGGACTAGGCGTGCTGGTTCTGTTCTGGCTGATCCGGAGGTTTCCGCAAAGCTGGTGGGCGTGGAGTGCCGGGACTGTCATGGCATTGTCCGTGCTGGGGGTGTTCGCTACGCCGTACGTGATCGATCCACTGTTCAACCGCTTTGAGCCGCTGGCCAAGTCGAATCCGGCGCTGGTCGCCCAGCTGGAGCGAGTGGTGGCCAAAGGCAACGGCATCCAGATTCCTCCAGAGCGGATGTTCCTGATGAGAGCGTCCGACAAGGTGACCACGCTAAATGCCTACGTGACCGGCTTTGGAGCGTCCAAGCGCGTCGTGGTCTGGGACACGTCGGTGGCTAAAGGCACGCCGGATGAGATTCTTCTCATCTTCGGCCATGAGATGGGGCATTACGTGCTTGGCCACATCGTCCGTTCGCTGCTGTTCAGTTTTGCGCTGATTCTGGCAGGATTCTGGGTAGGATTTCACCTGTTTCAGTGGCTGCTGCGGCGCTTTGGCGCGCGCTGGGGCGTGGCGCGGCAGGAGGACTGGGGCTCGCTGGTGGTCATGATCCTGGTGCTGAGCGTCCTGGGGTTTGCGGTCTCGCCGATCGCCAGTGCTTACAGCCGCAGCAACGAGCACGCGGCCGACGTGTATGGGCAGGAGGTCGTGCACGGGATTGTGCGGGACCCGCAGGCGACCGGGCGCGCGGCCTTTGCGGTGCTGGGCGAGACCTCGCTCGACGACCCCACGCCTGCGCCCTTCTACGAGTTCTGGACCGACTCGCATCCGCCCATTTGGCTGCGCGCGGCGTTTGCGGCGAGGTATGATCCGTGGGCAGAGGGAGAAGCGCCGAAGTACTTCAGCAAGCAGCCCTGAGCATGGAGGAGAGATTCATGAGCGACTGTATCTTTTGCAGGATTGGCGCGGGGGAGATCCCGGTGAACGCTGTGGCGGAGGACGAACTCTTGAAGGCGTTCCCGGACGCACATCCGCAGGCGCCGGTCCACCTGCTGGTGATTCCCAAGCAGCACTATGCGCACGTAGAGGAGGTCCCCGCCGAGCTGCTTGGGCATCTACTGCATGTGGCGGCTGGACTTGGGAAAAGCCGCCTGCCAGGCGGGCACCGCATCGTGGTCAATACGGGGGAGGATGGCGGCCAGACCGTGCACCACCTTCATCTGCATGTGCTGGGTGGACGGCCGATGACCTGGCCGCCGGGGTAGCATCTGGCAAATGCTCTATTGGTTGTAGTTCAGCTCCTCGACTTCCTCAATCCCGTAGCGCCGAAGCAAATTGGGTAGGTTTTGCGAGAAAGCCGCACGCGGCATGACGGTGTCACACCCCGCCTCAACGGCCTTGGCCTTCAGATCCCCCTGCAAGTGCGAAAGGAAGCCAATGATGGAGGCGGTCTTTTTGAGCTTGGTTTTGAGCTTGGGAATCAACGACATCGGCTTGGCCGCGGCGTTGTTCAGATCGAAGACAATGAGGCCGGGACGATCGTCTTCCGAGGCATCCGTGAGCGCGGCAATCTGCTCTTTTTCATTTTTGACGAAAGCTACCTTGACGCCAAGTTTGCGGGCAGTCTCGGAGATTTTAGCGATGAAGAAGAGATCTTCAATGAAAAAGTAAATTTTGGTGGGGGCGTCTGCCGCAATAGGGATGACTCGGCCTTGCGAGTAGTCGATCGGCTGCGAGTCGCCTTGATGGTAAGAGCGGGAGCGTCCGCCTCCGTTCCCGTTACCGAAAGCATCGATGGTGGCGGGCGGAGTCTCAAAGACATTTCCGTTCGTGGCGCGGTAGCTGTGATCCATGGGCCCGACGAAGCCGCGTGAGGAGCCGCCGCTGCTGCTGCGCTGCTTGCCCCCGGTACTAAAGCTCCCCTTGCGCTTGAAGCCGCTGTTATTGCCGGGTTGGTGAGTCTCTGCACTGCGAAAGCTGCTGGGCGAGGAGCTGCCATTGCTTCCAGGCATGCTTTGGGAGCTGCCTGCGTGAGAGCCTTCCCCGCCGGAGCGTGGACGGTCGCGATCGCGGAATTTTTTCTTCCAACGTTTGGTGCCGGCTGCCCCTGCGAGTGGACCACCACCGTTCGGCTGCCCGCTGTTTTGGCCGTTTGCCGGGCCGCCACTGGCCTGGCTAAAGGACGCGCCGCTGCCGGACTGCCCGCCGGAGAAACTGCGTCCATGGGACTGATTCTGCCCGCCGGCAAAGCGTTGCGGCGCTGACCCAGTTGCAGGGACTTCCCCTGCCATCAGAGTGGCCGCGACGGATGAAGAGCTCTCCGATCCTTCCGCGCTACCCTGGGAGGGACTGGATTCACTGCCTTTGCCTTTGCGCTTGCGACGCCGGCGCCGGCTGCTTTTGGACTGACCCATGCCGTGAGGGATGCGCTGGCCACTCTCGTCCAGTTCGTATCCGCCGCCCTCGTAACCGGTGCCGTCGGCGGACGGTGTTGATTCGGAGTCTTCCCGTGGTGCCTGCGGTGCGGCGTGCGTCACCGGTGCTTCTGACGTGCTCTGTTCTGAACTCATGCTTCCGTTTCCTCTTGCCCGGCACCACAGAGTAGCGCCGACTCCTGCATTGTGACGCACGGATCTTGCGAATTGCTACAGCGCAAAGCTTGTTTCACACGTACAACGGTTGGGCGAATGTCCTGGTATGCCTCAGAGAGTGGAATGCCCGACTTCAAGGGTCAAGGTTAACTCCAGCTCACGATTTCCAGACCGACTCTGCCTGGCCTGCCCGAGGCAGGGATCGTTGGTGCATCCTCCGGCTTGTCAGCCAAGCTCCCGGCGGTTACCAGGGCACCTAGGCATATCTTCCGGGTTGAACTTCCATCCTGCGTTGCCGTATCGTTCGGGTCCAACACCAGCGAGAAGTATGTGGTCTGAAGAGTGGGCTGCACAGAATACCTGGCTGAGAGCGTTAGCGGCATCCCATTCTCATCATGTCCGAACTTCACCCAATATACGAGTCAAGGGTCCAGTCAGAGTTACCGTCTGTGTCCTGATGACGAGTAGATTGAAGTGAGCATACGGTCGCTTCAATCTACACCCACCGCCATCCAGCAGGTTGACTTCCTAATCTGACTCAAAGCCTATCATCCGGCTACCACCGTTGCAAACAAATTTGTTTCCTTGCATGCTCTATCGTTCGCTTGTCCGAGGGTGAATGTAGATCAAACCGTTGCACTGCAGGAAGCTGATGAGCCATGCTTCAATCTAGAACTGGCTCGAAACGGTTGAAGCAGAGGGCGCGAAGTATGGTTCACGGCAGGCGCACACCTCAGTTCACCTGCGTGGGAAACTCTCCCCAGTTGAGCGGTGAGCCCTCCATGAGACCAACCCCTTGCAGAAACTGTACCGTGCTGCGCGCGCTGCCGAAGAAGACGTAGCGACAGCCGCGCATCACAGTGCGTTCGAAACTGATCGGGCGTCCGCTGTACTCGAGAATGCAATCGATGAAGGTGCAATCGACGAAATGGGTGTCGTCGATAGAAACGGAGAGGCCTTCTAATTTCTGCTGCCGAATGATTTGCACTGACGCTCCTAAAGATGCTGGCCTACGTGCGTGCCCATCTTGTCGGGCAATATCGTATCTATGTAACGCGTTTCAAGATGATTTGGATGTCCCTCTTTCGGGGAAGGAGGGTACTACTCAGGCTCATTTGGTGGTGCGGTGCTGATTGAGAATACGGCGTGGCTGGCGGGCGGGCTGCCCGTCTTGGCCTTAAACCAAACAGCCACCCTTGTCGGCAGGCGGCTGTTTGGCGAAATGGGTGCTTCTCTATGGCCAGTCACTGGCCTCCATCAAATTCGGTCGTAAGAGTACGGCCGGTAAAATCCTTTTCGTTGCACTTCTCTGAGTGCATACCGTGCGAGAAGAGAGTCCTGAGATTCGTCTTAGCAAAACTCATTGCAACTAGGTGGCCAAAGCAAATTTTTTGGAGAAACCTGGAAAACTAACGCCTTAGCGGCAACATTCCTTTCGCATCTCTTGCGAAACGGAATCTACAGGAGAGAAGCTACTGTTTTCAATAGTTCGCTTGGCTGCACGTTGACCCTCTCCAGATCGCAGCCTATAATTTGGTTGGTCCAATCTCCACGTCGCATACACCTGCTTTCGTTCCTTGCAGGTCAGCATTGATTCAGGTGCATCCGGGAAGGGAAGTTTTAGCTTCTTCCGACCCGTTCATGCATGTGGATCTGGCAGATTACAGGCAAAGTTCCTCGGGCTTGGTTACGGTCCTGGGATTGCTCAAGTCCAAGCACAAGAGTCGTGTGGGGCGGATTCACGGATCGTGGAATGGATGGTTGTGCCAAAGAAAGCAGTTCAGGGAACGATTCCGGACCGAATCATCCTCCTCATCGTAGATCAAGGAGTATTAAACCTAGTATGAACCGTACCTTCTCTCTTCTGACCGCGCTGGGCGCAGGTCTTGCCCTTGTCCCGGTTGTCTCCGCGCAGACCCCGGCTGCCACCAATCCGGCACCCGCGGCGACCGCGGCTCCGCAGGCAGTCGACGCAAAGATTGCTTTGGTGAACTTCGAACAGGTGGTGCTGGCCTCGAACGAGGGTCAGGTCGTGACCGCCAATACCCAGAAGAAGTACGAGCCGAAGAAAAATGAGATCGAGCGCGAGTCGCAGGATGTCGATGCGAAGAACAAGGCTTTGCAGGCAGCGCCGGCCACGCTCTCCGATGCGGATCGGGCGACACGTCTGCGCGAGATTGATACGGCTTCGAAAAAGCTGAATCGCGATGCCGAAGATGCCTCGACCGCCTACAACGCGGAGCTGACCGAAGCTCTGCAGAAGGTGGCCCAAAAGGTTGCCGTTACGGCCAAGACCTACGCGCAGCAGCAGGGCTACACACTTCTGCTCGACGTTTCGAGCCAAAGTTCGAACGTCTTGTGGGCGCTGACCTCGACCGACATCTCGCAGGCGATTGTGGATATGTACAACAAGCAATCCGGGGTGAACGCGCCTCCTCCGCCGTCGCCGCGTCCAGCGGCTTCGCGGCCGGCCGGCACGGGAGCGAACAAGCCTCCGGCCAGGTAAGGAATCGAGCGGAACGCGGGTAAAGATGGTTTGAACGGGCCGGACTTGAAGAAGTCCGGTCTGTTCTATTTAATCGAGAAATGGGTGTGCGGCGTGGTCTTTGTGCTTGTGCCGGATCGCTCGTAGGACTGCAGCTGTCCAAAGTGGATTCTTTGACGCTATTGGAGAAATACGGGGATTCTGGCTTCGCCAGAATGACGACGCGAGACCGGGAATGACGACGCGG
>CALMVK010000260.1:0-2800 GCA_937873145.1 uncultured Granulicella sp. | reverse complement strand
CCGGGAATGACGACGCGGACCACGACTGATAACGCGGACTACAAGTGACGACGCGGAACACAAGCCATAGAGCCAACACAGGTCCACTCTAAGTGCCTGGAAAGTCGGTTCAAAAGCCGGGCTACATATTGGTTTGGCCGCGGCGCATGTCTTCGTTAAAGGTAGGTTTGATAAAGCTGAGAGCCTCGGTCAGCTTGGCTTCGAACTCAGGCCGGCGCGCTAGAAGGGAAGAACTGGGCGAGGCGAAGGAGGGATCGGCGCTCAAGTGGATTTGGCCCTCCTTGGCGAGGGCTTCAACGGAGATCTTGAGGTCAGCGACGGAGGTGTTCAGGTACTGGGCGTCGCGCGGGTCGAGCAGCCAGACGGGAGCGTCTTGGCTGGGAACGCCGGAGAGCCAAAAGGTTTTAGCGGCGAGGAAGGCGCGACGCTGGGGCTCGGCGGTGTCGTTGAAGACAAACTTGCTGGAGCGCGCAGAGTAGTAGCGGGTGGTGACGGGCACGGGCTGGCGATTGCCGGATTTGACGAGCTCGAGCTGCCCCTGGTCGAGGGTCTTGCGGACGGCGTTGAGAATAAAGGATTCGGCGAAGGGCTGCTCGGGCGCACGGACGATCTCGCGAAAGGTAACGGTCATGGCGGCGGCGATCTTGGCATGCAAAGGCGCATGCAAAGGCGGGGGCTGGCCGTTTGCGTCTGTGCTGGCGAGGTTAATGCGGCCGTGGACGAGCGAGGTGTCGGCGCCGGCAGTGGACTCGTGGAAGGGCCAGGAGAAGTCGGAGTAGGTAAGCGGGATCCCGGAGAGCGAAAGTAGGGCAGCGGGGGCGGCGCTGCGGAGGCGCTGCGCGGTTTCGCCGAGATAGGCCGCGAGCTCACGGGCGAACTCTTCCGGCGTGGGATCGAAGCTGTCGGAGAGCTCGAGCGGCAGGGTGCGTTGCGGATAGGAGGGCAGGGAGAGAATAAAGCGCGTAGTGGGTGTGCCGTCAAAGCTGGTGGCGGGCTCTTGGGCGACAACCTGCATGCCCGCAGCGGATACGGCGGAGGTCACCTGTTGGTGGAGCGAAAGGTTTGGAGCGAGCCTGGTGAGTGCGGACATGCGGGTGTTCCTCTGGAGGGACGATGGGGTGAGATGATTTGATTCTAATCGAGTCACGCACCGAAGAAGTTGTATCGCTGCTTCGAGCGATTGGGTAGGACGGATTTGCGGCATCCTAAATCCAAGGAGACATCTTGAGGCGTGATCAATGAGACATCTTCGGCGGCTTTATCGATGAGAGTGCCTGGGCGGCGATGGGCGGGACTGGCGGCGGCAGGACTCCTGCTTTCATGCTGCGGTGCGCCGGTGCGGGCACAGGATCCGAAGCAGATGATTGAAACGCTGATTGCGCATGAGGATGGGGCGTCGGCGCATCGGGGACATTACGTATACACGTCGGAAGAGCGCTCGGAGCGGACTGGGGAGCATCTTTGGACCGAGCGGATCGCCGAGACGGCCTGGGGCAAGGTGCGGTATCTGGTGAAGGAAGACGGGCAGCCGCTTTCGGCAGCCAGGCAGGCGGCGGAGCGGCAGCGGCTGGCGGCCGATGCGGCCGATCCGGAAGGGTTCAAGAAGAGGGAAGCGGCGAAGGGTGAGGATGAGCAGCATGCGCGGGCACTGATGCAACTGCTGCCTCGAGCGTTTCTGTTCGATCCGCCAAAGGTGGAAGGCGACGGAACTCGCATCTTCTACCATCCCAATCCGCACTTTGTGCCGGCAAATTTGGAGGAGCGAGTGCTGCATGACATGGATGGGTCGGTACTGATCGACGCCAAGGCAGATCGGACGCGGGAGATTGAGGGGCGGCTGCCACAGGACGTGAGCATCGGCTTTGGATTCCTGGCGACGATCAAGGCGGGCAGCAACTTCCGCACGACGCGCGAGCATGCCGACGGCGAGGACTGGAAGACCGAGACGGTGCATACCGATTTTCTGGGCAAGGCTCTGTTTCTGAAGAGCTTTGCGCGCAAGCAGGATGCCAGGCGTGGCGATTACCGCAAGATCCCGGACGGCACGACGGTGGCGGAAGCGGTCAAGCTGGTGGAGGAGTAGCTCCCGGCGAGCTGCTCCCTACAATGGGGAGATGGAGTCAGGATTTGAGGTTCTGCGGGAAGCTGCCGGGGGTGGCCGGCGTGGACGGCTGACGCTGCCGCATGGCGTAGTCGAGACGCCGGTGTTTATGCCGGTAGGGACGGCGGCGACGGTGAAGGCAGTGCCGCAGGAAATGCTCGAGGAGCTGGGGCAGACCGGTGCGGGGGCGCAGATCATTCTGGCAAACACCTATCACCTGTACCTGCGGCCGGGGCATGAGCTGATCCAGCGCCTTGGCGGCGTGCACCGGTTCATGAGCTGGACGCGGCCAATGCTGACGGATTCGGGCGGCTTCCAGGTGTTCAGTTTGAGCAAGCTGCGCAAGGTGACTCCGGATGGGGTGGAGTTTCGGTCGCATCTGGATGGGAGCAAGCACTTCTTTTCGCCGGAGCACTCGATGGCGGTGCAGATTGCGCTGGGGGCGGACGTGATGATGGTCTTCGACGAGTGCGTGGAGCATCCGGCGACGTACGAGCGGACCCGGGAGTCGATGGGGCTGACGCATGCCTGGGCGGCGCGATCGGCGGAGTATTTTGCCGCGCATCGGGAGGAGGTGCCGTGGTTTGGGGAGCGAGGGGGGCAGACGCAGCGGCTGTTTGGGATCGTGCGGGGCGGGATGTATGCGGATCTGCGGCGGGAGGCGGCGGAGCGGCTGGGCGAGCTCGAGCTGCCGGGGTA
>CALMVK010000259.1 GCA_937873145.1 uncultured Granulicella sp. | reverse complement strand
GTCTGGACCTAAGTCTGGACCTAAGTTCAATCGAAACAAGACTTTGACACTTTTTGGTAGGGGTGGGGGAGTCCTCCGCGCTGTCTCTCGGTAAAGACCCATGAAGGACTATCATGAGTGTATGGCAGATCAGCTTTACCTTAGTCTGTGGTATCCGAACTTTCGGTTTGAACATCTGCCCGCGGCCGCGGTAGGTGTGCTGCGGCAGTTCGCGCGTGTGAGCGGTTTGCCAAAAGTGGCCGCTGCGGCGGCGTATCCGGTCAGCTTCTCGGAGCCTCCGGTCTACCAGCGGGTGTATGTGCTCGACAAGCGCGCGGAAGAGAGCAAGGACACGACAGACGCGAACATTGAGAACGCCGTGGCCGAGGCGATGGAGCTGCTGCACGAGGATACAGCCTACGAGTTCGAGATGAAGTGGCAGCTCTGGACGTATGAGGCGGGAGAGGGCGGACTCGACGGACTCTGGCGCCGCATACCGAAGACGGTGAAGGTGCTGGCATTTGGGCCGGAGTTCGACGACCAAACCTTTGAGCAGAACGGGCTGATCCGGGTAGACTTCGGCCTCGATGCAAGCTGGGTCTTCGACGAAGAAGAGGTCTGGGACGATGAGGATGCACGGACGGAAGCGGCCAGGCACATCAAGGAGAATGTGGAGATGTTGCTGGCGTTCACGTTGAGCGTAGAGAAGCACTGCGGCATCTCCAGCCGGCTGCTGTGGACCGAGAGCGGCGAGCCGCTGGCGGAGAAGCTGGTAGGTCGGCTGCAAAAACTGAACTGAACAAGTCTTAGATTGCCTTGACCGACATTCCCCACCTCAGACGAGGAAGCTGTCTGAGATGGGGAACCCGAACATTTTACCGGGAGGCTGTCTTGGTGTTGTTCTGGCCAGTCCAGGTGACGCGCCAGACCGAACGAGTTCCATCGTCGGTCACGTAGAGGCTTCCGTCCTTGCCTACCGTAACGCCGACGGGCCGACCCCAGACCTGGCCCTCCTTGGTGACAAAGCCGGTGAGGAAGTCCTCGTAGGTGCCATCCGCCTTGCCGTTGTGTAAGGGGATGTGGATGACCTCGTACCCGGCGCGGCCGGCGCGATTCCAGCTGCCGTGCTCAGCGGCGAAGATGTCTCCGTCGAAGTTCTTCGGGAAGTCTCCGGAGCCGGGGTAAAAGAGCATCTGGAGCGAAGCCATGTGCGGCTGCACGAGGACATCCGGAGTGATGACCTTGGCGGCAAGGTCGGTGCGCTGGCAGCTGCTGGCCTGGTCGCTGTCAAGCTTGGCTGCCTGCGGATTTGGGCCTGTGCCATTGGCGCAAGGCTGCGGCAGGCGCGGATCCTGGTGGCCGCCCATGTAGTACCAGGGCCAACCGTAGAAGCCGCCCTCCTGAATGCTGGTGACGTAATCGGGCACGAGGTGATTGCCCAGATTGTCGCGCTCGTTGGTCGAGCACCAAAGCTGCTTGGTCACTGGGTTGATCGCTTCCCCGACACAGTTGCGAATGCCAGAGGCGTAGACCTCCAGAAACTTGCCCTCGGGCGAGAACTCGAGCACATCGGCGCGGTGAAACTCATTGGGGTGGGTATCTGGGTCGTCGGCATTCGAACCCGAGCCGACCGAGACCAGCATCTTCGAGCCGTCTGCGGTGAAGACGATATCCCGGGTCCAGTGGCCGCCGCCGCGAAGCTGAGCGAAGCCGGGAAGCTGCGCGATCACGGTCTCCGGTTTACCGCTGGCGACCAGGTCGCCGACATGGTACGGAAAGCGGACGACGGAGTCGGTGTTGCCGACGTAAATCCACTTCGGGTTAGGGCCTGCGGGATAAAAGTTGATGCCGAAGGGCAGATTGAGGCCGGTTGCGAAGGTGGAGACGGTCTGCGCCTTGCCGTCGGGGCCGATACCGCGCAGGACGAAGACCTTGTCGCCATGCGAGTCGGACAGGAAGATGTCTCCGTTGGGAGCGGTGCGCATCAGGCGCGGCTCGCGGAAGGTGGAGGGAGCGGCGGGTACGGAGGGCGCCTGGTTGTTGATGGAGGAGGACGCTGCGGTAGGCGTGTAGTCGCCACCGGCATAGAGGGTGACCTTGAATCCCGGAGGCGCAATGGGCCAGGCGTTGGCAGGACGGGCGATCAGGTGCGGGCCGTTGTTGACGGCTTCCTCGGGCTTGGGCTGGGGCAGGTCGGCAACGGTAATCTTGCGACGGACGCCGGGCTGCTGCTGGTTCCAGTCGCCAAAGGCGGCCTGGCCGGTGATGGTCTGGCCGGTCTGGCTATCAGCTTGGACCTGTGCAGCGACGGGAAGAGCAGCTGCGATCAGAAGAGCGGAGAGGGACGACGCGGTAAAGCTCATGTGCAAAATTCTACGCGATGGCGGCCTCGACTGATCTTTTGCAAGCGTTGAATTTCAAGGGATACGAAACTAAAGTAACGGGCGGCGCCTTATCTGCCAGCCGGGACAGGCCGCAAATGGGTGAGATCTCGAAGATCATTCGCCGGAAGGGCGCCGGTCAACTGAACGCGGTCTGTGTGCTGCGCGATCGCAACAGAGTTGAGGAAGTCTCTAAGGGCAGCTTCGGCCGCCGTGTGCGGGATGGGCTGTTGCGCCAACTGGATGGAGCGCACCAGGCTGAGCAGGCTGTTGAGCGAGTGCGCGGTACGTGCCGCCTCGGCGTCGCTGGGGGCTATCTGGTCGATGCGCAGAGCGAGGTGCGTGGTGTAGCGCAGGCTGGCCACAAAGGTGGAGTCGGCGGCAAGCGGGAGTTCCAGACCAAAAACGGAGAGGCGGCCGTCCTCCGCCGCGAAAGGAAGGGCGATGTGGCCGATCGCCCAGGCGCTCGAGAAGGCGGGCACGTCGGCGAAGCGGGCCTCAAGCAGCGCGGAGCCGGCAAAGGGGCTGGCCGCGGCGCGCTCACGGTCGAGGATCAGGTGGATCTGCTCGGGCGTGGGCGCGTTCGAGGTGGCGACCAGGTCAGAGCTGAGTAGCGCGACGCGGACGATGCGGCCCTCGGACGGGACGGCGTAAATGGTGCGTCCGGCGTAGATTTCCTGGGCTGTCGAGATGGAGGCCAGATAGTGGTCGAGCCGAGCGCGGTCGAAGTGGCATTGAAAGACCAGCGAGAAGGCCGCGGGACCGTTCGGGCCGTTGGGATTGGGAAGACGGTGCACAGCGAGCGCGACCGCGTCCACGTCACGCTCGGGCAGGATGCCGGTGGCGTCGATGAAGGACTGAAAGGAGCGGGGCGAGACAGGGTTGCGGTCAAAGTGAGTCGCGGTGCGCAGCGGCTTCAGGTCAACGTAGAGCATCGCGTCGGACTCGGGCAGCAGCCGGGCGACCTTCGGTGGAGCCTTTTGCCACAGGTATACGGCAACGGCAAGCGCGCAGACGATAGCCAGAACCGCGAGAAGCGTGAAGAGGGTGCGCTTGCGCATGCAGGCCTGAGTGTATCGCAGGGCTTGGCTGGGTAGGCTTTGTACTTCCCCACCTCAAACAAAGAAACCGTCTGACATGGGGCACCCGGGGTATGCAGAAACCTTACTCAACCGTAGAGTGTCGGCCCCAGTTAAAGCGCCGGCCGAGGATGCCTTTGACGATCAGGTGATCGGTGCCGGCAGTCGGTCCGACACCGACGCCGATGTTGATCTCCCAGGCTGGCGAGACGTTCAGATCGGTGACCGCGAAGATCTGCTGCTGCTGATCATGCAGGGCGTCAATTGCGCCCAGGCGGCCGTAGTCGGCGTAGTACTCAAAGCCGCCGCTGATCTCGCGATTGAAGTCGTAGCTAAGCTTGGCTCCGGGCGAGAAGCCAAGTCCCAGATTCACATCGGGACCATGCCAGGTGCGCTCAAGCGCCGGATTGACCGCGAAGTACCAGCGGCCGATCGTCTTGTCGAGGATGGGCCGGATCTCCCACGTCCAGGTGTCGGGCGAGTAGACGGCGCGCTGGTAGCCGATCTCGGTCGAGAGGCTGAGGCCCACGGGCAGATGCCAGCTGTCGGGCGCGCGCACCCGCGGACGGATGTGGTCGCCGACCCACTGCACGCCGTGGCCATCCTGCCAGCTGGTAAAGACGTAGAAGCCGACCTCCGACCAGCTAGTGAGGCCTTCGGTAAGCTCCAGGGTTTCGTGCTCCTGATGGTTGGTCGGGATCACCCCATCGATAAAATACTTCTGGCCTTGTGGCGTGAAGTTGGAGTGCAGCTCGACCATCAGGTTCTTGGGCGCGACGGTCTCCGAGCCATACACCTGAATCTCGTAGTTGCCCTGCGCATAGCAGGCGGTAGCGGCCAGCATGAGGCCGGCCACGAGAAGTCCGCCTCTGGTCCAGGGATTATGCATACTTGAAGACCATCATGAAGCCGCGGTCCATGTGGTTTTGCTGGTGACAGTGGAAGAGCGTGCGGCCGGGGTGGTCGGCGGTGAACTCGATCTCTGCCGTAGTCTTGGTGGGGACGAGCACGACATCTTTGACCAGGCCGCTCAACTCGGGGCTGCCATCGACCGTGCGCACCTCAAACCGATGGCGATGCAGGTGCATGGGATGGTCGTCCATGCTGTCGTTCTTGAGCACCAGCCGGTAGCGCCGGCCTTGCTGGAGGACAGGCTCAGCGGTGTGCGGATAAGACTGGCCGTTGATGCGCCAAAGCTCTTCGTTGCCGTGGCCCTGGAACTTGGAGTCGAAGACCAGCTCGATACGGGTTGCGTCGGCGCTGGCCTGGGCTGGTTGGGTCGAGGCGAACTGGCGATAGTTCCACAGGAGCTCTTCGGGCTGGTTCCAGACTGGCTTGCCGGTCGCGCCGGCGTACTCGATCACCAGGCCCATCCCGGCGGCCTGCACGTGCTTGCGAACCTCACCCAGCACCCAAACGCCGGGCGAGTTCATCTCGACGATGGCATCGACGCGCTCGGCCGGGGCGAGGCGCAGCATGTCGACGGTTTGCGGCGTGGGAACAGGGTTACCGTCGAGCGCGACCACGTGAAAGTGGTGCCCGGCGAGCGCGATCCAGTGCACCTCCGTAGGACTCGAGTTGAGCACATGCATCAGCACGCGCTGGCCTTGCTGAACACGCACCGGCTCTCCGTACCCGAGCATCTTGCCGTTGATCGTCGACACGTCGTAGAGCGGGTTCATGGAGCCGTCGTCGCTGCTCATGTCGCGGCCTTCCCAGTCGTGGAGCGCGAGAAAAATTTCCTGGTCGAAGCGGCCAGGATCGCCGGCACGATCGACCATCAAGAAACCATGCTGGCCGCCGTACTGGGCCTTACGCAGGTTCTTCCCGGCGAAGGTGTGGGTGTGGTACCAGCGGAAGCCGGCGGGCTCTGGCGTGAAGCTATAGCGCGTGGTCGCTCCGGGGGCGATCATGGGCGTGCCCTCCTCCATCGCCCCATCGATCTCGGGCGGCAGAAACAGCCCGTGCCAATGTACGACCTCAGGGTCGGTAGAGCGATTGCGGATCTCAACCGTCACGGGACGGCCTTCTCGCATGCGAAACAGCGGGCCGGGAATTTGGCCGTTGTAAGCGACGGTCTGAATCTTGTGCTTGGGCGAGGGTTCAAAGACGCAGGGCGCAATCTCGAGCGTAAAGTCCGGCGCGCTATCGGCTTGGGCCGGACGCAGAGCCACTGCCGCAACCGCGGCGGCGGAGAGCTTACCGAACTCGCGTCGCGTCAGCATTTATTCAGAGATCGCAAAAGTATAGATCTTGCCGCCATTGGTTACGTTTCCGGTTCCAGGAGGCAGGATGCCGTACTCGGCGCCGGGTGTGTCGGAGGCCAGGCGGAAGGTCCAGGCGCGCGGGCCGACTTTGGTGGTAGAGATGGGAACATCGTCGCGCTGAGCGCCGCCAGTCGAGTGGATGACGCCGCCGGTGAGCACACGGAACTCGCGGTCTTTCGTGTTGAGCCGGAAGCGGACGAGTTCATACTCTGAGGCAGTCACGCCGTCCGGAGTGTAGATGAGGAACTCGATCGGGCGAGGCAGCAGGAGACTGGCTTCGCGGCCCGCGACAACGCCGTTGCGGTCTTCCTTGATGATGTTGCGGGTAAGGGTGGACTTGACGAAGCCGCCGGATTTGACGTGCACGGCCTCGGACTCCATGGGCTGCCACTGGCCATTTTTGTCCTTGAAGTAAACGCCGATCTCATTGACGGGTGAGAGCTGGACCTCTGCCGGCGGCGTGCCGGTAATCTGGCGACGGGCCTTGTTGGTCATAGCCGCCAGAATGGGGTCGGAGAGGCCGGCCTGCTTCAGCGCAATCAGTGCGTCGGGCGTGGTGTCGTATTTGCCGGGCTGATTGACGATCGTTTGCAGGATGAGGTCGTCGGCGAGGCCCGCCTGGTGCATACGCAGCACGGTATCGTTCGACATCAGCGAGGCTTGCAAGGGCTCGGCACGGCGGACGGGAGTGGCTCCGGCCGTCTGCGGACCTTCGAGAACCGTCGGCGGCTCAGTCACCGGCTGCTGCGCAGCAAGCACGCCGGTCAGGCTGGCCAAGACGAGGACAAGAACGTTTGGAAGGATGCGCATGATCTGGGTCCGTTGCTAATACTTATTTTAGACGGCGCGGGCAAGAAAAGACATGGAGTGTGCAGAGCGGGAGTTCTTGCCCGGGTAGAAGCCCTATGCTAAAGTCGAGACTTGCGATAGGCCGTATCCGCACGTTGGTGATGCGTATGGGCCGACTGCAAGCGCGGTTTGGGCTGGCGTAGCTCAGCTGGTAGAGCATCTGATTTGTAATCAGAGGGTCGGGGGTTCAAATCCCTTCGTCAGCTCCAACTTACACTCAGGCCGCTCAGCCTCTGAGCTGGATGTAGTCTGAATTTTGTGAGCTAAGGATAGGCCTGAGCGTGCCTGCACAGGCCGGCAAAACGTGCACAGGTGGCCGAGCGGTTAATGGCAGCAGACTGTAAATCTGCCACTCTTCGAGTTACGGAGGTTCGAATCCTCCCCTGTGCACCACTTCCTCCGCACGAGGCAGCAAAGGATAACGTTGGACCTAAGCCCAGCCGGAACCGGAAGGATGGCGATCGCGCTTGGTCTCTTTGCAGCGCTCGCCGTGGCTGCTGCTTTGACGATGGAGCCAGGCAAGTACCGCACCCTCACCTGGGTACTCTTGGGTTTTTTTAGTGTGCGCGTAGTGCTTGGCTGGACGCGTTCGCGTAAGATGGATGTGTAGTCATTGCTGGCGTAGCTCAGTGGCAGAGCACTCCCTTGGTAAGGGAGAGGTCGAGAGTTCAATCCTCTCCGCCAGCTCCAGGTTTTGTCGTAAGGCAAGGCGGGAGTAACTCAGTGGTAGAGTCACAGCCTTCCAAGCTGTTGGTCGCGGGTTCGATTCCCGTCTCCCGCTCCAAATCCGAAGTTTTCGCAGGAGTCTCTGATTGAACATGGACACACAGTGGAACGAGCCGATCGGCAACTTTGAACAGCCAGTCATGACGGTTGCCGATCCGCAGTCGTTTGGGGTTGTTCGCTCGGCGATTGAAGGCTCGTTTGCTTCAAGCCGCGTCGCTGAGTTTCTGAAGGCGCTCGCTGGCCAGCGCATGCGCATTCGTGATTTTGAAGCGATCCTGCGCAAGGGCCTGCTAGGCAAGCCAACCCAGCAGGAGTATGCCAAGCTGGGCAACGGCGATCAGGGTCAGATCCGCGAGTTGTATCTCGCGAGTCTCGAGCGGGTGCCCGCGGAGTTGCGGCAGAGATTCTTCAAGCTGTACGCGTACTACTGAGGAGACACTTGATGGGCTTCCAGGTTATTCCAGCCAGTGTACCTGCCTCTCGCGAAGACTGGAGTCGTGCTCGAGACGCGCCTGCCTCGGAGTTGCCCAAACTGAATGAAGCTCAAGAGAGAGAGGTTCAGGAATTCTCTTTGGATATCGATGAATATCGGCGTTTGCGTGTCTTGTTGAGAAAATACGTGCTACAGCGCCAAAACCGGCAAGGCCACTTCTTTGGCAATTTTATCTTGGAAGCAATTCGGCCGGCGGGCAAGTATGTTTCGTTAGCGGCAGTAAGCCGTAAAGGTACGCCGCAAGGTTGGAAGGTAACGATTCAACATGAACAAAGAGGGATTGTTGAGTTCCAGTGCCCACTTGAAGTGGTAGAAGCTCTGTCGGAAGGACTGGCGACGACGGAGCAAACTGAAGGGCTGCGAAGCGATATCCTTGCGGAACTTGACCAGGCTGGGTTTTTAGAGGCTGCCAGTTGAATTTTTGGACAAGGCGAACAGTCCTTCTTCACCTTTCTGAATCAGGCAAGAAGACATTTGCCAATGTATTCAAGTCGCTCTCGGTAGAGGTTTCCGTCGAGTGGGCGGATGAGTTGGGTTTGTGGATCTTTCGTGAGCAGGGCGATGAGGCAACTGCCACCGTGATGCTTATCCGCTGGGAACACTTTGATACTGCGGTTTTGGATGTAGTTTATGAAGAGCCTAAACAGGCTAGGGTTTTGGGTTTCAGGAAACAGCACACTTAGATAAAGTATTTAGGAGAGCATGATGGGTAAGGAGAAGTTTGA
>CALMVK010000258.1 GCA_937873145.1 uncultured Granulicella sp. | reverse complement strand
ACGGGTAGAGTCGGGATGTGACGCGGTGGTTTAGGGATGGCCTATCTGGTTCCGACCCTTTCGGTTGCCGGTGTCTCATGATCCATTCCGTGCTCCGTCTTCACATCCCGCTCATCGAACCGGAGATGCGCATCTCGCGCATCCGGCTCTCGGACTGAACATCCTGCCTTCGCCCACGGAAGGCTCTGCGGAAGCTTCGGCAGGCAGATGAGTCCCATCCGTTGATAGAAGAACTCATCGGGATAGCGCTTCCGTCTCCCGCTGCTCTGCTTGTGCTTCTTGCCGAGTGACCGGCGCAGCCGGGTCGTGGTGTATCTGTCGAGGAATCGATAGGCTTTCGTGACAGGACCAAGCTTGAAGTAGTTGGTCCAGCCGCCCAGCTTTTGCTTCAGACATCGCACCCTGTCGCCGGCATCCATCCATTCCATGTTCCGGTCTGTCTGGATACGCACAGCCTCAGTCATCCGTCGGATGCTCTTATGCGACGGCCAGGTGGCGATGTACGGCCGCCTGGTTTTCGCCGCGTGGCGCTGACCGAAGGTGTACCCCAGGAAGTCGAATTGCTCTTCCGGCGCGCGGCACGTTCGCGTCTTTTCTTCGTTCACCGTCAGCTTCAGTTGGCCCATCAGCCGCCGCATGGTTTCTAGTGCCTTGACGGCATTGTCCACCTTGCAGCAGATAACCAGATCGTCCGCGTAGTTGACGATCTGTGCGCCAAGCCGTTGCTCCGCTCCTGTCCGCTTCCATCCCAGAATGAACCGCCGCATATACAGACTGGATAGCAACGGCGAGATGGGCGAGCCCTGCGCAATACCCTGCCTGGTGTCTCGGTTGAGAGTCGTGCGCGTCTTACGGCCCCGTTCGTCTCGCTCTTCCACCGGAGCGTCGAGCCACCTGCTGAGCAAGCGCAGAACACGCCTGTCCGCGATGCGGCGCGCCACTGATTTCATCCGCTCGGCATGCGGGATCGTATCGAAGTAACCGGCCAGATCGGCGTCCACAACATTCCTGTGGCCACCGGTCAAAAGCCAGTGCACTCTGCGCACGGCGTCCTGTGCACTCCGGTCGTGTCGGTAGGCGTATTGCTCGGATGGCATATCGGCTTCGAAGATAGGTTCGAGGACCAACATGGCTGCCATCTGGCATACCCTGTCCGCCAGTCGCGGAATGCCGAGCGACCTCTGTTTGCCGTTCGGTTTCGGAATATAGACCCGTCGTACTGCGTCCGGGCGATAGCTCTCCTCTCTGAGTTGTTGCGCAAGTTCCCCGATCCAGCGTTCTCGCCCATACACCTCTACCGCCTCGAAGGTGATGCCGTCTACTCCGGCTGCGCCCTTGTTGGCGCGGCAGCGAGCGTAGGCGTGCTCCAACACGTCCTGTCGGTAGATCTTGTCGTATAGGGCGTAAAAGCGGAATGCAGGTTCATCCTTCGCTCTTGCATGTAACGCCGTCTGCAGTCTCTGAACGCTTCCCGGAGTTGATCGGTCGCCCAATCTCCTGTCCCTTCCCGCTTTCCGCGTTGGTTCTGAACTGAGGCTCCTTCCCTCCACCGGCATTACCCGGCATCCCCGGTACTACGAGCCTCTCCGCCACCCCGTCGCGCCCGGCCGGTCCGTCACCGGCTGCCGGTTGATCGATGCGCTCGATCACGCGCGGGGCTTCCCGTGTTGCATCGGTCTTGCTCTTGTATGCATGCTGTCGCCACTCCCCCGGCGGAACCACAGGGTGCTTTCCTCGCTCACTTCCCCCCATGATGGCGGCCTTCCCCGTAATCATGGCGGGTCGGCTTCCGCATTGCGTTTTTCGAGGCCTGCTCGGCGTTCACTCGCGTTATGGCCTGCATACTCGCCAAGTCACATAATGACCCTCTACACCGGAGGCTTCAGCCGCTTCGTTGCCTCCACGGCTGCTCCGATTGCTACCGGCTGGAGCGAAAGCTGCCGGGCGGGATTCGCACCCGCTGGAAAACCGTGCCTTGGCACGGCGCACAATATTACGTACGCTAAG
>CALMVK010000257.1:5085-43095 GCA_937873145.1 uncultured Granulicella sp. | reverse complement strand
CTCCAACCCGGCACCAAACTCGGCCCCATCTCCCCCATCTTTCCCCGCGCCGACAAAGGACTCGCTCAAACCATGGCCGACATCGAAGCCTCCCAAGCCAAGCCCCTCGCCAACGTCACCTCTCAGGCAGACGCCGCCACCCCAACCACCACCGAGTTCCCCATCACCTCCCTCGCCTCAGAAGCGGGTGCCTCAGAGCCGGGTGCCCCAGGTCTCGCTTCTGAGACCTGGGTTCCAAAGCCCGCACAGGCGTCAGATTCCGCCCAGGACCCCACGCCCACCGACGCCTCCCCCCAAATCACCATCGACGACTTCGCCAAAGTCGAACTCCGCGTCGCCAAAGTCCTCGTCGCCGAGCGCATCCCCAAAGCCGACAAGCTCCTCCGCCTCGAAGTCGATCTCGGCTACGAACGCCGCCAAATCCTCTCCGGCATCGCCGAGTGGTACACCCCCGAGGACCTCCTCGGCCGCCGCATCGTCGTCATCACCAACCTCGCCCCCCGCAAGATGCGCGGCCTCGAATCGCACGGCATGCTGCTCGCCGCCAGCGCCCCTGAAGGAGGCAAACCCTCTCTCGCCACCTTCCCCGACTCCGACGACCTCCCTCTCGGCTCCCGCCTCAAATAACGCTGTCAACCCCTGAAAGGGCCTAACTCCCTCATTCCATGACACATCCATCTGGCACAAACACCTCTGCCAACCTGCCATACTGGAAGTAGGCATTAAACAGACCTCCGGTCTCCAAAGATCTCTGATCTGGTTGTCATTCCCGAAGGGAATCTGCGGTTGCTTTTGCGGTTGTTCGTTCTTCACCCGTCGCCGCTAACTCGTTTCGTTTGACGACTTTACCAATAACCCTTTTGCTTTGAGGACTTTACCTTCCACCCCCAAGCACAAGTCCAAGCGAATCAAGACTTTAGGCAAAAAAGGGGGGAAGGGGGGAGTACCCTACCGGGAAAGCGGGAACAGGGCACGAAAGTTCCGGGTAGTCTGCCCTGCCAGCTCTTCGGCAGAGACCCCACGCAACTCCGCCAGGAACGCCGCTGTATGCACCACGTTCGCCGGTTGGTTCTGCTGCCCGCGCAGCGGCACCGGAGCCAAAAACGGCGCATCCGTCTCGACCAGAATCCGGTCCGCAGGAGCCATCGCCGCCGCCTCCCGAATCCCCACCGAACGCGGATACGTCAGGTTCCCGGCAAAGGAAAGAGAAAACCCGATCGCCAGCGCCCGCCGCGCCTGCGCCACCGTACCCGAAAAACAGTGCAGAATCCCCGGCAGCCCCGCAGGCGCCCACTCCTGCTCGAGCATCGTCAACAAATCATCCGCCGCGTCCGCCGCCCCGTACCGAGCCTTCGCCTGCGGAGTCGCCAGCTCGCTCGTCCGGCAGTGCAGCGTGATCGGCTTGCCCGCCTCGACCGCAATCCGCATCTGCGCCCGGAACGCCGCCTGCTGCACCGCAATCTCCGGGTTGTCGAGGTGGTAGTAGTCCAGCCCGATCTCGCCCACCGCTAGGCACAGCGGATCGGCCGCCAATTCCCGCAACCGGGCCAGCGCCGCCGCATCCGCCTGGTGCGCCTCCTGGGGGTGAATCCCCGCCGTCGCCCACAGCCTCAGCTCCGCGGTCGAGTGCATCCGCGCCAGCTCGAGCGCCCGATGCATCGTCGCCGGCCCATCGCCAATTCCGATCGCCAGGATGCCCGACACCCCGGCCTCCCGGGCCGCCGTCAGCACCGGCGCCGGCTCTTCGTAAAAGTCCAGATGCGCATGCGAATCGATCAGCATAGATTCCAACCGTAACAGGTGCAACCCGCGCTAGAATCGAAGTCCATGAGCGAACTCACTCGCAGAGACTTTGCAGCAGGCCTGGCTTCCTTTGCCGCCCTTGGAACCGTCCTCGCAGAGGCACAAGGCAAGGTCGGGCCGGCCACCGGCTCGGACGGTATGCTGTCCAAGTCCGTCGTCTTCCAGTACGATCAGCTGCCGGTCAGCCAAAGCGCCAACGGCGGCTCCACCCGCGCCGTCCTCTCCGGCTTCCTGCCCACGGGCGAGTTCGTCGAGGTGCACGAGACCAGCCTGCCCGCCGGCCAAATGCCGCACCCGCCACACCAACACACGCACAGCGAGTTCATCTTCATCCGCGAAGGCCAGATCGAGTACGTCAGCGACGGTCCAACCCAGACCGTCGGCCCCGGAGGCATCCTCTTCAACGCCTCCAATCTCCGCCACGGCCTGAAGAACATCGGCACCACCACGGCCAACTACTTCGTCATCGCCATCGGCGTCCCGTCCACTCCGATTCTAGGATAGACCCCGTCTGCCCTATACTGTCTTTCTATGGCAGCCGACAATAGCTTCGACGTAGTCAGTAAGGTAGAGCTTCAAGAAGTCAAAAACGCAATCGACCAGGCCACCAAAGAGGTCACCGCCCGCTTCGATCTCAAGAACTCCAAATCGAAGATCGAGCTTGAAGGCACCGAAACCATCCAGCTCGCCTCGCAGGACGAGTATTCGCTCAACGCGGTCATCGAGATCCTCTCGCAAAAGCTGGTCAAGCGCGGCATTTCGCTCAAGAATCTCGAGTTCGAGAAGCTCGAGCAAGCAGCAGGACAAAGCGTTCGCCAGAAGATCACCCTGAAACAAGGCATCGCCAGCGAGAATGCGAAGAAGATCGTCGCCGTCGTCAAGGATTCCAAGCTCAAGGCGCAGGCCAGCATCCAGGGCGATACCGTTCGCGTCGTTTCAAAAGACCGCGACGTCCTGCAGCAAATCATGGGCAAGCTGCGCGGAGGCGACTTCGGCGTTGAGCTTCAGTTCACCAACTTCCGGTCGAATTAGCGATCCCGTGAAAGTGGTAGTCACCTCCACCACAGATCCGCGCCCGCCCTGCTACTCTAACCAAGAGTGAGTACGATTTCCATCGCGACCGCGGCCGAAGTCATCGAGCTTCTCCGTGACGATCTCGCCGCTATTGAAACCGAGTTTGCATCGCAGGCCGAGTCGCCCGTCCAGGTCGTCACCGACATCGCCACGTATCTCATCGCCGGCGGCGGTAAACGCATTCGGCCTTTGCTGTTACTGCTCAGCTCAAAAGCCCTGGGCTGCACCTCGCACTCACGCATCCGGCTCGGTGCCGTCGTGGAGATGCTCCACACCGCTACCCTCGTCCACGACGACATCATCGATGAGGCGGACACCCGCCGCGGCCGCCCGTCCTCTAACACCGCCTGGGGCAACGCAAAGTGCGTCCTCGCCGGCGACTGGCTTTACATGCAGTCCTTCCGCTGGGCGCTCGAGGAGCGCAACTTCCGCGTGCTCGACCTGCTTATCTCGCTCACCCAGCAGATGGTCGAGGGCGAGCTCCTGCAGATCCAGAAGCTCGGCCACCTGATCAACGAGGAAGAGTACTTCGACCTCATCTATCGCAAGACCGCCTGCCTCTTCAAAGTGTCCATGCAACTCGGCGCAGCCGTCGCCAACCTATCCCCGCAGACGAACGGAATCCCGGCCTTCGACGAGCCGCTGGGCGAGTACGGACGCAATCTTGGCCTGGCCTTCCAGATCGTGGATGATGTGCTCGACCTGACCGCCTCCGAAGATGTCCTCGGCAAACCCGTCGCCTCCGATCTCCGCGAAGGCAAAGCCACCCTGGCGGTCATCCACGCGCTCGAGCGCGGCACCGGTGCCGAGCGTGAAGCCATCCGCACCGTCCTCGCGGACCGTAGCTTCGAGCATGTCTCGCACGCCAGCATTCTTGACGTACTCCACCGTCATGGCTCAATCGAGTACGCCATGGATACCGCCTGCGCCTACGCCGAAGCCGCCCGCCTCTCGATCGCCGACATTCCGAACTCCGAGGCCAAGCGCGCCCTGCTCTGGGTGCCGGGCTTTGTTACCTCGCGCGACCGCTAGCCACACTGAACTTACCCAGGCTGCATAGGACGACATACGCATCACTGGCGTAATTAACAGTGCAGCTATTGCAGTTACGTCTCTTTTCGGAGAAAAGTCGCCCATCCCGGCAGAGGTTCGTACAGCGTTGTCTTCTCCTTGTCTTTTACCGCGAGCTTTACGTGTGATTCGCTTGAGTTGTCAAAGACAACGGCTTCGTCTGCTAACTCGAACGCTCGCCCTAGATTCTCCATGCTGCGCGGGTACCGTCGAAGTTGATCTGCTTCAGGAACGTTATGGCCACCTTTTCTTACACGGCCTCGAACTCTTCGGAGATTGATGGATACGTCGGAGGTGCCAACAAAGAGCAGAACGACGGTGTACCCCTGTTCTCTGGCGCGCTTCATCATGCGCAGATAGGTATTTCCTGAAAGCGTCGTTTCGACCAGAAAGCTCTGTTTGTTTGAGAGTAGCTCTTCCGCCCTAAGAAGAACCGCTCGGCCAGCATCCATAGCCGATCCGCTCTCCGTTCCCACGGCTTGCATAGACTTCGCGACAGCATCCGGATCAAGCGCCACCGTATCCTGAAATGTCTCGCGACCCAACCGAGTCAACGTGCTCTTGCCTGAGCCATTTGGGCCCGCTACCACAGTAAACGTCGGCACTAACTTGCCTTCGTATGGTGCTCCACTACCCGGCTTGCCTTATCCTCAGACTGCTTCCACTCCAGAATCTTGTTTTCAATTGCGATTCCTTCGCGAGTCACCTTCATCAACCAGTCAGCCAGCTTGTGAATGTCTCGAACCATATGCATATGCTATGCCGGTAAAGAGAACAACACAACGCTTTTCGCTGACCGGATGACGGTCGCGATCGGCTCCGGCTATCCAACTTCTCTCATTCTTTGTTGTCCTCCTTCCCCGTCTCCTCCTCTTCCAAATCCATCTCCGCCACCTGCACCCCTCCCCCGCGCGTCTCCACCAGCACCTGGATGCGTCCCTCGGCCTTGCCAAGCTCCAGCTTGCACGCCTCAGACAAATGCACACCCTCCTCAAACAGCCGCACCGACTCTTCGAGCGTCAGATCTCCCCGCTCCAGCCGTTCCACCACGGCCTCAAGCGCCGTCAATCGATCCTCAAATCCTGCCATCGCTGCCCCTCACTTCGCCTTATTCTCGTCCAAATCCCAGCACCTGCGCCGCTGCCTTGTACTTGCCGAACGGCGCGCTCACCTGCACACCCTGCACACTGCCGCGCACCTCGGCCAGCATCTCTCGCGCAATCGCCACACCCTCCGCGCGTGCCGCTTCCGGCGTCTCGGCCCGTGCCATGCGGTCCAGGATCTCCTGCGGCATGCTCACCTTCAAATCCTTCTTCATGAACTCCGCATTCTTCACGCTGGTCAGCGGCCAGATACCCGCAACGATCGGAATGCGGAAGGCCTCGATCCGCCTCAGAAACTGCTCCAGCAGCCGCAGATCGAACACTGGCTGCGTAATGCCGAACTCGCCGCCAGCCTCCACCTTCGCCGCAAACCGCCGCACCTCGTTGTCGAGGTCCGGCACGCCTGGATTCGCCGCCACCGAGATGGTGAAACCAGCCGACCCTCCCACCGAGTTGCCGCCCAGGTCCAACCCATGATTCAGGTCCCGCACAATCCTGGTCAACCCAATCGCATCCACATCGAACACCGCGGTCGCATCCGGGTAGGAGCCCATCTTCGGCGGATCGCCCGTCAAACACAGAATGTTCTTTAACCCAATCGACGCCGCGCCCAGCAGATCGCTTTGAATGCTGAGCAGGTTGCGGTCTCTACAGGTATAGTGCAGCACCGTCTCGATTCCGATGCGCTGCTGTATTTGCACACACAGGCTTTGCGCGCTCATCCGGGCGCTCGCCCGCGGACTGTCCGGCACGTTGATTGCATCTACCCCGAGCAGATGCAACTCCTCCGCGCCCTCAAGCTCACGGCTGCAATCGAAGCCCTTCGGCGGCACGATCTCAACCATCGTGCAGAACTGTCCTGAGGCAATCTTCGCGCCGATCTTCGACCGCTCGTTCAAGGGCGGCGGCTCGATCGTGCTTGCCTTCGGCTGCGTGCCGGCCGGCTCCGACTCGACGACCTCAACGCCCGTCTCCTGCGCTTCCAGCGCCCGCAGCGCACCCCGCATGGCGCGGATATCCTTGGGCGTGGTGCCGCAGCATCCACCGATGAACGTCGCGCCCGCCTTGGCCAGCTTGCGCGCGAAGCTGGCCATATACTCCGGAGAGCTCAGGTACAAGCTGCGGCCTTCGACCTGCTTCGGCGTCCCCGCATTCGGCATAGCAGCCAGCGGCAGTCTGGTCGCTGTACGCATACGCTCAATCGCGCGCAGCACCACCGGTGGACCTTCACTGCAGTTGCATCCTACCGCGTCCGCCCCGGCCTGCTCTAGCGCCTTTGCGGCCTGCTCCGGCGTACTGCCGTCCAGGCACTGCCCGCGTTCATCCACCGTCACCATCACGATCACGCGCAGTCCGGCGCTCTCACGCTTGGCGGCACGCACGGCCAGCGTAGCCTCGGTCACGGACATCATCGTCTCGACCACCAGCAGGTCCGCGCCCACGCCCGGGCCGCCTTCGGCCAGCGCCTTGACCTGCTGGACAAAGGCCGCGTACGCCTCCTGCTCGGTGACCTTGGCTTCCTTGCCGATCTTCGCGCCCAGCGGTCCAATCGCTCCGGCCACAAACGCCTCGCTCGCCTGTTTGTCGCGCATCCAGGTCACCGTCTCGCGTGCCAGGCGAACCCCGGCGACGTTCAACTCCCACACCCGGCCCTCCAGGCCGAAGCGCTCCAGCCGCACTGCATTTGCGCCAAAGGTATTGCTTTCAATCACCCGCGCACCCGCGTGCAGATACTCCAGATGCACCTCGCTCACCAGCTCCGGCTGCGAGACGTTCAGCTCGTCGTAGCAGCGATGGATGAAGATGCCGCGCCCGTAGAGCATCGATCCCATCGCCCCGTCGCAAAGCACCGTCCCACCCTCGAACAGCTTTGCTACCGGATCCAGCCGCGCCATCCCTCCATCCTACGGCAGCTTCCTTCTTCCTCCCAAACGGCTCGCGAAGCAGCCCCGCCTGCGTCTTATCTCTACACCGTTTTGGTATACTTGCGATACATCCACGGCCGACAAAACTAGCCGCTGCATCCAAGTTTGGAGCCGCTTACGTTGAATATCCGCAGCCTCTTTCTCTCCCGCATCGAGCGGAACGATACGTCCAGCAATGCATTGGAATCATCCGCGAACGACGGCAGCTTTCCCGCGAATCAGCCTGGCCGGCGTCGCTGGCTTGCGATCGTAGTTGCGATGCTGACCGCCTGCACCGTTCTTGGGCTTACCGCCTGCGCGCACAACTACTATGCCTTCCCTGCGTACAACTTCGCCGGCCGTCCCATCCCGCCCAGCCAGCTAGCCCAGCGCGTCCTGGTCGGCGTCAGCTCCAATGGCGCTAGTACCGGTTCGCTCATCATCCTCGACGGTCAGCACGATCTGCGCAGCAACATTCAAAACACCATCGCCGGCTACTCCATCTCAGGCTACAGCGGCTTTCCGACCCTGATCCTCAACTTCCCTGAGCAGTTGCGCGGCTACGTGTACTCGAACACCTCGCCCTACACGGTCACCAGCATCAACTACTCCACCGAGGCCTCGATCGGCAGTGCCGCCAACTTTAGCGGCGCCTCCACCTCGCTCGCCATCGCGCCCGACTTCGTGCACGTCTTCTCCGCCGTACTTGCCAATGGACAGCTGGTCGTCGTCGACAACTCGACCGGAGGCACCTACCCGCTCAATCTGCCGAACGTCTACCGCGTCGCCGTCAACACTGGAGACACCGTCGCGCTTGCCATGGTAAAGAACTCGAACGCACTCTACCGCGTCGTCAAGCTGCCGGCCAACTCCGTCAATCCTCCCGGAGCCATCGACTGCGAGCCGCAGATCCTTCCCGTCTACTGCGTCGTCCCGGTCCCGGGAACCTTCGATCGCCCGGTCGGCGCCACCTTTTCGCTCGACGGCTCTAGTGTTTATGTTGAGAACTGCGGCACCGAGTGCGGCGGAGGAACAAACGGCGGAGCCGGCGTTAGCGTCCTGCCCCAGGGCGCTCTCTACATCAACTCCATCCCCACTTCCCTGCCCTACCCTAACGTCACCACCAACACAGTCTCCATCCCTGGAGGCGTCACGGACGCTATCCTCGACGGCACCAATCTCTACACCTCCGGCCAATCCTTGCAGCCGGACGGCCTCTTCGCCGGCAATCTAACCATCGTTCCCCTGGCTACCATGGTGCCGAACGCACCCATCTCCATCTCCGACGGCACGCACACCCGTATGCTTTTTGCCGACGACAATACGCTATGGATCGGCTCGCAGTTTTGCGCCACCGGTGAGCGTGCCAAGCGCGGCCTAAACTACAACTGCCTCACCCGCTACGATCTTGGAGCCGGCACCGCCGCCGTCATCCCCGCGCTGACCGCGGCCGCTCCCACCGTGCCGTACCCGAACGGGGACAACAACCTCCAGTACTACGGGTCGCTCACCGGCATCTGCTGGGTGCAAAACTTCCACAAGGTGTACACCGCTTACGGTGGCCAGGTCCACGCCTTCAACACCGCCTCCGGAACGGAGATCAACAACACCAACATCACCGTGCAAGGCACTGCGCTCGACGTGGCCTACATGGACGCACTCACCAACCAGGCCAACTAATCTTAAGAGCCACAGCCTGGCTGCCCCACCTCACGCGGCTTCATCGCGTGAGGTGGGGGAGAAGGTCCATCCTTCCCTTCCGATGCACGTCTCGAACTCTAAGCAGGCCGCCACTATCGACATTCTTGCCATCGCCGCGCACCGGGACGACGTAGAGCAGACCTGCGGTGGCACGCTGCTGGTCCAGCAGGCACTCGGCTGGAGCACCGGCATCCTCGACCTCACCCGCGGCGAGGGTGGCACCCGTGGCTCTGCCGCCGAGCGCGAGGCGGAATCGCTTGAAGCCGCGCGCATCCTCAAAGTGACTCATCGCGAGGCGCTCGATCTCCCTGACGGCAACGTCCAGAACACGCTCGAGAACCGCCTCAAAGTAGCCTCTGTCCTGCGCCGCCTGCGTCCCCGCGTCGTGCTGCTGCCCTACTGGCAAGGCCGCCACCCTGACCACTACACCTCCGCCACGCTGGGCTATGAGGCCTGCTTTGTCGCCGGTCTCGCCAAGGCCGACCTGGACGGCGCGCCTCATCGCCCGTACAAGATCCTCTACGCGTCGCTCTATGCCGATGTGCGCCCCACCTTCGTCGTCGACATAACGCCGCACATCGAGACGCGCCTGGCGTCCCTGCTCGCCTATCGCTCCCAGTACGGCGACCAGCCGGTAGGAAGCGGACTCTTTGTCCCTCACGAAGAGATCCGTGAGCGAACCTTGGCCTCCGCGCGACACTTCGGCATGCTCGCCGGCGTGCGCTACGCCGAGCCTTTCATTCAGAAAGAAGTCTCGCTGGTCAGCGATCTGCTGCATCTTCCCGTAGCTTCCATCTAAATCGATGGCCGGCCGTCTCAGAAACCAGGGACACAAGCCAGCAAGAAAATACCCCTTGGGGGATGAACCAGCATAAGTCCATAGCTACACACCTGAATCGCCGTCCTTCTGGCGCAGCCAGAATCCCCGTATTGGTTCTCCTACCGCTGCCACATCCAGCATTCTCAAATAGCTTGAGACACCTGGGCCATCTGCTCGTCGAGCGTGCGCAAAATCGCATCCGCATTCGGCTCGAGCACGATGGGAGGCTTGCGCAACTGTGTCGCCTGCTCGCGCTCGCTATAGGTCAAGCCAGCCTCTTCCTCTGCTCTCAGCAATTGATGCTGATGAAAGGCGATGGTGTAGTCGGAGTCTTTGAGGATGTGCCCGGTCAGGATCAGCACGGCACGTTCTTCGCTGCCAACCCGGCCATCCGCGACCAGCTTCTTGAGCCCGGCAAGCGTCACGGCGGAAGCAGGTTCGCAACCGATGCCCTCGGCGCCGATCTGCGCTTTGGCGAGCGCAATCTCAGCCTCGGTCACCTGCTCGCACCAGCCGCCGGTCGATTGCAGGGCATGCACGGCCTTGTGCCAGGAGGCAGGATTACCAATGCGGATCGCGGAGGCGCGTGTGTCCGCAACCACCGGCGTAAGGTCGCGTCCTCCGTTCTCGCGCATGGAGGTAAAGAGCGGGTTGGCACCCTCGGCCTGCACGATCGAGATGCGCGGAACCCGCGAGATAAATCCAAGCTGGCGCATCTCGGCGAAGCCCTTGGCCAGGGCTGAGGAGTTAGCCAGATTGCCACCCGGAACGATCACATGCTCCGGCACCAGCCAATCCATCTGCTCCAGCATCTCGAAGGCCGGGGTCTTCTGGCCCTCCAGGCGATAGGGGTTGACCGAGTTGAGCAGGTAGATCGGCTGCCGGCGGACGAGCTCGTTGACCAGCCGCACACAGCCGTCGAAGTCTGTGCGCAACTGCAGCGTCAGCGCGCCGTAGTCCATCGATTGCGAGAGCTTGCCCCAGGCGATCTTACCCTCGGGGATGAAGACGATGGAGCGCAGGCCGGCGCGCGCGGCATAGGCAGCCATGGCCGCCGAGGTGTTGCCGGTCGAAGCGCAAGCAACCCACTGGAAGCCACGCTCGGCGGCGACCGACAGTGCAGCAGTCATGCCCGTATCTTTGAAGGAGCCGGTAGGATTCATGCCCTGGTGCTTGGCCAGGATCCAGGGGATGCCCAGCGCTTTAGCTGCGCGGGGAAGCTCATAAAGCGGTGTATTGCCTTCGCGCAGAGTGACGACCTGGTCGAAGTCGCGGACGATCGGCAGCACGTCACGGAAGCGCCAGACGCCGGACTGGTCGATCGCCAGCGAGGACGTACGGCGCTCCTGCCACAGCCAGCGAAGCGCCGACGGATTGGGCACGCTGGCCGAGCGCGTCACGGGAGAGGGTGGAGCCTGTCCGTCGCGCAGCTCACTCTGCGTCTCGCTCCACGGATACACCACCTCAAAGAGCGACCCGCAGGCCGTGCAGCGGAAATCGGACGCAACCTGGTCGCCGGGTATGCGCGAAGAGCAGCCGATGCATCGAAGCTGGTGATTGGAGATCATCCTTGAGCTTAGGGTATATGAAGTGCGTGCAACTCTGCCGATCTGCCGTGGTGTTCCTTGGTCTTCTTACGGGAGGCTCGATGCTGATGGAAAGCCCGATGCTGGTTCAGGCCCAGACACCCCCAAACCAAAAATCCTCCTCCGGGTCCACTTTGCGTATTGCAGCCGCGGCAGATCTTCAGCCCGTGATGCCGGTGCTGGCCCGCGAATATGAGCAGCAGACCGGCGTAAAGCTTGAGGTTTCCTTCGGTTCTTCAAGCACGTTGGCGACCCAGGTTCTCAACGGCGCGCCTGTAGACGTATTTCTAGGCGCGGATTTCTCGTTCCCCGAGAAGGTCGTAGCTGCGGGACTCGCCGATGGCAAGTTGCCGGTCGCCTATGCCACAGGCAAACTGGTCCTTTGGGCACGCAAGGACTCGCCCATCCAGCCGCTTTCTCTGGAGCAGTTGACCAATCCGCGAGTGACGCGGATCGCTGTCGCCGATCCGGAGCACGCTCCGTACGGGTTCGCGGCGTCGCAGGCTTTGCTCCACCTCAAGCTTGCCGACCAGACCAAGCCAAAGCTGGTGACCGCTGAAAACGTTGCCCAGGCAGCCCAGTTCGTCGAGTCGGGCAACGCGCAGCTTGGCTTCATCTCACTCACGCTGGCTAAATCGGAGCACATGCAGCAGGTGGGGACATACGTTCTGGTGCCGTTCGTCTACCCCAAGATTCGTCAATGCGGCGTCGTTGTGAAGAGCTCGCACCATCTGCCGGAGGCGCAGAAGTTTATGCAGTGGCTGATCTCGCCCAAGGTGCAGGATAGCTTTACCCGCTTTGGACTGGATGCCGCAAGCTAAGCCCAGCCTCTGTATAGAATCGCAGCATGGACAGGCAGGCGCTTTGGCTGACGCTGCGGCTGGCCGGCACCACCACTGCACTCCTGCTGCTGGTGGCTCTGCCGTTAGCATGGTGGATCACGCTGCGGGCCAGCTTGGCACGCGGATTGGTACAGGCGCTCGTCAGTTTGCCGCTGGTCCTTCCTCCCACGGTGATCGGCTTCTATCTCCTGATCGGCTTCGGCCCCCTCACCTGGGCTGGCCGGCTCATCACCCGCACGCTTGGCCATCCGTTGGCGTTCAGCTTCTCCGGACTTCTCGCCGGTTCCATCCTTTACAGCTTTCCTTTCGCGGTGCAGCCGCTGGTTGCAGGGTTTAAGGCCATCGGTGCGGAGTATAGTGAGGCGGCGCGCGTACTCGGCGCCAGCCCCCTGCGCTGCTTTTTCGACGTGACCCTGCCCATGGCGCGGGCCGCCCTGCTGAGCGCAACCGTACTCACGTTCCTGCATACGGTAGGCGAGTTTGGCGTCGTGCTCATGCTGGGAGGAAACATCCCTGGCGTGACCCGGACACTCTCGATCGCCATCTTCGACCAGGTGCAGGATGGAGCCTATGGCGCGGCCAATCGCACCTCGTTAGTGCTGCTCTGCCTCTCGGCTGTGGGCTTGCTGGCGATCTACACCCTGCAGCCTTCGACCCGCCGCGGAAGGCCGCTTCCCTATGCCGGCTGAGTGCCTCGTAGTGCGGCTGCAGCATAGTCTTGGCCAGGTTTGGCTCGATGTCCAATTTTCGTTGCGCGCGCCGTGGACCGTGCTGTTTGCACCCTCCGGAGCGGGAAAGACGACCGTGCTGCGGATGATTGCCGGTCTGGAACGCCCAGCCAAAGGCCGCATTGTGCGTCCGGACGGACTGCCGGAGAGCTCCCCGACCGTGCTCACCGATACGGATCGCCGTATCTTCGTGCCTGCGCATCGCCGCGGGATCCGCCTGGTAGCCCAGCGGCCGGCACTCTTCCCGCACCTGTCCGTCGTTGGCAATGTGCAGTATCGGGTGGAGCCAAAGCGGCAGGAACGCGACCGGTTCCTCGAGGAGATCTTTGCGCTGTGCCGCATCGCTCATCTCCGGGACAAGATGCCCGCGCAGCTCTCCGGTGGCGAGGCCCAGCGTGTGGCGCTCGCGCGTAGCTTGGCGTCCGGGGGCGATCTGCTGCTGCTCGATGAGCCCTTCACCGGGCTCGAAGCCGAGCTGCGGGAGAAGATTCTTGGCGAGCTGCGGTCCTACCTGATCAGCCGCGCCATCCCGGTCTTGCAGGTAACGCATGACGTAAGCGAAATCTTCTCCGCTGAGGCCGAGGTACTGCGGATGGAGGCCGGTCGCATCGTGGCGCAGGGATCGGCAAAGGTGGTGCTGGCGCAGGAGCGGCAGGCTCTGCTCGCACGGCTGCAACGCTGAGTTCAACCCAGGAAGACGGGCTCCTGCTCAAGCGGAATGCCGAAGCGACGGGTCGTCTCGGCAACGATCCGGTCCCGTAGCCGAAGCAGATCGGCACACGTGGCCTCGCCGGTGCGATTCACTAACGCGAGGGTGTGGCGGGAAGAGATGCCAACCGGGCCGAGCGCAAAGCCGCGGGGGAAGCCGGCACGTTCGATGATCCAGGCCGCGGCCAGCTTGATCTGACCGGAAGGTGCGGGCCAGTGAGGAATGGCGGCTGGCTCTATCCCTGCCTCCGCAGCAACGCGGGCAAATAGCTCGGGAGCGACCACGGGATTCTTAAAGAAGGACCCGGCACTGCGGGTATCTGGATGGGGAGCGCACGGGTCGATCACCATGCCTTTCCGCGAACGGATGCGGCGGACGGCTTCGTAGACCTCCCGCGGCGTCGGGTCGGTTGGGCCCGCAAACGCCTGCTTCAGCTCGGCATAGGTCAGGTTTGGCCTGTTGCGGCGATCGAAACGGAAGGTAACCTCCGTGACCAGGTATCGGCCTCGCAGGGTCGAGTTGAAGAGACTCTGGCGGTAGCTGAAGCCGCACTCCGCCGCAGAGAGAGCCTGAAAGCGGAGCGTCTCGAGATCGAGTACACGGACTTCTTCGATCGTCTGCGCAACCTCCTGGCCATACGCGCCGATGTTCTGAATCGGGCTGCCACCCACCATGCCAGGAATCCCGGCCAGGCACTCGACACCGCTCAAGCCTTGGTCGCAGGTGCTCAGGACAAACGCATCCCAATCGAAGCCCGCAGGAACACGATAGAGAACCGAGTCGCCATTCGGCTCAAGGCGCGGCTCTCCAGCAAGAGCCATCTGCAGAACCAGGCCCGGAAAACCGGCATCTGAGACGAGCAGATTGGAGCCGCCACCGAGCGCAAACAGTGGAATCTGGCGCTCCCGGGCGAAGTGAACCGCCTCCAGCAACTCCGGCTCGGTGGTCGCGCGGATGAAGTAGCGGGCCGCTCCGCCAATCCTGAAGGTGGTCAACGGCGCAAGCGCCACCTGTTCCTGAAGATTCACTCTTCCAGAGTAAGACACCTTCGCTCCCTCCGTCCGGCCCTCGGCTCCGAGCCAATCTCATCTCCGTCTATCTATTTCCTCTAAGCCGTCATTCTGGCGCAGCCAGAATCCTGCTGCTTAATTCATCAATCGAAGCTTTCACTTCTTTTTAGCCGTCATTCTGGCGCAGCCAGAATCCCCGTATTCGTTCTCCTATCCCGCTGCACTGTACCCGCTGACTCACCCTCAACCTTCGTCGGCACGTCAAGTACAGGCAGCGCAAAACCACCTACTTCTTTTCTCCAGCAAGCTCTTTGGCCCGAGCCGTCGCGCGCTTCACCGCCTTGATCAACGTCACACGCAGTCCTCCCTCTTCGAGCTCCAGGATGCCATCTACCGTGCATCCCGCCGGCGTGGTCACCTGGTCTTTCAACAAAGCCGGATGGTAGCCGGTTTCGAGCACCATGCGTGCCGAGCCGAGCGTCGTTTGCGCCGCCAGCAGCGTGGCCACATCGCGCGGCAGCCCGACGTTCACGCCGGCTTCAGCAAGCGCCTCAATCACGATGTAAAGAAACGCCGGTCCAGAGCCGCTCAGGCCCGTGACCGCGTCCATGTGCTTTTCATCGACCACGACCGTGCGTCCTACCGTCGAGAAGATGCGCTGAGCCACTGCCATCTGCTGCGCGGAAGCGAAGCGCCCCGCACACAACGCCGTCACCCCCGCCGAGATCATCGCCGGCGTGTTCGGCATGGCGCGGATGACCGCCAGGTCGCATCCCGCCGCCTGCTCAATGGACGCCGTGGTAACGGAGGCGGCAAAGGAAAGAACCACCTTGGCAGGCGTGAGCGCTGGCTGGATCTCCGCAATGAGCGCAGGCACCTGGACCGGCTTGACTCCCAGCAGGACCACATCCGCCCAACCCGCGGCTTCCAGATTGCCGGTGGTCACGGTCATTCCGAACTGTGCGGATAAAGCCATGGCGCGATCCGCATGCTGTACTGTGGCCACCACCTGATCGGCTGAGAGCAGATGGTTTTTTAGAAAGCCCTGCAGCAGGATACCGCCCATCTTGCCCGCGCCCAGCACGGCAACCTTCAAGCCCGGCATCAGCGGCGGTGGCTTTACAGGATTCACTGCCTCTTCCAACTCGTTCATCGTGTTGCCTCGCTGGCAATTATTTTTGAGCTGCAATCCACGCATCTACCCTTTGTTCCAGCACATCCAGCGGTAACGCCCCAGAGTCGATGATGAAATCGTGGTAGGCCTTCAAGCTGAACTTCGTTCCCAGCGCATCCTTCGCTCGAGCCCTTAGCTCAAGAATCTTGAGTTGGCCCATCTTGTAGCCGAGCGCCTGGCCGGGCCATGCGATGTAGCGGTCCACCTCGGCCTGTACGTTGGTTTCGTCAATGGACGAGTGCTCGTGGAAGTAGTCGACCATCTGCTGCCGCGTCCAATGTTCATTATGTACACCGGTATCGACCACCAGCCGGATCGCTCGCCACATGTCTGCCTCCAGGCGTCCGTAGTCGCTCACCGGATTCTGATAGAAGCCGATCTCCTTGCCGAGCCGCTCGCTATACAGCGCCCAACCCTCGATATAGGCTGTGTAGTCCAGGTATCTGCGAAACTCCGGCAGGGTGGTCAGCTCCTGCGCAATGGAGATCTGTAGATGATGGCCGGGGATGCCCTCGTGGTACGCCACTGCTTCTATCGGCGCGAGGGAACGCTCCGCGAAGTGGTACTCATTGACGTTCACGCGGCCCGGCCGTGAGCCATCAGGCGTCCCCTGCGCATACCAGGCCGCAGCCTGATCCTTGCCCAGATACTCCGGCATCTCCACCACTTCGAACGGGGCCTTCGGCAGCCGGCCAAACAGCTCTGGCAGCTTCGGCCTCATCTGGTCTTCATAGTGTCGATATCGCCCCAGCAGGTCTTCCTTGGAGGTGGGATGCTGCTTTGGATCCTTGGCCATGGCGAGACCGAAGCTCTTGATATCGGGGTAGCCCAGCTTCTTTACAATCGCCAGCATCTCCGCTTCATCGCGCTTCACCTCATCCAACCCGATCTGGTGAATCTCCTTCGGTGTCTTGTCGAGCGTAGTGGAGCGGCGGATGCAAAAAGCGTAATAGGCATCGCCGTCGGCCATGGCCCAGACGCCCGGCTCCGCACGCCCGGCGGGGATCTCCTGCGCGCGCAGGAAGTTTGCAAAACGCACATACGCCGGAAGCACCGAAGAGCTGATCGCGTCCAGCACATCGGCTGAAATCTGCTTCCGCGCCGTCGCATCGATGGACGCGGGGAAGCTCTTGAGCGGAGTCGCGAAGGCACTCGTCTCCGGGGTTTGACCGGCAATCTCCTCGGTCTGCTTCAGCACCTTCTCCATCAGATATGCGGGTTGGACGCGGTGGTCGTCGATGCCGGCAAGCAGGTTTTCGGTCGCCTGCCGCAGCTGCACCGGCATAACCTTCAACCGTGCGACGTAGTCCTCGTAGTCCTTTACCGTTTGGAACGGCCAGTCCACGATTTCGCTGGGGAGGTCGGTGTGAATGCCATGAAACTGATTGACCGGCAACTCCCACTCCTTGAACTTGGCGCCTTGTTCATCCTGGATCAGCTCCCGCTGCATAAGCTCGGAGGAGAGCTTTTCCTGGTCGCTGAGCCCGCTGGTATCGATGGCCACAAGACGGGTCAGGAACACTCGCCGGCGGCCGAGCTCACGATTGGCAGCAGCCGGTGAGAGGTCCGCCAGTTGATCGTTATAGCGGCGGTCCCCAAGCGAAGACGCGAACTCGGGGTGCGTCTTCAGCTGATCCTCCCAGATCTCCCGGAAGAGCGCGCTGAGCGCGGCGGACCGTGCGCTGACGCTCTCGCTGGGCTGAGCGACAACCGGGTTCGCGCCCGCAAGCAGGCCGCATAAAAAGACACCGAGGCACGCTCCGGGGCGGAGATGGGCGACAATCCTACAAAAGATCCGCATGGTCAAAGTCTATAACGCTCCCTCTGCCAAAATCGGCGGTGGAGCGCCTTGAGCGGAGCGTTTGTCCATAGCCTAAGCCTCCGCTCCCAGCATGCGGTAAAGCGTTGACCGGCTAATTCCGAGCAACTCCGCAGCTTTGTGCTTGTTGCCACTGCAGCGTGCCAGGACATCTTTGACATGCCGTTGAATCACATCTTCCAGCCGCAGTGCCGTCCTCTCCCGCGATGCACCTTGATCGAGTGCGGGAAGATTTGCTGGCTCAATCGGCAGCGGCTGACCGGTGAGTTGCCGGCAAAGCTGCCACAACTCGGCCAGGTTGCCTCGCAAGTTGCGCTCGCGCAGACACGCGACCGTCTCCAAGGAAAAGCTTGCCTCTCCAGCTCCCAGCATCTGCGTCGCTAGAACACCGACATCTTCAGCTCGCTCTCGCAGCGCAGGAACACGGATCTCAATCGTTCCCAGCCTCTGTGCAAGATCGTCTTCAAGACGGCCGGCAGCCATCAACCCCTGCAGCGTCGCTCCGCAGGTGAAGACAACCCGCATCTCGCGCGGCAACTGCTGCAATTGCAAGAGCAGTGCCTGCTGCAAAGGCAGTTCCATCGATCCGAGTCCACGAAGAACCAGCATTCCCGCTCGCGCCAGCTCAGACTCCGGCGTATACCGCTGGACAAACGTTGCGATAGAAAGAACGCAGAAAGGTCGCGCCGCCGCTGGACTAAGACGGTGCATCTCGTGTGCGACCGTCAGCTTGCCCGTGCCGGACTCGCCCGTGATCAAAGCCAGGCGAAAGTGTGGGGCAATGCGAGCGATCTGCAGCCGCAAGCGGCGGACAGCCTGACTCTCGCCCAGCAGAACGTGATCGGCAAAGGGCTCAGAGGAGAATGGAGGAGAGTTCATCGTTATTTACCTGAAGTCCTTATCGGCACTTCTAGCGTAAAGATGAGCTCGCCCACATAACACAAAAGCGGATGACCCATTCGGGGCATCCGCTTTTGTGTCTCCATTCACCCAAAGATTCGCCTAGACACTCGCCGTGGCGCAGTAGGCGTCGAACGCCCGTGCGAGCTCCTGTGCAATCGCCGGAGCGGTCGAGGTTTCGATCGCCGAACGCTGCATGAGGTACACCAACTTACCGTCACGCAGGATGGCGATCGCCGGTGAAGTCGGCGGATGCCCACCGAAGTAGCCGCGCGCCTTCTCCGTTGCCTCCCGATCCTGGCCGGCAAAGACCGTGATTGCGTGGTCCGGCTTGGTCGTGTGTTGCATTGCCAGCCGCACCCCAGGACGCATCTTTCCTGCAGCGCAACCGCAGATAGAGTTGACGATCAACATGGTCGTTCCCGACTGCGCCACGGCTGCATCCACTTCCGCAACGGTTCTCGCTTCACTTACTCCTGCGCGCGTCAGCTCCTCGCGCATCGGAATTACCATAATCTCTGGATACATACTTGTTCCTCCCTCTACAACGGTCCTATCGAATTGTACCCCGGGCTAAGCCGGATGGAAGATGGACCTCGTTTCACAAAGGCATAGAATCAAGCCATGGCGAGGACGGCAAGCACTCGAGCACTGTCGCACACTGCGCACCGGACGGAGCAATTGGCCTGGGCGGTGGTGGCCTATAACATTCTCGTCATCGTATGGGGTGCACTGGTGCGAGCCACAGGCTCCGGCGCCGGTTGCGGCAATCATTGGCCGCTCTGCAACGGAGAGGTGGTTCCGCTCTCGCCGACGCTGCACACCGTGATTGAATTTACCCATCGCATGATGGTGACCGGGTCTCTGGTTGCGATGATTGCGCTTCTCATCTTTACCTGGCGCGCAACACTGAAGGGTGCGGCGGCGCGCGTCTTCGCGGTGCTCTCGACGCTGCTTTTACTGAATGAGGCGTTCCTGGGTGCGCTGCTCGTCAAGCTTGGCTATGTGACAGGAAACCAGTCCCTGGGCCGGGTCGTTGTGCTCTCGATCCATCTCAGCAATACCTTGTTGTTGCTGGCGGCGCTTACTTTGACGGCACGGACACTCGGCACAAGGCAGCGTTGGAGGGAGCTCCATGCGCGTGGGACGGAGAAGATGCTGGCAAGCGCAGGTCTGATCGCAACGCTGGTCGTCGGGGTAAGCGGCTCGTTGGCTGCACTAGGCGACACACTCTTCCCCGCAACCTCCTTGCAAGCTGCTTTTCTTGAAGACTTTGACGCGTCTTCCCCGTGGCTTTTGCGTCTACGCGGGATCCATCCTGCGAGTGCGCTAGTGGCGGGAGGTTTGGTGATCTGGTTGTTGATGCGAGCACGACGGGATGGCTTGGTGCGGCCAGCCAAAGTGCTTTTCGCTTTTCTTTGTCTGCAGTTTGTACTGGGAATCGCCGACGTTTTACTTTTGGCCCCGGTCTGGATGCAACTTCTGCACCTCTTGAGTGCAGATTTGTACTGGGTAGCTTTGGTGACGCTCTCGGCGGCGGTACTCTGGCCAGAGTACGTTAGAGAAGATGTGTCTTCTAAAATGCCTATCCAGCACACTGCAGCCTAGATGCAAAAGCATTGGGGGCTCAACGAGTGTCAGGCCCTGACTCCTGGCTAGTTCTGTGGAGCTGGCTTGCCGGCAATCTTATCGCCGACTTTCTCGGTCGTATGAGCGGTATCATGCGCCACCACCTTGGTTCCGTGCGCCACATCATGCCCGGCTGTTACTGCGCCATCCTTGGTTTTATGGGCCACTACTTTCGTGCCGTGGGCCGTCTTGCGCGCTACTTTTTTCGTAGCATGACCGGTGTCTACGGCAGCTCCTTTAGTGTCTCTTCCGGCTGCATTCACATCACCCTTGACGGAATCCTGCGCGAAGGTGGGGCTAAAGGCACCAAGGGTAAGGAGTGAAGCGAGGATAGTGACGCGGGTATCGAGACGCATAAGAACAAATTCTCCTAAACTTAAGCCAATGTAACATACCCGCTTTCGACCGAGCAGCTGGTTGCCTGATTCTGCAAAGCCGAATCTGACTGCCGGGCTGAAGCTATAACAACTTTCTGTGAAATGTCTTCATCTGATATAAGTGCGGAACTGGTCACCGCTAGGAGATGTAAAGTGGCGGATAAAGTGCAAACAATTCCATTAACCGAAGCGGCCTTGTGTTGCGACTGCGACACGATCAGCAATGGCAAACAGCGCTGCCCCAAGTGTGGGTCGTCAGCCTTATGGCTCTTAGAGAAGTGGATTAATCGTGGACTAGCTGCTGCTTAGCAAGTGTATGTATCGATCCTCCCCATACATAACGAGCTTCAGTGACTTACCGATTTGATCCCCTTTCTATTCCTCTGCGTGAATATTTGTGCTGACCGGAGATGTTTTGATCAGGCTAAGTTAAGCTTATAGCTGGTCTTATGACAACGAAACAAGCAAGAACTCCGCGCAAGACAAGTGCAAAAAAAGCGACCAGAGCAGCCGCAGTACAACCCGAGGCGCTTTTGACTGAAGCCCTGGATGTGGCTTTGGGCAAATTTGAAGGCCGCTACTTTCATCGTTACGACAGCTGGCTGAAGTTCAATGAAAGAGTTCTCGAGGAAGCTCAGGACGAGAGTAATCCTCTGCTTGAACGCGTAAAGTTTCTGGCCATTACCGCCAGCAATCTCGACGAATTCGTTGAGATCCAGGTTGCTGGGGCGCTGCAGTTGATTGAAGACGGAGTAAGTGAGACTCGCGGACCGGATGAGGGAGGGCAAACGGCGGAGGATCGCCTGAAGCGGCTCAGTCAAGCCATCCAGGTGTTCGTTGAGGCGCAGTATCGCTGCTGGAACCAACAACTGCTTCCAGAGCTATCCAGGCAGGGTGTGCGTGTTCTGCGCTGGAAAGAGTTGACCGAGCAAGCCCGAGAGCAGGCGGAGACGTTCTACGCCGACGAGGTCGATCCATTGCTGACCCCGGTGACGATCGATCCATCACACCCGTTTCCGCGCGTTCTGAACAAGGCGCTTTGCATTGCCCTGCTGCTGCGGCACAAACGGCGAGGCCCAACCGGCCAGAGACCGAACCGCGTACTCGGCGTGGTGACGGTACCGCGCAGTCTGCCACGCCTCATTGCCATGCCTTCCGCGGATGGCCGAACCGATTTCATCTTTCTTCATGAGTTGATCGAGGCGCGCGTAGAGAAGATGTACCGCGGGTATGAGGTGCTCGACAAGGCTGCGTTCCGCGTGACGCGCAACAGCAATCTGTACATGCAGGAGGAAGAGTCGCGCAGCGTGCTCGAAAGCGTACGCGAAGAGCTGCACAACCGGCGCAAGGGCGATGCGGTACGGCTTGAGATTGAGAGCTCGGCGGCTGAAGAGATCGTCGAGCGCCTGCGCATCAACTTCGAGCTCGAGCCGTGGCAGGTCTTCCGCACCGACGGCCCCGTCAATCTCTCGCGGCTGATGAACCTTTACTCCGAAACCAAGCTGCCTGCGCTCAAATATCCACCCTTTACGGGCCGGCTGCACCGCCTTTGTGCGACGTGTGACAATCTCTTCGCGGAGCTCCGTCGACATGACCTGCTGCTGCATCATCCGTTCGATAGTTATCGGACCGTCGAGGACTTCATCGAGCTCGGGGCAAAGGACGACACTGTCGTCTCGATGAAGCAAACGCTCTATCGCACAAGTAAAGATTCGCAGATCTTCCGCTCGCTGATCGAGGCGGCGCAGACCAAGGAAGTGACCGTAGTAGTCGAACTGATGGCGCGCTTCGACGAAGACTCGAACATTCGCTGGGCGCGTGAGTTGGAGAACGCTGGAGTAGGCGTCTTTCACGGCATCTTCGGGCTCAAAACGCACTGTAAGCTTGCCCTGCTGGTGCGGCGAGACCCGGACGGCGTGGTGCGGCGCTACGCCCACCTTGGCACGGGAAACTACAACCCGGTGACGGCGCGCTTCTATACCGACATCAGCCTGTTGACGGCAGATCCACGCTATACCAAGGCCGTCCAGCATGTTTTCGACTATCTGACCGCGGAGGCGGAAGCCGAGGAAGACGCTTACCTTCCCTTACAGGTGGCTCCACTCACGTTGGCTAAACACGTCCTCGAGTTGATCGGTCGTGAAGCAGCCCATGCCAAAGCCGGCCGGCCGGCGCACATCGTAGCCAAGGTCAACGGACTTCTCGATCGCAAGACCATTGAGGCGTTGTATGAAGCGTCGCAGGCAGGCGTCGAGATTGACTTGATTGTGCGAGGCATGTGCGCTCTTCGGCCTGGCGTCAAGGACATGAGCGAAACCATACGCGTCCGGTCGATCGTCGGACGCTACCTGGAACACAGCCGTATCTTTCAATTTGAGAATGGTGGCCAGCGCGAGGTCCTTTGCGGAAGTGCAGACTGGATGAGCCGCAATCTCTATGAACGGTGCGAGGTAGTTTTCCCCATCCAGGATCAAAAACTTGCGCAATGGGTCTCTGAGCAGATCCTCGGCAGCTATCTTCGCGACAACGTCAAGGCTCGCCTGCTGCAGCCGGATGGAGATTATGCACGCGCCAAGCAAACGGGGGAGCCGTTCAATGCGCAAGAGTACTTCTTGCAGTTGGCCTCCTCAGAAACAGCCAGCGTCGAGCCTACTGCACGATGACCTGGAAGGTGTAGGTGTGACGCACGGTGTGCCGATCGATTTACGAAGCAGAAAACAAGCAACTCAACTCGGTGCAGGTCTACACTCACGCCCATCTCCGGTGATAGGCTTTGTTGCACATGCAGAGCTATATCGAGCAGTTGCTGGCAAAGCTGGAGTCGTTTGAAGGGTCGATCCCGTGGATGTACCGGGATACGGTCGGCAGAGTAACGGTCGGGGTCGGCGTCATGCTGCCAAATGCTGTAGCGGCCGTTGCACTTCCGTTTGCCGTGGGCAAACAGCCGGCCAGTGAGACCGAGATCGCAGCTGAGTTCGCCCGCGTCCAAACACTGCCTATGGGCAGGGCGGCCCACTTTTACCAGAAGGAAGGCGGGATGGAACTCGCGCAGGGCGAGATCGATTCCTTGCTGCAGCGCGTCGTGCTGCGTTTTGAAACGCAGTTGCGTGCCCAAATCGCGGGATACGACGGCTTTCCCGATCAAGCCAAGATGGCGCTGCTCGACATGGCCTACAACCTGGGTCCGGA
Source organism: uncultured Granulicella sp. (assembly GCA_937873145.1). Taxonomy (GTDB): domain Bacteria; phylum Acidobacteriota; class Terriglobia; order Terriglobales; family Acidobacteriaceae; genus Edaphobacter. Next base: position 19,656 of record CALMVK010000257.1, on the reverse strand, counting down.
AGGCTTGCTCAAGAATTTCCCGAAGCTGATTCAAGCGGCGGAGGCGGGCAACTGGAAACAGGCAGCGGCGCAGTGTTTTCGTCATGGCCCCGGCGCGGCGCGGAACCAGTGGACCCAGGCCATGTTTCTCGGCACCGTTCTGCCTAAGCTCGAAGGCAAAGCGGAGGGTGTACTGGTGCAGTTTGCGTACGGAATCGTCGGGCTCGCGGCTTCGCTGGTAGAACGGGTGCGCCGAAAGCGCTGACAATGCAAGCTCCAACCATTTTGCTATTCGTCGAGCACGCTGAAGATCTCAGCCAGTGAAAACTCAATCGGCAGATCGGGGATACGCAGAACACCCCCGGTCTGCTCGGTAGCTATTGAGCCTGAACAGAGGGTAGCGGTGTGCGTGGCTGGATCCAGAATCCATACTTCGCGGACGCCCATCTCCAGGAAGTCCCGCACTTGCTCGCGCGTCTTCTTGACCGTATCGTCTGGAGAGAGCACTTCGATACATAGGATCGGCGGCGTGCGTACGATCTGCTCGCGAGGCGCGTCTCGGCGCAGAACGCAAACGTCCGGGATGCGGAAACGCGTGGGCTTTACCTGCATGCGGAGCTCGGAGTTGGCGCGGATGTGAGTCTTGTTCCCAGCCCTGAGCAGAAGCTCGATCAGCCGTGTCTGTAGGTCGCTATGGTCCAGTTCACCCAGGTTTCTCTCCTGCAGTTCGCCGTCGATATAGTCGCAGTCGGGCCGGAAGCTATGGCCCAGGTAATCGCTGAGCGGGATAAGTGTCTTGGTAGCCAAAGGTAACCCCTTTGCCGCATTATGCTCCCTTCGAGTCATAGAACCTATCCCTTTGGCGTGAGACGATGATCGGGTATGGAACTTCTGCAGGATTTTGCAATTGCCATTATGGCCGCTGGCAAAGGAACGCGGCTCAAGTCGAAGCGGCCCAAGGTGCTCCATGAGATCGGCGGCCGGGCGTTGCTGCTGCACGTCATCGCCGCCGCCAAGACAGTCGTCCCGCCGGAACAGATCTATTGCATTGTGGGCCATCAGGCGGAACAGGTCACAGCCGCAGTCGCCCACACTGGCGTACGCTTCATCGCGCAACCGGAGCAGCGCGGCACCGGTCATGCATTGCAGATGGTAAAGGCGTGGTTTACCCGGCAAGGCGAGCCTGTGCCCAGGAACCTGCTGGTGCTGAGCGGGGATGTTCCGCTGATTCTTCCGGAGACAATTCGCAGGGTCTGCGAGGCACATCTTGGCGAGCAGGCAGCGATGACAATTTTGACCGCCGTTCCTCCCGATCCGACCGGCTACGGGCGCGTGCTGCGCCGGACGCCGGAAGGAGTGGAGGTCACGGGGATCGTCGAGCAGAAGTCCCTTCGCCCGGACCAGTGGAGCGCGCCAGAGATCAACTCCGGTATCTATTGTTTCCAGACCGAGGCTCTGTTCGCCCGGCTTGATCTTCTATCGACGGAGAATGCGCACGGGGAGTACTATCTCACCGACATTGCGGCAATGCTGGTGGAAGACGGAGAACGAGTCGTGGCGGTAAGGGCCGAACACGTGGATGAGGTGCTGGGAGCCAACACTATCGCCGAGATGATGCATCTCGACCAGGCCATGCGGGCCGCGGCAGCCCGCTCACTCATGGCGCAAGGAGTAACCATCTTCCGGCCCGACACCTGTGTTATCGATGCCGAGGTAACCGTCGGCGCGGACACCATCCTCGAGCCTTACGTTCAGCTGCTCGGCGCAACTCACATCGGCAGCGACTGCCGCATCCGGTCCCACTCCGTGATTCAGAACTCGACTCTTGGCAGCGGAGTACTGGTACGCAACGGTTGCGTGCTCGAAGGCGCGGAGATCGCCGACGGTGCGGTGTTGGGACCGTATGCGCATCTGCGTCCGGAGAGTTACATCGGCGAAGGCGCGCACGTCGGCAACTTCGTCGAAACAAAGAAGTTGCGGCTCGGCAAAGGATCGAAGGCCAATCACCTCAACTACCTGGGAGATGCCGAGATTGGCGCCGGCGTGAACATTGGTGCCGGCGCCATCACATGCAACTACGACGGTGTTTTGAAGCACCTCACCACGATTGGCGATGGAGCATTCATCGGTTCGGACAGCACTTTAGTCGCTCCGATCAGGATCGGTGCCGGGGCCTACGTCGCTGCAGGATCGAGTATCACCGAAGATGTTGCCCCCGGAGCGCTGGCGCTGGGACGAGCACGACAGGTGGCCAAGGAAGGCTGGGCCGCCCGACGCAAGGCAAAACGCGAAGGGATTTAAAAAAACACTAAAGATTTTCTGGATTGTGCCGATAAGAACTTTGTGACGGCGCTGTTGCGCAAAAGGAACCACGGATGGCCGACGAACAGATCCTTGTAGTAGACGATGAACCCGCGGTGCGAGAGATTGTGATGGCCGTGCTGGATCGGCACGGCTACTCTCCATTTGCCGCGGCAGGAGCGGAAGAAGCGCTGCAGCTGCTTAGCCAAAACCCAGGCTATTCACTCGTGCTGTCAGACGTAATGATGCCCGAAGTGGATGGACTGATGCTGCTCGATCGCCTGGGAGAGGACCATCCCGGGCTGCCGGTTGTCCTTTGTACGGCAGTCCATGACGTTCAGGCCGCTACCAGCGCGTTCAGAAGAGGAGCCGTCGACTATCTGCTCAAGCCATTTGATCGAACACAGTTATTGGGCGTGGTCGACCGCGCTCTCGAACATGGTCGGCTGGAGCGGCAGAGGGCTCAATATTGGCAGAATCTGGAGGAGATTGCCGCCGCCCGTACAGAGCGGCTCCGGATCACGATGCAGGACTTGGAGCGCAGCTACGACACCACACTTGAAGCCATGGGGGACGCTCTGGATCTGCGCGATGCAGAGACCGAAGGACACTCGAAGCGCGTGACCGCCTACACCATCGCCCTCGCACAGGAGATGGGCCTCGGAACCGAAGAGCTGCGGATCATTGCTCGTGGCGCCTTCCTGCATGATCTTGGCAAAATTGCGATTCCCGACAGCATCCTGCTCAAGCCCGGCAAACTGGACGCAAAGGAGACCGAGCTCATGCGCCGACACTGCGAACGCGGATATGAGATGGTCCGTAAAATTCCTTTTCTGCGCGAGGCGAGTGAGATCGTCTACTCACACCAGGAGAGCTTTGACGGCTCCGGGTATCCTCGCGGCCTCAGCGGCAAGGAGATCCCTTTGGGCGCGCGTATCTTTGCCATCGCTGACACCCTCGATGCGATCACATCAGACCGTCCTTACCGTGCTGGACGAAGCTTCGCAGAAGCCATCGCCGAGATCGAGATTTGCTCGGGACGGCAGTTCGATCCAACGATCGTCGACGTCTTTTTGCATATGCCCCATGAGACGTGGAGTGAACTGCGAGATAAGGTACATAGCATGCCGGTTACGGAAGTTTCCACCCTCCTGTGCCGGCCTACGCTGGTTGCATAACGTTTTACGTCTGCAATCTTCCCTTCGGGATCGTACTCATCCCTGACCTGCATACGCCAAAGACGATTGCTTTTGGCCGAGGCTCCCAGCATGATTTGTCGCTTGCTCCAGAAACCGGGAGATGTTCTAAAAGAAAATATGAAAGAGGGTAGATTTTGTGGCGTAGCGGTGATATGTTTGTGATCAGGGTGAGAGTTCCCCACCGGTTTTCGGTTGCTGACCGCCGAATCAAGTTGCGTCACTGGCCTCCCGGCATGAGCTGAAACGTTCATGCCGCTTTTTTTGCCCGTATGCCGGTTCGGAGCCAGGATGACGTACTCCCCATACCTTGGAAATCTTTGGCGTAGTCGTGTCCAAACAGAACTTTGGATCGATCGTAATCCCAGATACCTCTTAATCACCCTGCTTGCGTACTACTGGGTGCTTGTGCTCATTCAAGCCCGCCTAAAACTACTCTGGGCCGATGAACTCATTACCTTCTCGGTCGCCCTGCAGCCCGGGATGACCGGCATTTGGCAAGCGCTCACAGCCGGTGCAGATCCAAATCCGCCTCTACTTCCCTTCATGGTGCAGGGGTCGGTACATGCCTTGGGCTCGGGTGCAGTGGCGATACGTTTTCCCGCGATGGTGTGCGTTTGTCTTACGCTCGTTTTTCTTTGGGCGATGCTGCGGCGCTGGGTGCGACCTACTTTTGCAGCTGCGGGAGTCCTGGTTTTCATAGCAACGCGCGGGTTTGACTATGCCTACGACGCTCGCTCCTACGCTCCGCTGCTAGCCTTTACGATAGCCGCGCTGACTCTCTGGATGTGGCTACCCAACACCTTCGTACGACACAGCATCCTGCTCTCTGCAGCACTCGCGGCCGCGCTCGGAGGCGCAGTTTCCTCCAACTACTATGGTGTTCTCGCCATCTTTCCAATTGCCGTAGGCGAGTTAGCCCGCAGCCGACGATTGAAGAAGTTTCGCCTTGAGGTCTGGTTTGCCCTTCTGCTCGGGCTGCTTCCTCTGCTCTGGTATCTTCCCCTGATCCGGCACAATTTATTGGAGTTTGGCCCTCATGCCTGGAATCCGCCAAGCGTCAGAATGGTGGCATCCAGCTACCTTGAGTTGGTTGAGGCCGTCTTCTGGCCGGTTCTGCTTCTGCTCGGGTACGCGCTGCACAAGCGTCGCCTATGCTTTGTCGTACCGCGTCCGGAGTTCATCGCGGTAGGCGTTTTGCTGATTTATCCTGTGCTCGGCTACGGTGTTTCAAAGGCCGGCTCAGCCATGATTTCACCGCGTTGCATCCTCCCTGTCTGCTGTGGCGTCGGTCTGGCTGCGGGTGTGCTCGCGCAGCGCGTCTTCGGCAAAGTGACGGGAGCCGGTCCTCTCATCCTCCTCTTCCTTCTCGCCTGGGTCACAGCCCGGGAGGCTGTATGCACGTGGCTTTTACTCGACCAGCGCCATGCCTTTCTGCTGCTTCGCGACGATATTCAACATCACACGAACGGCCGCATCCTGGTCGCCGACTCGGCGTTTGCCCTTCCTTTGTTCCATTACTCCGCCAAAGGGGTCCAGCAACGCATTGTGTTTCCGATCGACTTCCCGGCCATTCACCGCTATGAAGCTGACGACTCCGGCGAAGAAAACCTTTGGGCCGGCGGACAGGAAGTTTTTCATTTTCCGGTTGTCTCCATCTCCGCCCTGCGCACGCTGCAGCCCTCCGATCTGGTCATCGCCCGGCCGGACGGCTGGCTCGCGCATGACTTGGCAGTAGCCGGATGCAAGCTGGTTCCCGTGCATTCATCTGCGGAGAGTATGTGGGACGAACTAGGGGGCGTATTTACCCCGGTGGGTCATGCCGAGACCCGCGAATTACGCGTCCTGTCTACTTGCGGCAGCGGTATGATAAGCCCATGAGAAAGAAGCTGCTCGGATGTGCGGTACTTGGATTGGTGGCTTTGGCTGCGTCGGCGCAATACTCCAACCCTGCGGACGATCTGCCAGCCTACAACGCTGAACGGCCTACCCGTCCGCTGCCGCCGATCCTGAAGGGGGACCAACTGACCGGTCCGTACTTTGCGCATAGCTACCAGGTTACCGCGTACAAGATGGCCGCGCGCATTCCGGAGGTGCTTCACCAGCAACCATGCTACTGCCGTTGCGACCGGGAGATGGGCCACAACAGCCTGCACTCCTGCTTTGAAGGAACCCATGGCGCACAGTGCTCTACCTGTATGAAGGAGGCGGTGTACAGCTACCAGCAGACGAAGAAGGGCAAAACTCCGGCACAGATCCGGGCCGGCATCGAGCACGGTGAATGGATGAGCGTAGACCTGCAGACGGCGACCCTGTAACAACGGACAATGGGAAGGCGTCCGAAAACAGTCGCTCAGCGGTATACTTAGGTTAGTTCTTTGAGTGCCCAATGCAATGTTTTAGCCAGCTCCAGATGGGGGCGTCACGGCTTCGACGGGATTGCTTGCGGCAGAGAGGCATGCCGGGGTGGGTACACCCGTAATCGCGCCCAAAACTATAAGTGCCGAACCTCAATTCGCGCTTGCTGCTTAATTAGTTAAGTAGCCGATCGCTCCAGCTTCGCCTACGGGCCGGTACCGATCGTCGCACAGTAGGCTGGTCTTCCCTGCTCCGTCTGAGCGGGCTGAGGACGAGATCAATCAGGCTGGTCGGTGTTCCGTCTTCGCCCGTTCTAAGGCTCACTGACGAGACAAAGATGAATCGGGAAAAGCATGAAAGCTCTCTGTTGAAGGTAGTTTCGGACGTGGGTTCGACTCCCACCGCCTCCACCATCTCTAACTCACTTATAAGTGAAGGTCTATCAATTCGACGCCACTTACGGCAAAGCTGCACGCGCCTGCCGCGGTAAATGCTTTCTTAGAAAGTCTCGCCAGTCCATCTTCTCCGCCTCGCGTTGTTTCTCAGTCCTTGTTTGCCTGCATCGATCAAGTAGTGCCGGTTGCCTATCGTTCAGAGATACTCCCAGGCTTCGCCGCTTGCCGGGCCAGATTGTTGACCGCGCGTTGCATAAAGCGGGTTAGGTATAGCTTCATGAACCAGCCTGCTCCAGGAATGGACATATGGAACGTTCCCGTCCACTCGATCTTCGTTCTATCCTCGGCCAAAGCAGTGAGCGTCACGTTGCCTTTATAGTCATCCAGCATGCCATCCAGGATGATGTAGCTAAATTGCGTATCTGGAACAAGTTGAACGATTTTTTCATGGTTCACGTACTTGCCTGTTTGAATTCTACGAACGTCTCCAACTCGATTGACATCGTGAGGGGAACGCCCATCCAGATCTTCAAGCTGAGTCTCGACAGAATCAACGCCCATCCAGGCAGGCCATGTCTGCCCGTCAATTAGTAACTCATACACAAGCGATGGATTCGCATTGGACTCTGCAGTCACCCTGTACTTCTGCATACGCACGTTGTCCTCCTCGGAATGCTTCTGTTTTGTTGCGCTCTTTCTAGAAAGATGTTGCATCGTCATCCAAGGTCACCAGAGAAAAGGTTTCGATACGCGACGTAAGCTACAGCTTACAGCGGCTCGGCCGTAGTCATAAACGAAGAAAGCAGATCTATAACTCTTGAGACAAACGCTCTTTGGGAAAGAGCGTTTGTCATGCCTCGCTGTGATGACTATCGGCTGCCCTCGTGCGCGGCGGTCAGCAGGGCTCCCTGGGGTGTATCACCGGAGAGCTCCCAGATCATCAGTCCGCCTAGCTCATGTTCTCGCGCGTAGTCGGCTTTGGCTGCGATGCTAATCGGATCGTCGAAGGTCCAGAAGGCGTCTCCATCAAACAACCAGGGCGTCTGCGACCGAGCATCGCGGTAGATCGTAGAGCCGGCGGTCAGGGATTGAATGGAATGGTAGGGCCGGTCGCCGCGAACGGCCGTTCCTTCCTGGAAGACGCCGCTTGCCACTTCAGGAACCTGTGTCCAGCCATACCCGTAGAACGGTACGCCGATCAAGAGCTTGGCGGACGGAACCCCTGCAGCGAGAAACGCCTGGACCGCACCCGCAACCCCTCCACTGGGCGGCGGGGCAGGTGCCGGAGCGCTTGCGGGAACGCTGCCGGCCGGAACGGCAGCCTGGGCGGACGGGGTGGTACTGGCCGTAGGATTAGCCCCCGTGGGAGCAGGCGTACGGGCAGCAACGGCGGGAAGGACGCCGACGGAGTCGACTTGGTCCGGAGCAGAAACACCGTAGAGCGGAGCGATGAAGCCGGTCGTCTGCATCCAGGGACCGGCGAAATCGTAGGTCATCAAGCCAATTTCATCCACGGTCGCCGCGACTGCGTTGAAGTCGACATTGGCATACATGCGCGGGCTTGGCCCGACGGCGACAGAGAGTACAAGACCCGGGCGCACACGAGCCATCTCACGGCGCAGGTCGGTCAGCAGCCCAAGGAAGTTTACCGCGTCGGCACCCTGGGGATACTCCCAGTCGACATCGATGCCGTCGAAGAGGCCGGGGACACTCACCCCGGGGGCTAGGTTCCCTTTCAGGAAGAGATCGACGCAGGAGGCAATAAACGCCTGTCGATTCTCCGGCCGCGCATCGAAAGCAAAATCGGCTGCACGACCTTCAAGCGAGATCAGAACCTTAAGGCGTGGGTACGTACTCTTCAGCTCGGCGAGCTGGTGAAGATGACCGTGGAAGACTGTGGCAGGATCGTCCGGCTTGCCATTCACCGAGTCGGCTGCAGAAAAAAAATGATTCAGATCGGCGTTCGGGTCCGCAACCGAGCAGTGGCCTCCGGTTACAAAGGCCTGCGCATAGTTCAATTGATCGAGCATCGCCACCTTCTGCGTGCGGACCAGATCTTTCAAGGTGTACGGAGGATCGTCGTATAACCCCCACTGGCCGAAATATCCGACCAGGAGCTGCTTACGAACGGGAAGCTGCTTGTGAAGGGGAGTTTGTGCGGAAACCGAAGCGAAAAAACTCAAGATCCACAGAAGAAATAGAAAGACATACCTTTGCTGCATACCAGTTGAGACGAAGAAGGAGCCGCAACGTTGCCCGCGCTTTCTTCATGGCCCCCTTACACACGAGCCGACCAGACTTAGCCAATCGATCCACGTTCCTGGGATCTGCCGCACCAGGCAAGCGCCACCCGTCATGTTCCTCTCACGAAAAGCCGGACTCTCTGCGACGTCGCAGGAGAAAGCTCAGCCACGATCCAGTCGTTTAGACTTAAGCAGTGATGCTTCGACGCACTCTACTCCTTCTTACGACGCTTTCGGTGATGCTCGGTAGCTCCCTTCTTGCCCAGTCCGTCACGGGCATTGTCACCAATCGCACTACCAACAAGCCTTCGGGCAACGATGATGTTGTTTTGTTGCAGCTCGCCCAGGGCATGCAGGAACTTGCCCGCACCAAGACCGACAGCCGCGGCCGCTTCAACATTGCCGTTCCAGCCGACGGACTGCATCTGCTGCGCGTAACCCACGATAAGGCCAACTATTTCAAGCCCATCGAGCCCGGCACCCAGTCGGTCGATATCGACGTCTACTCCGCTGCTACCGATGTGCCGGGAGTCACGACCGAAGCCGACGTACTCAGCCTGCAGAGTGAATCGGGTGGCGATGGCCTCAAAGTCGTCGAACACTTCTTTTTGAAGAACGATTCCGCGCCGCCCAAAACGCTGATGAGTGAGCATCCGTTCGAGTTCTACCTTCCGGCCGGAGCGACCGTGCTTGGCGCAGCTTCCAAGGCTCCCGGAGGCATGGCCGTCCAGGCAGCTCCGGTGCCTATGGGCGATCCCGACCACTACACGATCCTGTTCCCGATTCGTCCCGGCCAGACCGAATTTCAGGTCACCTACCACCTCAACTACAAGGACTCCTTCACCTTTCATCCGCGTCCCACCACCCCCATCGACAACCTTGTGCTGATCCTTCCCAAGAGCATGAGCTTCAAGCCTGGGCCCTCGACGCCCTATACCTCAGTCGATGAAGAACCGGGTGCCCAAACCTATGTAGCCCGCAACGTGCAGCCCTCGCAGCCGCTTGAGTTCACCATCGGAGGCTCGGGACAGTTGCCGCGTGACAATGGAGCTCCCGGAGCGGGAGGTTCCGGAGCGGGAGGTTCCGGCGCGGGCGGCGCAACTTCTGCCTCAAACGTCAGTGCCGTTCAGGCCGATCCCAATACCGACACCCGCCCCGGCGGAGGGCTCGGCACCCCGGTCGACAAGGACGCGCAGCGCGACCCCTGGACTAAGTACCGCTGGTGGATCATCGCCGGCGTCGCGCTCGCCTTTGCAGCCGGGGCCGGATTCCTGCTGCGTACGCCTGCTCCTGTACGCAGCACGGCCGCTGCCATCCATCCCTCCGGCAGTCACGCCCTCACCGGTGCCGGTCCTCAAGGAGCCTTGCAGATTTTGCGCGATGAGATGTTCTCGCTGGAGACGGATCGCGTTACCGGCAAGCTGAGCGACGGCCAATACAGCGATCTGAAGACCGCCTACGACACCGTCTTGAAGCGCACCCTCGATCGCGCCGGGGCTGTCTGACCATGGTCTCCGCCGCGCGCCTTCTGCAGCTGCTTGCCTTGACGATCTGGGTGGGTGGTCTGATCTTCTTCGCTTTCATCCTGGCGCCAACGGCCTTCGGTACGCTGCCGAGCATTCGGGAGGCCGGCCTGGTGGTTGGAGCCAGCCTGCGCGTCTTCGATGTGGTCGCCGTAGGCTGCGGAGCCGTCTTCCTTCTGGCCACCTCGATCCTGTTCAGCCGTGCGCCCCTGCGTATCCGCGGCCGGTACGAGATGGAGTTTCTGCTTGCCGCAGTCATGCTTGTCGCAACCGCTTACATTCAATGGAACATCCTGCCCTCCATGGAGATCGACCGTCATCTCGCGGGAGGAGACATCACCTTCGTAGACGCGTCGAACCCCGCTCACGTTCACTTTGACAAGCTGCATCGGCGTTCTGAGCGCGTCGAAGGCGGTGTCCTGCTGCTTGGCCTCGGTGTCGTCTTCCTGGTGTCGCGCGAACAAGCCTCCCCGGATCCAGCACCGCTTACTCCACCGTCAGCGTAACCGCGACCGTATGCAGCACGGTGGCGCCGCTCGCCGAGGTTCCCGTGCCGCTGACGGTTAGAGTGTAGATCTGCGCAGCCTTGGCCAGCGCAGAGGTTGCGTTCACGCGATCACCGCAGCCCACGCCTGCTCCCGCCGTCACCGTCAACGCAACGGCAAGCCATATGCGCCGCCGTCGCCGGACCAGGAACGCGACGGGAAGTAAAAACGCATAGATTAGCCCATCCCACCAACGCAGACCCGCGACCTTCGGCGTCTGGATGGTCAACGTAAATGCCTGCGCCCCGCTTCCAGGAGGAAGATACGCCGGGCTGAACGAGGCCGTGGCTCCCGTCGGAAGTCCGGCTACGGTCAGCTGAATCGGGCTAGCCAGGCCGCCGCTCACCGGGGTAGCGCTAAAGGAAAACAGTGCGGCCGCTCCCGCACTCGCCGTCACGGCCGTTGGCCCTGTCGCAGCGAGTGCGAAATCAGGGCCCGCCGCCGCCGTCGGGGGCGTTCCCGTGCCCGCGCTCGTGCCCGCGCCCAATGTAATCGTAACTGCCGCTGAACTCGACCCCAGCAGGTTGCTATCTCCGCTATAGAGCGCCGTAACGGTCGGCGCTCCCCCTAGAGTGCTCGACGCCGCGACAAGCGAACTCGGCGTCACGAACACAGCACTACCGGCCGAGGACAAAGGAAGCGTCTGCACCACCTGCCCTGCCTCGATCAAAGAGACGCTTCCTGTCGCCGTTCCGGAGGTGGAAGAGACTACCTGCACCGCCAGGCCGCTCGTCATCGTTACCACGGAGGGTGCCTTGGCGATCGTCAACGCCTTTGCAACCGAGGTCAACGTATAGTTTGCCGCAGCTGCGCCTTGAATGGACGCCGTAATGGGGTACGACCCGGGCGGCGAGAGCGCATGCGCAGTCGTCTGCAGCGCCAGCGTCACGGATTTCGCCGTCGCGTCGCGGGCAAGCTCTCCGGCCAGCGTGCCGGTAAGCGGCGGAATCGCCTGCCCGTACACGAGGCCGATCGGGTCCGGCGTCGCCGTCAACGCCGCCGGGGCGATCGTCAGGACAAATACACCACTCTGCGCCGCTCCATGACTGGCGTCGCCTGCATAGGTGGCGCTCAGAGAGTGCGGTCCCGCCGCCAACCCTCCCAGAGAAAACGTCGCCGCGTTTGCGCTGAGCGCGGTCGTTCCCAGGCTCTGGCTGCCTCCTTCGAAGAACGTGATTGCACCCGTCGCCGGACTCGCCGCCAAAGTCGCCGTGACGGCTCCTGTGCCGTATCCAAGCACCGAAGGTCCGGTCAGCGTCAGGACTCCGGCCTCGGTTGGACCAACGCCGGCAAGCGTGTGGATGACTGCCGTCGCGTCGACCTGCCGCACACGCGCATTGCCGCTATCGCTCAGCGTCGGCAGCCCGGCCGAGTCGAGCGCGACGCCACGCGGCGTGTTCAACGAAGCCGCAATCGCCGGCCCGCCATCGCCCGCGTACGTCTGCGTTCCATCTCCCGCGATCGTACGTATCTGTCCGCTCGCCGCCTCCAACTGCCGGATACGATGGTTTTGCGAATCTACCAGCAGCAGGTTTCCCGAGGCATCAAGCGCCAACCCGCGCGGCAATCGCATCGCCGCAGCCGTCCCCGCGCCCGCATCGCCTGAGAACCCGGCCATTCCCGTTCCTGCCACGGTCGCGATCAGCCCGGTCTTGGCATCGACCCGCCTTATCCGCTGGTTATGGGTATCGCTGATATATAAGTCGCCCGCGAAATCGATCGCCAGACCCTCCGGCGCATCGAGACTGGCCGCCGTTGCCGGGCCGCCATCTCCCGCATAGTCCTCGACTCCGTTGCCTGCCACGGTCTTCACCAGGCCGGTGGCGTGGTCAATGCGCCGGACTACGTGACTTCGGCTGTCAGCAAAAAACACATCGCCCGCGGTGCTCACGGCCAGCGCCGTAGGAAGATCGATGGCCGCTTGCGCTGCCGCCGATCCATCCGGGCCGGATCCCGCCGTTCCTGTTCCAGCGAAGGTTGTGATGACTCCGGAGACCGCATCCACTCGCCGGATACGATGGTTGTGCGCATCGGAGCAATAGAGGTTTCCGCTCGCATCCAGCGCTATCCCGCTTGGCGAATCGAGCAGAGCTGCCGTCGCCGGGCCGCCATCGCCGTCAAAGCCCTGCGTTCCCGTACCGGCGACAGTGGTCAGCGCACCGGCCGCAGTCACCTTCAGCAGCACATGCTTTCCTGTATCGGCCAGGTACAGATTGCCGTTCGCGTCATACGCCACCCCGCCCGGCAGCAGCACCGGAACCGTGGTGGCTTGCGTGGCCGAGCTTTGGGCTGAGGCTCTGTCCACAGCCCACACCAACAAGCAGAGCCACGCAGGCAGGAGCAGCCACGCACTCAGCAGGGCGGCCCAACGTGTCGGCATAGTCGTGCTCGGCATACTCCTCGGTTCCAGGTCGCGCCGTCTTCAACGGCGCTCACCTCTGGAAGCTATCGGAGATTGCAAGGACCTTCCATCCCCCAAACAGACCATGTCCCAAAAAAATGGCTTCTGCGTGATGAACCGCTAGTCCAGCCAGTTAGGGGGTTAGTGTGCAGGGCGCACCAGCTTCGCCATCTGCCCAAAAGGCAGCGATGGAATCAGGCGACTCATCAGGTAGAGCACGTTGCTGAGACCCGGGCGGACTTCTAGCTTGCCGGCTTCGATCCCGGCGATCGCCTTTTGCGCCAGAACGTGCGCGGCCATGCCCTTTTGTCCCTTCATCTCCGACTCAAACCCATCCGTGCTCAGCTTCGTCTCGACCAGGGGAGGCGCCAGCTCGACCACCGCAACCTTTGTTCCTTTCAACTGCACGCGGAGGCAACGCGTAAACGCATGAAGGCCGGCTTTCGATGCACTGTAGACCGGAGAAAGCGGAAACGGAATATACGCCAGGCCAGACGACACATTCACAATCAGGGCGTTCGGCTTGCTTTTCAGGTGCGGTAGAAACTCCTGCACCATCTGCACCGGCCCGTTCAGGTTAATGTTGATCTCTTGCGTAACGTCCGTCAGCGACCGCGGCTGGTTCATGTTGAGATTCCGCATAAAGCCTGCGTTGTTGATCAGCGTGTCGCAAGCTGGGAACTCCGTCTGAATTCGCCGTAGAAGAGCCTGGATGTCGTCGACCTTACCGATGTCGCTCGATAGGGTCTGAACGCCAGGCAAGGCCGCCTCCGTCTGCGCCAGCTTTCGTTCATCGCGGCCTGTGATGATGACAACGTTGCGACGCGCCAGGAGCTGCTTGGCCAGTTCAAAGCCGATGCCGCTCGTACCGCCGGTAATCAAGATCGTTCTTCCTTCAAGTTTCATACTCTCTCCTCTGTGTGTCACTCTAAGCACAGCACTCTCGTTCGGGAAGAGGGTACTTTAAAGTTTGATATGCACCAGAAAGAGAGTGTCCACAATGATGATCAAACCGGAACTATCGCCAGCAGAGACTACTTCGCTTGAGGCATACAGTCGCTCCTGTTCGGAAGAAGCGATCGATCCGCGCGTTGAGACGTTGGTTCATGAACTGATCGGACACGTGGCCGACAAATGGACCATGATCATTCTGGAGGTGCTTGTCGAGCGAGGCGAGTTGCGCTTTACGCGACTTAGCGAGCAGCTTCCCGGCATCAGCTACAAGATGCTCACGCAAACCCTGCGCCGCATGGAGCGCGAAGGCTTTGTCGCACGCACAGTGCACCCGGTTGTGCCTCCACGGGTCGAGTACAAGCTCACCGAGCTGGGGCTCACCCTTGCCGCTGCCTTTTGCGGGGTCTGGATGTGGGCAGAGAAGCACCTGGAGCAAGTAGAGCAGGCACGCACGGCGTTCGATCGAAAATCCGTACTGCTCACTGCAGGCACAAGTTCCTAAGCTTTGGCAAACGTCAGCCTGGCTGGCAGAGCGCTCATCAGCAGCTTCTCGCCCCACATGGATCGCTTAGTAGCTGCACCAAAACCGGGTGGCTCATGCATCACAGTCTCACTCCGATGAGTGGAAGGTATACCGTTGGACGAGCAATAAATTATGCGCAGTAGGCACGGAGCA
>CALMVK010000257.1:0-4985 GCA_937873145.1 uncultured Granulicella sp. | reverse complement strand
AGCATCGCCCAGATTCGACACGGCGCTCGCAAGCCCACGGCCTGATCGCTGACGGCCCATCCTCTGGTTCGATCCGTCCCTACCGCTCGGTCTCCAATCAGCTCCCCACACGCCCATATAGAAAAGCCCATCCCCGCATAACCGTCTCCCCACTCCACTCCACACCCACATCTCTGCGCTAAACTCACCTCACCGCTATTTTCCAGTTCTACTGAGGAGATCCACCTTGCCCCTCCGCTCCGCTCGCCGGCTGTGCTGCCTTTCCGCGACCCTGCCCTTGCTCGCCCTCGGCGCACCCTCGCAAGCGCCAGCCCAGGCCCCACGCGCCAACATCTCGACTCCCAAGCAAATCATCGGCTTCAACATGGGCGACGACTACATGCTCGCCGACTACGGCCAGATCACCACCTATCTTCAGAAGCTCGCCACCGAATCCGACCGCATGAAGCTGGTCGACATCGGCCCGACCGCCGAAGGGCGCCGCCAGTACATGGTCATCGTCTCCTCGCCCGAGAACATCGCCAAGCTCGACCACTACAAGGAGATCTCCGCCCAACTCGCCCACGCGCGCCTTGCCGACGGCCAGCCCCTCACCGCCGACCAGGCCCACGCGCTGGCCGAAGAGGGCAAGGCCGTCGTCTGGATCGATGGCGGCCTGCACGCGTCTGAAACCGTCGGCCAGACCCAGCTTGTCGAGACCATCTACGAGCTCAACGCCCGCACCGACCCCGAAACGATGCGCTTCCTGAACGACGACATCGCGCTGCTCGTCTTCGACAACCCCGACGGCGACGACCTGGTCGCCAAGTGGTACATGCGCGAGCCCGACCCAACCAAGCGCGTGCTCGACGGCCCCGGCCAGGGAACCCCACGCCTTTGGGCCAAGTACATCGGCCACGACAACAACCGCGACTTCTACATGAACAACATGCCGGAATCCACCAACATCTCCCGCATCCTCTTCCGCGAGTGGTTCCCGCAGATCATGTACAACCACCACCAGACCGGCCCCACCGGCACCGTCATCTTCATGCCGCCCTTCCGCGATCCCTTCAACTTCCACTACGACCCGCTCATGCCGCTCAAGATTGAAGCCGTCGGCACCGCCATGCACGAGCGTCTGGTCGAGGAGAACAAGCCCGGCTCCGTCATGCGGTCCGACGCCCCCTACAGCACCTGGTACAACGGCGGCCTGCGCACTATCACCTACTTCCACAACATGACCGGCCTGCTCACCGAGATCGTCGGCAGCCCGACGCCCATGCAGATTCCGCTCATCCCCGCGCGCCAACTGCCCAATGGCGACCAGCCGTATCCCATCGCTCCCCAAACCTGGCACTACGCCCAGTCCATCGCCTACGAGCAGACCAACAATCGCGCCGTGCTCGACTACGCCTCCCGCGAGCGAACGCACATGCTCTATGACATGTACGTCATGGGCCAGCGCTCCATCGAACACGGCAACGAAGACAGTTGGACCGTCACTCCCAGGCGCATCGAGGCCCTCGACGAAGCCGCCGCATCCACCCGCACCCATGGCGCCAACTCGCAACGCCCGGGTGCCCCATCGCAGCCGGGTGCCCTATCGCAGACAGCTCCATCGTCTGAGGTGGGATCGCAGGCCCCCACCGGCCTCGCACCCGGAGTCGTCGGAGGCGGCCGCAATCCTGGCACTGCCCCGGCCAGCCTGTACACGTCGGTTCTCCACGATCCCGCCAAGCGCGACCCCCGCGGCTACATCCTCTCCGCCGACCAGCCCGACTTCCCCACCGCCGTCAAGTTCGTCAACACGCTGATGAAGTCCGGCGTCACCATCGAGCGCGCCTCGGCCGCCTTCGACGTTGAAGGCAGGCACTACCCCGCCGGCTCGCTCGTCATCTCCTGCGCCCAAGCCTTCCGTCCCCAGATCCTCGACATGCTCGAGCCCCAGGATCATCCCAACGACTTCCCCTACCCCGGCGCTCCTCCCACACGACCGTATGACACGACAGGCTGGACCCTCGCCTACCAGATGGGCGTGACCTTCGACCGGGTCTACTCCGGCTTCACCGGCCCTTTTGAAAAGATCTCTACCGACCTTGCCGCGCCTCCCGCAGGAACCATCAGCGGCTCTACTAAACCTGCCGGCTATCTCGTCTCGCACGAGTACAACGACGCCTACACGCTCACCAACCGCCTGCTCAAGGCCAGGCTTCCCGTCCTGTGGCTCAAACAGCCGGTAACCGTAGCCGGAGGCAAGACCCTCGCCGCCGGAGCGCTGTATATCCCCTACTCCGCCCAGGCGCATGATCTGCTCGAAGCCGCCGCCAAGACCCTCGGCATCAACGCCTACGCCGTCTCCGCCAAGCCCGCCGGCGACGCCCTGCTGCTGCATCCCCTCCGCATCGGTCTTGCGGACCAGTACGGCGGCTCCATGCCCTCCGGCTGGCTGCGCTGGCTCTTCGATCAGTTCGAGTTCCCCTACACCGTCGTCTACCCGCAGACGCTTGACGCCGGGAACCTGAACGCCACCTTCGACGACCTCGTCTTTGCGGACGGTATGCTTCCCAGGCTCACGGGCGCCGGCACCGGCTCGGCCGGCTCTGAAAGCGCGGATGAGTACCGCGGCGGAGCTCAGCCCGCTCCCGAGTCCATCCCCGCCGAGTTCCGCCCGTGGCTGGGCCGCATCACCGCCGATAAAACCCTGCCGCAGCTCAAAGCCTTCGTTGAGAGCGGAGGAACTCTGCTTACCATCGGTAGCTCCAGCCGCATCTACGCGGCCATGAACCTGCCCGTCCACGACGCCGTCACCGAAGTCGTCCGCGGCAAGGAGCAGCCCGTCCCCCCCGAGCGTTTCTACGTCCCCGGCTCGCTCCTCCGCGCTCAGATTGATAACACCCAGCCCGTCGCCTACGGGATGCCTGCCTCGACAGACGTCTTCTACGACAACTCGCCCGCCTTCCGCGCCACCCCCGACGCCAGCCATCACGGCCTCCAAACCATCGCCTGGTACGGCGACGGCAACCTGCTCGACAGCGGCTGGGCCTGGGGCCAGACCTACCTGAACGACTCCATCGCCGTCGCCCAGGCCAACCTGGGCAAAGGAAAAGTCCTCCTCTTCGGCCCAGAAGTCGCCTTCCGCGGCCAACCCCACGCCACCTTCAAGTTCCTCTTCAACGGCCTCCTCTACGGCCCCTCCACCCCCGAAATCCTCCACTAACCCGGGTGCCCCAGGTCTCGCCTCTGAGACCTGGGTTTCTGCCCACCCCAAACCGGGTGCCCCATCCTTGTCAGTTCCATCGACAAAGGATGGGGGGATCGTTTGCGCCAGCTAACGACCCGCTCTCCTCAACCCGGGCACAAAGTAATTCCTAGGGTAGAAGCTTAGCTTTCTTTGTTGTCCTTCCCGAAGGGAATCTGCGGTCGTCTTTGTTGTAGCCGACCATCTAATCCAAAACCGTGATGGACCACCCCGCCCAAATAGCCCGCTTCAAGCACCTAACCGAAACGATTCTCCCCGCCCTGGCCGCAGAGCACCACTGGCCCATTCGCCTCGACCACTGCTTCAAGCGCATCTGCCTCGACCACGCCTTCTCCGACGTCTGGTACCACCACCTGAAGAAACCCGCCGAGCGCCACCTTCAGGGCGGACCCCTCCTCCGAGCCCTCACCTGCGCCGAAGACCTGGCCCACCAAGGCCTCCCTCTCCTAAAACTCCGCAACGCCACCAGCCTAACCTACCGAGGCAAGCTAAAGTAAACCACCGGGAGCGGGTACCCCACCCTTTGCCGCTTTCGCGAAGGCACCGTTTGCGGCAGCAAACGACCGCATTCGGTTACTCCTGAACCGAAGCGAAACTTACCATCTGGTCGTTATTCCGGAGCAGCCAATCTCCACGTCTAGACTAGTTGGAACCAAGAAATACCTAAAATATTTGGAAATTCAGCTCCAATGCTATCTGTGTCTCGACAGGCACTCCATCCTTTACGGCTGGTTTGAAGCGGTACCTTCTTGCACTGCGGAGCGCGCTTTCATCGAAGTTGCTGACGATAGAAAGAGGCACGGCTGAATCGTCAGCACCATGAAGCTCGTTCTTCGCTATAACGGGATCCTCCGGCAATCCCTGTATGTTCACTGTGACGTTGACGGTGACATTACCCTGTACCTTCAGCCTCCTACCGCTGTCTGGCATGTCAACATCAGGCGCGAAAAGCAACACCGGTCCGTACGTAGCATGAAGACTTGCAAAATGCGCATTCCGCGCCTTCTTTGCCTGCCACTCTTCGATCTCAGCTGCAGCCTGCTGATCGGCCGCCCTCTGAGCCGCCAGAGACAAACAGTAACTACGAGCTTCCTCAATGGCTGGCTGCCAATGTGGGAACAGATGAATTGTCCGGTCATATTCCAGGCCCGTGTTAAAGCCGAATTGCTTAGGAGCTAGTCGAGTAACGGTGCCACAAGGTGTAAATGGTCTGAGGATTACGGCCATTACTGAATTATCGCCGGAGGCCATCCACTTAATGTCATGATCGGACTTCAAAGCCTCAGCTACGGTCCGCGCTGTCATGGTAGCGTCATCATACTGCGGTTGCTGAGCCCACAGGGTGAACGACGTGAAAAGTAGCACTATGAAGGACGCGATGAGGACGAGCTTGCTACAGCGGAAGCGGTCCGGAACTATGCAAATAACGTACCGGAGTTTGTACATATCTCCACCTGTGCAATGCATTCATCTAAGGTTCTCCTATGTGCGCTCCCTTGTACATGAAACCTTAGTTGTAGGAGACTTGTTCGCTCCTCTCAGAACTTTGACGAGGGCAAATACGAACGATCATAGTCCGACTGTGACAGGTCAAAAGTAGCCTTCAATGCAGCGCAGCAGTTTCATACACTGTTCCATAAGAACAATCGACCCCAAACTCACATCCCCACAATCTCGCCCGCCGCATCCACATCCATCCCCATCGCTTTCGACACCTTCGGCAGTCCCGGCATCTGCATCATCG
>CALMVK010000256.1 GCA_937873145.1 uncultured Granulicella sp. | reverse complement strand
GCAGAGCTGCTTCCAGTCGGCGTTGGTTTGTTCGGCGTAGGCCTCGGCGAAGCGGACGATGGCTTGCTGGAAGCGGTTGCTGGTGCCGATGTAGCCGGAGAGGATGCGGGCGTCGCCGGCGCGGGCGTGGCCGCGGGCGAGGATCTCTCCACAGACGGCGGCGTACTGGCTGAGGTCTTCGGCTTTGAGTTTGGTGACGTCGAGCGAGGCTTTGTGGTCGTTGAGCTGGCGGACGAGGTAGTCGAGGCCGTCGATGCGCGTCCAGCCGAGCATGGGGTCGGATTGGATCTGCATGGCGCGTTGGCCGTCGGCGGTGCGTTGGCCCTGGTGGCTTGGCTCGGCGGTGTGCTTGAGGTAGGGAGCCCAGGCGGAGCGGACCTCCTGCTTGATCTGCAGGAAGAGCGGGTCTTTTCTTTCTTTTGCCTGGCCGCTTTCTGGGCCGCCGCCGTTGCCTTCGAGGTAGATGCAGAAGTCGCGCAGACCGACGGAGCCGGTGCCGACGACCTTGAAGGCGACGGCGAGCGGGCGGAACTGGGTTAGGAAGTGGCGATGCTCCGGCAGCAGGCTTTCGGCGTACTCGGCGAGCGAGGCGAGAACCTTCTTCCTTTCGCTGCCCTGCACAGGCCGAAGCACAGGCGACTGGGAGCGGAACGTGGGACTGTGTGCGGAAGGCTCGATGAGGCGTTCGAGGGAGTTGAGCGGGGTCTCGCGCTGGGCTTTGAGGAGGATCTTCGTGATGGGGACGACGGTGCCGAGGCGACGTACTTGATAGCGGGCGACGTCGAGGATGGGCATGCGGGCGAAGCGGGCCATCATGCCTGCGTAGCTGTGGACGAAGAGCTCGGCGGCGTCGGTGGCGTCGGTGCGCTTGAGTTTGGCGGCGTCTCCGGCCAGGACGATGCTGGTGGCCATGCGCCGGACGTCCCAGTCGAAGGGGCCCTGGATGGTTTCATCGAAGTCGTTGACGTCGAAGATGAGGCGGCCATCGAGCCCGGCGAAGGAGCCGAGATTCTGGACGTGGGCGTCGCCGCAGAGCTGGGTGAGGATGCCGGTGTTGGGCACAAGCGAGAGGTCGTAGGCCATGACCGGAACGGCTCCGCGAAAGAAGCTGAAGGGCGAGGCGGCCATGCGCTGATTCTTGAGGGCGATGAGTTTGGGCAAGCGGCCCTGGACGGATTCTGCGAGCAGATCCTGGGGGTTTCGCCGGCGCAGAGAGGGAGCCCATTTGGCCAGGCTGTCCCGTGGGCAGGCGGTGCGGTTTCCTGCCCCGAGGGCGCGGAGTTCTTCGGGGGTGTGCGGGGCAGAGGTTTGCTTGCTCTGCTCGGTTTGCTGTGCGATCCGTTTCTTCACGTGACGTTTAGTGTACGCAGGCCTTCGGGCAAGCGCGGATGGCGAGTTGAAGATCAAAGCCTGGTGGGATCGATGACCTTTAGCTTGGGGAAGTGCGTACGGTAGAAGCCGCGATCACGGGTGACGAGAGCGTCCGCCTGGTGGGTCGCGTGCGCAGCGAGTAGGAAGTCGGGCAGGATGCGGGTACGCTTGCCGCCGGAGCGAAGGTAACTGAGCCAATATCTTGAGGCAAGAAAGCTGGTGGCTGGAGTAAGGCTCTCTACCCGAATCTGAAGGTCATCTAAAAAGTTGTCGCAATTAGATTGTTTGGTAAATAGCGTACATACCTCTGCGTAGGCTATGTCGGAGATGAGTACGATTCCTTGCGATCGAGCGATCCGGAGCGAAGCACCAGACGCATTTGCCAAGTCTTCTGAGCCATTCCAAATGTCGATGAGCACGTTTGAATCAAGTGCAGTCAACATGCGGCTTATCGGCCTCGCAGCGATTCGATGAGTTCATCACTAGAGCGAAACCCCAATTCCTTGAGCCGTCCTGCGCCCTTTCCCTGCCATTTCTTCAACGCGGCATCGAAGCGCGAGAGATCGACTTTGGGCGTGACGGTGATAACCCCAGTCTCATCTGAGACAACAATCTCCGTTTGCGACGTTATACCGTACTTCGCTCTGAGAGCTTTCGGGATCGTAATTTGTCCGCGTTCCGTCACTTTCATATCTCTTAGTATGAAAACAAATTCATATTTTGTCGAGATGAATAAGGAAGACTTCGATTGCCTTTACTCAATACGGAGCTTCTTCCACATCGTGTCTACCTTGATCTTGACTTCTTGGGGCATGGCAAGCATGGGCGGCCATTGCCGGGTGAAGCCTTCGGCGGGCCACTTGCGGGTGGCGTCGATGCCCATCTTCGAGCCGAAGTTGGGCAGGCGGCTGGCGTGGTCGAGCGAGTCGACCGGGCCGAGGGTGAACTGGATGTCGCGCTCGGGGTCGATGTTGTTGGCGGTGCGGAGGGTCACCTCGTTCAGGTCCTGCACGTCGCAGTCCTCGTCGACGACGATGATGCACTTGGTGAACATGGCCTGGCCAAGCGCCCAGATGCCGTTCATCACCTTGCGCGCGTGTCCGGGGTAGGACTTGCGGATCGAGAGGATCATGAGGTTGTGGAAGACGCCGGCCGCGGGCAGGTTGACATCGACGATCTCGGGAAGGGTGAGCTGCATGAGGGGGAGGAAGATGCGCTCGACGGCCTTGCCCATCCAGGCGTCCTCCATGGGCGGCTTGCCGACGACGGTGGCGGCGTAGATAGGCTTTTTGCGGTGGGTGATGGCGGTGAGGGGGAAGACTGGGTAGTCGTCCTGCATGGTGTAGAAGC
>CALMVK010000255.1:228-8498 GCA_937873145.1 uncultured Granulicella sp. | reverse complement strand
CTCCGGGACCGTGAGATGTGCCGCAAGCTGGCTGGTCATTGCGACCTCCTGGAATATGCTGTTTCGCCACCTAGTTGGAAAGCTGCATCCACACCGTCGGAAATCCCAAGCGCACGAAGAACTCCACCGTCGCCACACAACGTTCGAGCCCAATAACTAATAAGGTCATTCAGATTGCGGTTATACCGACGAACAGTGCGCTCGCGCCCGAAATCTGCTGATATCAACTTGTTCGCTACTGTTGCACCCTCGAATACCGTGCGAGGTTCCATAGTCAACCAGAGGTGGTCATTCGCCCATTGCATCCCAACCTCAACGCCCTCAAACCACTGGAGGTCCGGTGTCCCCGGTACCTTCCCGGACAGATTCCCGACCAACCTTCTAAGGTCAGCCCAGCAGCCATCCATGGGACGTTCTGGTCGCAAAATATCCGAACTTCCCTTGTGTATCACTGCTAACCCGCGTTGTCGGCCGATCGCAGCTGCCAAGGCTGCTTGTAAGAGGCCTCTCTCCCCGGATTCGTAGCGCAGCTTCTTTGTGTCAATTGTATGAAGGTCGAAACGAGTGATGTTGTAACAGTCGAATGCCGCGCGCATGTCCGCATCTGCGCCAAACGCAAGCACCCCGGCTCGTGTACGAGCGACCAGGGCGTTCACTCCGACAGCCTCCACCGCAGCTCGGGCATCCGCATACCCTCCGACGTCACAGACGACCACACGACACACAGAAGGCAGCTGGACTACCGGAATAGCATTCAGACGAAGAATCGGCCAGCCACCTCTCACGTCACGTCGTGGAACAGGGCTCTTCTGCCTGCGTTCTTGGGAGAACTGGTCTAAGATTGCTGTGTTCACGCCTGGCTCCACTCGGACTAGATCCCGTAGGGTCTCATCGAAGTTCTCCGTGCGAAATAAGGCGGTATCGACACCAGCTACAGCTGACTTTTCCAGCAGATCAACCACACGGTCGTATGGTTCCCCTTCTCCCCGGTGTAGCCAGAACAACCCGGCGGGGTAAGGATTAGGGCCCTGAAGCGCAGCTTCGAGCGCATCCATGACCGACGAATCTCGTCCACTGTAACCTGCAACGATCATCCCGAAACGCCTGCAGCAATCGACCATGATTTGCCTGAGTCGCTCATCTTGAAGGCGCAGCTCATCGGAAGTATTCTTCAAACGCCGTGAGCGAAAGTCTCCATGAATTTTGACTTCTATCGGCCAACGGCCTTCAAGGATCGCTTCGGCGGCCAAGTCGGGTTCCCCTAGAGAACAGCTAGTCAAATAGCCCGTACCGTCATATACCTTTGCACATGCGTCAGCGACCAAAGGATCGAAGTTTGTCGTCCAGATCAAGCGGCTGAACCCTGCCTTCATCAACGCTGCTAAAGCGATATGTCCGTAGGAGGCCTTGCCGCCTTTAACTTTTGCATCGATATAGGCACGCCTGTCAGATTCCGAAGGGAATGCCTTCTCAAATAGGCAAGCGTACTCATCCGGCGAATTACCGACAGGTGCGTTGGGTAGAGTAGTGACGAAATTCTGCAGCTTTGAACGTACATTTGGGTCGGAGAGATCCGCTACAGACAGTACAGACGCCTTTCGCTCGGTGACGAAAAGGCGTTGCTTGAAATCCCAAATCATGTCACTCGCAGTGGGTATCCCTGACGATGCAGAAGCTCCCGCTCCTAGTAGCCACATCAGATTGCTTGCTCGCAGGCTGAAACGGCGGGCGAAGTCGGCAGACGAAATCTCCGGAATGCTCGCTTTTCTCAAGACGCATCCTCTTTCGATGTAACCCCAACAAGTTCGTGGAACGTGTTTAGTTCACCAGGGAGACCTCTGGTTCATCTACGATGGCCGGCAAATCTTCGGTTCCACGACCATCAATAATGTGGCTAAAGCTCAGCATCTCTTGCTTCAGGCGATCTCCGGCGTTTCGTTGCGTCTCACGCACTGTGACAATTGATTGAACAAGAGCTTGCTGTTCGCGTCGGCTTGGCGGGAAGGCAATTTCTAAGGATTCGAAGTCTTCCCCTTGAGTTCGACGGCGATTGCTGTGTCCTGTCGTGATCGCCCGGAATGCACGCTGGTAGTAGCGGCTCCGCAAAAGAATAGATAGGAACTCTGGGTCGATTGCTGGGTCCGTCACCTCATAAACAGGAAACTCCTTTGTAACCAAAGCTCCGGCCATCGCAGGGGTGACCACTGCGACACAGCCTTTCCATAGGTCTATCGAACTGAAGACGACATCACCTTCATTCGCCTGGAACCACGTCGAGGGGCTGTCCTCGAAATACATTCCCAACCATTCTGGAGGATTGTGTCCCTTTCCTGCTTCTCGCGGACGGATTTCACCTGTCTGAGCGATCGTCATGACAGTTACCTCAGTCTCAGGCGCGTTTTCTGGATGTGCGATGGCTTCGCGTCGCTGCATGACTTTTGCAATACGTGCCCGCCTCCAACCATCAGGCACTGTGCTCAACTCATCGCGCTTAAAGAGGTGGTATTTCGGGTCGAGGCGATGACTGCGGTGAGCTCGCCACATAGCTGCGGCATCAATCGCCATGCAGTCAGGACTGCGTTTCCCTTCGTAATCAGCAGGTGCACCCTTGAAGATCTGATATTCACCAAGGATCGTTTCTGACTGGTCTTCGTCTATCCGACCTCCCACGCCTCCGCGATAAAGATCGTTCCTTTCCGAGATGGCACCGGTCGTGGTGTAGCCAACATAGTTGGCTTCGGCTAGGAAAACCCTATAAGCCATTCCTTCAAGAACTGCGCCTATAGCCGCGTCCTCATCAAGCCCTTGCGCGATGTGGTGATCAAATAACCGATCAAATCGGTGTTGTTCAGTCGTCGTGTGGCGGCGGAAGAAGAGCACGGACGTTTTGTTCTGAGCACCAGATTTTCTAAATGCGTAATCCGGTAGCGAAACAATCGCTTCGATAGCGCCGCGTCGAGCCAACATCCGCCGCATACGAGGGCAATTGGAGAGCTCGCCTTGATTGTTGAACATTCCATCCGGCAGGATCAGCCCGAAACGACTGTCATCGACCGGATCAAGAAGGTCGATGCACCGTTCAGTAATAACGTGCTCTGAAGCTACAGATTCTCGGCCTTCGGCAATATCGAAGTTTTCTAGATGATTCTCTCCGAGATGGTCATCATCTCCGGCGCGAACATCATCGCCGAATGGCGGGTTCCCGAAAATCTTTGTGAACTTGCCTTCCGGAGGATTCCGTCGTGGTCGAGAAAACACTGTGTCGAGACACGAACGGTCGCCCTCAACATTGGTATGGCCATCATGGTGAAGCACAAGGTTTATCTTGCAAATGCGGGCGAGAACGTCGTGAATCTCTATTCCGAAGACCTTGTGTAACGCGAAGTCGAGTTTGGTTCGTTCCACATCAGGCTGCCCCGCATATTGAGCATCAATGCGGTGCCAGACCTGCAGGAGAACTTCCAGGAGAAAACCTCCGCTACCAGCGGTGGGATCAAGACAATAATCGGCCTCGCTCACGTCCATCATCCCGATGATGAATCGAGCGAGGGGCCGCATCGTGAAGTATTGGCCAAGCTCTCCACGAAAGACCGATCCGAAGAAGCTTTCGAAGGCCGCACCAATTGTGTCGCCGTCGGTCATCATGAAGCTGACGTCCTGCAACACCTCGACGACCTGAACGATTTTCTTATCAGGTAGGTTGATCCGAGTTCCGGCCCGGAACACGCTCGGGTCTTGGGCACATGCGTGTGCGAAGCGATCATGCACACGGTTGGCAATCGCCGCCGTGGTCTCGTTAGCACCGACCTGGAAAGCTCTGCGTGTTCCCGTCGGTGTCCGTCGTTCGTCATTTACTTTGGCGAACAGCAACTTACTCCACTCATCAAACGCCGTGAGTGGGTCGCGCTTACCTCCGCCCAGATGATGGAATGAGCGCGCCTTATCTTCGTTTCGAGCACGTTACGTGCAACGGGCGCTATATCGCGACCGGCTTGACCGGCTATGTAAGAGTAGGTGGGCGTCTGTCCATACTGTGCCGGAGTGACGCTTCTATCACCGCGTCGATTGAGCACGCGCTCGGTAGCCGGATGGTTCTGCACATCGTATAGCGAAGAACTCCCACCATCGTCGTAAAGACCAAGTTCTGCTCTCAGCGAGTTCGCATTTCCGAAAAGCTGTTCGATTCCCTGCGCCCTCTCCCTTGGGGAAGGCGATTCGGCCTTATTCTCCACGACGAGGTATGGCTCACGGCAACGGTCGTCCTTATAGACAACGATGTCTGCTAGATCGCTCGGCACACGTCGCGGCACCGTAACTTCAACCTTCATTCGATGTGGTGGATACTGCCGATCGACAATCAAGAAAGCCAGTGTCTGGCAACGGATCCATTCCTCAGGATCGGTCCAGGCATACGTGCGCTTCTGATGAAGGTTGTAGGTGATCTTCGATCCATCTATCACGATGAACCCCCGGGCGAGACACTCAACAACGGCGGGAATGGTGGAGACAGCTTCGGAAGTGAGAAGACGTGGCAGCGGCTTAGTACCTTTCAGAGTGAGCTACTCTGAAAAATACCATGTAGCGCCGCATTGGGCTACTTCGGATTGGTAGGCACAAATTGGAAGCGCTAACTAACAGGATTTTGCGACTGGAAGCTCCTCCCACCGGGTGGTCCACCGTGGCGACCGGTACTCCGCCCTGAGCTTCCAAGCCGCGTCCTTCGGCCCAGCGCTCAGGATGCGGACGGTTCCCCGTCCCAGCGTGGCGTTGAGTCGGTCTACCGTCTGCCAGGCGCGCTCCCTTCGTTCGCGGTCGAGCTCGCTCCACAAAGCCGGCTGCTGGACCGCCTCCGGTAGCAGTTCCGTAATCATCACGCCGCACTTCGCGTAGCGGAAGCCGTCGCGGAACAGCCGTTCGCCCAAGCGCACAGCGAGAGCGACCACTTCGCCAGTGTCGTTCGTCGTGGCCGGGAACCGGGCCGAGGCACCGTTCGAGTAGAACGGATCATTGTTGAAGGTGTTGGTGTGCATGAAGACGAACAGGTTGTCGGCTGCCACCTTGTAGCGGCGCATCTTCTCCGCTGCGCGGGTGGCATAGCTGGCCAGCGCTTCGCGCATCTCCAGCCAGGTCGTGACCGGGTTTCCAAAGCTCCGGGTGACGGCGATCCCCTTCCGTGTCGGCTCCACCAGTTCCAAAGGCATGCAGGAGATCCCGCGCAGCTCGTACACCGTGCGCCCGCCCGTCACAGTCATCAGCGCCCGAGCATCGTCCGGTCCGAGCGCGGCCAGGTCTGCGGCCGTCTGGATTCCCAGCTTGGCGAGCTTGGCGGCCGAGGCTCCACCGATGCCCCAGACCTCTTCTACCGGGACCGTGGGCAGCAGCTCACGGCGCACGGACTCAGAACGCAGGTCGCAGACGCCGACGTACTGCGGCCGTTTCTTCGCGATGAAGTTGGCGACTTTCGCCAGCGTCTTCGTCGGTGCAATTCCAACACAGGTGGGGATGCCCACCCACTGCTTGACCCGGGCGCGCAGCTCACGCGCGAGAGGTTCCACTTCCCTGCCGTTGAACTCGCCCAGGTTCAGAAAGCTCTCGTCAATGGAATAGTTCTTTACCGTTGGCACCAGCGTGTGAATGGTGTCCGACACTTTCTGACTTATGCTGCCGTTTATGTGGAATGGAAATGCAAGCAGAATCTTTGTCAAAGCTTCGTCGGGACCGTGGTAATGCGGGAATCCCGCAGGGATTTCCAAGGCGTATGGAAACGGTGGAAAGCGGCTGTTTGCTTTCCACCGTTTCCATACACCGGCATTTCCATGGTCCGTTCGGGGTTTCATCTAACAGGTTCAGAATAGCTTTCCTATAGAGCCTTTTGCCCCCGGCTCTCCTCGAAGAGGTAATAAGGCGTGTTCTAGCCAGTTGAAACGATTGGCGGATTACTTCCGAAGAGCAGACCTACGGATTTGTCCTTAGTCGACGTGCGTTACCGCCGTCGATCTTGCCTATTGACTCCGTAGCGCAGTCCATCGATCAAAAGATCGACCATCTCGCGCGCGTACGCGGGCTCCTCTCCGTTCTGCCCGTGACACAAAGAGGCAACGGTCCGTAGCAGGTCGTTAGCATCGATTCCCGGACGTACAGCCTTCGCTGCAACAGCAGCATCGATCAGACCTTCCAACGCCGACCCCATCCGTTGCATGAAATAGCCGGGCAATGCGCTATACGCGGGATCGCCCGAGTGCAGTGCCGCGGCCAGTCCACGCTTGGTCTTGAAGAAATCCATCAGACGGTGAAGCCAGCGCGCGAGTGCCTCGTCGTGTTCATACTTCTTCGCCATTGTCGTCGCTGCACTTGCGCATGCCTCGACCTGTGTCTGCATGACGGCCACAATCAAATCCGATCGCTGAGGGAAGTGGCGGTATACAGTGCCGAGTCCGACGCCTGCCTTTTCTGCGATCTCCCGCACCGGGGCATCCACGCCAGAAGCTGCAAATACCTCTATCGCTGCCTGCACGACGGCTCCCATCTTCAACCGTGCGTCGGCACGCATCGGCTTGGTTTTCGTGTCTTCGAGAGGTGGCGAAGCCGTCTTTTTTCGTGCTGGAGTCATGGCCTCACTTGCAGTCGGAACAACGTTCCGGTTAGTATTTGGAACAGAGTTCCGAATGGATTTTCCAAGCATAGCAGGACAGGATTCGGTACATCAAGGAGAAGACCATGCCAAACGAACGCATCGCGCTTGTTACCGGAGCGAATCAGGGAGTCGGATTTCAAGTTGCCAAGGAACTTGCAGCAAACGGAGTGACTGTCTTCGTCGGGTCTCGCAAACTGGAACGCGGTGAGGCTGCAGCCAAGGAGATAGGCGCGGGCGCCACAGCAATCCAGATCGACGTGACCGATCGCGCCTCGATCGACGCTGCAGCGGAGACGATCCGCAAGCAGTTCGGCCGTCTGGACCTCCTCGTGAACAATGCGGCGATTTCCAATACGAATAAAGGGGACCTGTCTTTGGAGGAGTACTTCAAGATCTCCCGCGCGAGCAATGCGCCTCTTGATGAGGTTCATGCCGTGTGGGAGACCAACGTGTTTGGTGCGCTCTCGGTGTACCAGGCAATGCTTCCGCTACTGCGCGAGTCGTCAGACGCACGCATCGTTAATGTATCAAGCGGGGTCGGATCTATGACAACAAACGCCGACCCGAATTTCGCGTATCGCGCGTATTACGGCCCGATCTATCCGGCATCGAAGGCGGCCATGAACGCCATGTCGCTGGCGATGCAGATCGAGCTTGAGCCGACCAACATCAAGGTCAACCTTGTGTCGCCGGGCTTCACGAAGACTAATCTGAATGGCTACGCAGGCATTGAGTCTCTTGAAGATGGCTCCCGCGAAGTTGTGCGAGTGGCGCTGCTGGGTCCTGAAGGCCCATCCGGTACCTTCACGCGTTGGGAAAACGCTGCAATTCCCTGGTAATCGGCCGGGCTTCGCGGTCTTACCTGATCGCTCGAACTTTCTTGAACCAACCTAGAAGGAGAACAACATGATCTACCGTTCTTTTGGCCGAAGCGGCATCAAGGTAAGCCCATATTGCCTAGGAGCAATGATGTTTGGCAGTCTGGCAAACTCAGACACCGACGGATGTACCCGCATCATTCACAAAGCTCTCGACGCAGGCATCAATTTTATCGACACGGCCGACCGTTACAGCAATGGCCAGTCGGAAGAGATTGTCGGTGCAGCCCTCAAGTGACGGCGCGACAATGTCGTGATCGGGACGAAGGTATACGGGCCCATGGGCAGTGATCCGAACCAGCAGGGCGGTTCCCGGCGTTGGATCACGCGGGCTGTCGAGGATTCGCTGCGGCGCCTGCAGACGGACTATATCGATCTTTATCAATTGCACCGCCCCGTGCCGGATACCGATATGGAAGAGGTTCTTGCCACGTTCACGGACCTGGTGCGGGCAGGCAAAATCCGGATGTTCGGCACGTCGACCTTCCCCGCCTCCGATATCGTCGAGGCGCAGTGGCTTGCGGAGCGGCGTGGCCTTTACCGCGTGCGCGGCGAACAGCAACCCTACTCCATCCTCAATCGCTCCATTGAGCGCGAGGTGCTGCCGGTCTGCCAGCGCTTTGGTATGGGCGTTACGGCCTGGAGTCCGTTATCGAAGGGCATGCTCACGGGCAAGTATCGCAAGGGACTGACGACGCCGGACACCCTCCGTGCCAAGTACTTCCCCAAGGCGATGTCTGATGAGCGCAGTCTGGACA
>CALMVK010000255.1:0-218 GCA_937873145.1 uncultured Granulicella sp. | reverse complement strand
TGCTGCTGGACTTTCGTTGACACATATGGCTCTTGCCTTCGTAGTCGCTCATCCATCCATCACGGCGGCCATTATGGGTCCCCGCACCATGGAACAGTTTGATGACCTGCTTGGAGTACTTGATGTGAAGCTCGATGACGCCACGTTGGATCGCATCGATTCGATTGCTCCTCCAGGAGCGGACATCGGACTCCTTGAAGGCTCTGCGTATGTGCCAC
>CALMVK010000254.1 GCA_937873145.1 uncultured Granulicella sp. | reverse complement strand
GAGACGCAGGATGACTCGCTGATCGTGAAGTACCGCATCGACGGCGTGCTGCAGAAGGCGATGGCGCCGATTGCGCGCGAGCACCACCAGACGATTCTTTCGCGTATCAAAGTCATGTCTGAGCTGGACATTGCGGAGCGCCGCGTGCCGCAGGATGGACGCTTCCGGGTGCGGTACAAGGGGCGGCTGATCGACTTCCGCGTGTCGATTATGCCGACAGTGCATGGTGAGAATGCCGTGCTCCGCGTGCTGGATAAGGAGTCGATGAGCGAGAAGTTCACCAAGCTCTCGCTGGACGTGGTTGGGTTTGCGGACAAGGACCTGGTGCGGTTTCGGCGATACATCAAGGAGCCGTATGGAATGGTGCTGGTGACCGGACCGACGGGTTCTGGCAAGACGACGACGTTGTACGCAGCGCTGAACGAGATCAAGAGCGAAGAAGATAAGATCATCACCATCGAGGATCCGGTCGAGTACCAGATCCGCGGGATCACGCAGATTCCGGTGAACGAGAAGAAGGGGCTGACCTTTGCGCGCGGGCTGCGCTCGATCCTGCGCCATGACCCGGACAAGATTCTGGTCGGTGAGATCCGTGACGCGGAGACGGCGCAGATTGCGATCAACTCCGCGCTGACGGGCCACCTGGTGTTTACAACCGTCCACGCAAACAACGTGGTCGACGTGCTGGGGCGTTTTCTGAACATGGGAGTCGAGCCGTACAACTTCGTTTCCGCGCTCAACTGCATTTTGGCGCAGCGGCTGGTGCGCACGGTGTGCGAGTTCTGTGTGCGCGACGTGATCTACTCCGAGGCTGAGTTGCTGGCGAGCGGCCTGGAGCCGGACGAGTGGCGCGGCTTCCACTTCCGCGAAGGAGCGGGCTGCATGGAGTGCGCGGACACCGGCTTTCGCGGGCGCTCGGCGATCCATGAGCTGCTGGAGCTCGACGACGACATCCGCGAGATGCTGCTGGCGAAGAAGCCAGGCTCGGAGATTCGCAAGAAGGCGCGCGATAAAGGGATGGCGTTTCTGCGGGATTCGGCGCTTGAGCGTGTGCGCGATGGCGTGACGACGTTGAAGGAGATCAACAAGGTGACGTTCATCGAGGCGGGTCGGTAGACGATGCCGTTGAAGTACAGGGACCTAATTAGAAAGCTGGAGGCGGATGGCTGGTATTGGGTAAACACGAAGGGCAGCCATCAAAAGTATAGACATCCGACGAAGCCGGGGACTCTCATTGTTCCAGCGCATGGACTCGGATCCGACGTAAAAATTGGCATCGAGAAAGCTATTCTGAAACAGGCGGGGTTACTGTGATGGCGAACTATACGGCAATCTTTGAACAGGCGGAGGACGGGACCTGGGGTGGATATTTTCCCGATCTGGCGACGATTTTGGTAAACGGCAGTACTTTGGAAGAGGTGCAAGAAAACGCGCGCACCGGACTTGAGTTGTGGATGGAAGACAGGAAGGAGCAGGGACTCCCTATTCCTGCACCGGTGACCTTTGTCGCTGCATTCGAGGTCGCTGCCTAAACGTTACAAGAGTGTGCACCTCCTATGCGTGTGGCTTTACAACGTGTGGGTTAGCCGGATGCGCTATCGCTTGGCAGACGGGATAGTCTAAGGAGCGCATGGCTTTTCTTCCTACATCGCTTGGCATCCGTCCGCGGCTTGCGGTTGAAGTTCGTCCTGAGGGCGTGGTGGCGGCGCGCTCCGAAGATGCGGAGGCGGTGCTTGCGGCCATCTCCTACTCGGTGTTTCCGGAAGGAGTCGTGGTTCCGGGATTGAAGGCCGGGAATATTCCCGGGCGGCCAGCTGCGGTGGCTGCGGTGCGCAAGGCGCTGGAGGCGGTTGCCCTGAAGGAGCGGGATACGACGTTGGTCATTCCCGATGCGGCGGCTCGGGTGCTGCTGCTGGACTTCGATACGCTTCCTCCCAAGCCGGTGGACGCGCTGCCGGTGGTGCGGTTTCGGTTGAAGAAGTCGTTGCCCTTCGACGCGGAGGATGCCCTGGTGAGCTATCAAATCATGTCGTCGACCAAGGATCTGGTGCGAGTGCTGGCGGTTGCGGTGCCACGCGAGGTACTGGCGGAGTACGAGTCGGTGGTGCGGGAGGCGGGTTTTGAGCCGGGAGCGGTCCTGCCGTCAACGCTGGCCGCCTGCGCGGGCATGATCCCGATGGACGCAGCCACGCTGCTGGTCAACGCCGGGGAGACCTCGGTGACGACGGCGATTGTGCAGGCTGGGCTTCTGCTGCTGCATCGCACGGTGGATCTCGCGGCGGAGGGTTTGCACGAAGTTCCCGACGTCCCGGTCGAGGCCTATGCTCCCGCGGTTCCGTCGGAGCTGCTGGCACTGCCGCTGGTGGATGTGGAGAGCTCCTCAGGCGAGTGGGCGCGGCAGCAGCCGCTGGTGGGCTACGGCGTGCTCGGGGACGAGGACTTGTCTCCGCAGGCGGCTGCCACGACGCAGCATCTGGCGGATGAGATTGCGGCGGAGGTGGAGGCGGAGGCGCTGGCCGAGGCGATCGTGACGTCATCTTCGGTGGCGGACGCTCCGGGGCTCGAGCCGCAGCGGATGTCGGCAGCGGCGCGCGAGGTGACGCAGGCGATCAGCGTGGCGACGGCCTACTTTGAAGATACGTTGCGTCTGCCCCCAGGCGAGGTGCTGACGGCGGGAACGCTGGGCGCCGAGTCGCTGGGCGCGCTGCTGGTAAGCGCCGGATTTAGCCAGGACGAGATCCGGATTCGCGAGATGATTGAGCCGGCGATGCTGGGCGCAGGCGCAGTCTCGACCCGCGTGCCGCATGGCTGGATGGCCGGCGTGCGGGGAGCGTTGCGGAGCTAAATGCGCATCTCGATCAATCTCGCAACCCGCCCGTTTGTGGAGCTTCGGCCACTCTATGCAAAGCTGCGCCTGACGATCGCCGGGCTTTCGCTGTTGGCGCTGATTCTGGGCTTCTACGTCCACGGGTTGAGTGCGCGGGCAGCTGCTGAGGCTCAGCAGATGAACGCCCTGAAGGCGCAGACCGCCGCGTACCAACAGCAGCGCGCCGCGAACGAAGCGCGCATGCGCCAGCCGCAAAATTTAGGTGTGCTTGAGCGCTCACAGTTCCTGAACGCCCTGTTTGCGCGCAAGGCCTTTAGCTGGACGGCGGTGATGATGGATCTGGAGCAGATGGTTCCGGCCGGTGTTCAGGTGACGAGCATTGATCCCGTGATCGCGAAGACGGGTGACGTGTCGATCCGGCTGCGCGTGACTGGAGACCGCGACCGGGCGATTCAACTGGTGCGGAACCTGGAGCGCTCGCGGCGATTCATCGGGCCTCGGCTGGCGGGTGAATCGGCACTGACGGCCGAAAAGGCGAAGGCGCTGGGGCAAG
>CALMVK010000253.1:31977-44701 GCA_937873145.1 uncultured Granulicella sp. | reverse complement strand
CTCTTCTTTGCTGCGCTCTTTTTGGCAGGAGACTTCGTCGCTGTAGGCATAGCGGTTTAGAGGCTTGGAAGCCAGCCTCCGTTACCTGACCTTGCACTTTCGCTCTCAACGAAGCTTCAACCGAATCGCTCCTTTTGCCGTAGACGGGTCCACCACTCGCCCACCCTGGGTAATCACGATGCGTCCCGCAGCCACCAGGCGCCGGGCCGCCGCGCGCGCCGGCTCCATCAGGCCTTCCCAGTCGCGCCTCTCCTCCTTGCCGCCGACCGCCTTCGCCGCCTCCGAAGGACAGATCGTCTTGTCGCGCCCACGCTCGGCCAGCAGACGGAGAATAGAGGCCTCCAGCGCCGCATCCGAGGCACCGGGAGTGTGGCCGCGGCAGCCATCCGAGCAATACTTAATCACGTCCCAGTCGCGCTCCCACTTCTTGCGCCACTCAAACGTGCGCCCGCAGCTTTGGCAGATCTTCGACTTCTTCGGCGTCTCGGCCTGGCGCTTGTGTACTCGATCCGGCATGCACTCTTTATACTGAACCATGCATGGCTAAGTTCGCTCCCGTCGAAGAACAGTTGGACCTGATCACCAAGGGCGCGGCGGAGATTCTTCCGCTCGATGAGCTGCGGGTGAGGCTTGAGCAGTCGCGCGCCTCCGGAGTCCCGCTACGCATCAAGGCAGGCTTCGATCCCACGGCTCCCGACCTGCACCTGGGCCACACCGTGCTCATCCGCAAGCTGCGCCACTTTCAGCAGCTCGGCCACACGGTCATCTTTCTTATCGGCGATTCAACCGCGCTCATCGGCGATCCAACCGGCAAGTCCGCCACGCGCAAGCAGCTCACCCAGCAGGAGATCGACGCCAACGCCAAGACCTACAAGCACCAGGTCTTCAAGATTCTCGACGAGGCCAGGACCGAGGTGCGCTATAACTCCGAGTGGCTGGCAAAGCTGGGCTACGCAGACATGATCCGGCTGGCGGCACAGACCACCGTCTCACAGATGCTTGAGCGCGAGGACTTCCATGCGCGCTTCGAGGCCGAGCAGGAGATCAGCCTGC
Organism: uncultured Granulicella sp.; assembly: GCA_937873145.1. Classification (GTDB taxonomy): domain Bacteria; phylum Acidobacteriota; class Terriglobia; order Terriglobales; family Acidobacteriaceae; genus Edaphobacter. The sequence goes on along the minus strand of CALMVK010000253.1, from coordinate 43,648 downwards.
ATGAGCTGCTCTATCCCTTGGCGCAGGGCTTTGACTCCGTCGCACTCCAGTGCGATGTGGAACTCGGCGGCACGGACCAGAAGTTCAACCTGCTGATGGGCCGCCGGCTGCAGCGGCGCGAAGGCCAGTTGCCGCAGATCGTGCTCATGACGCCCATCATCGAGGGGCTGGATGGCGTGCAGAAGATGTCGAAGTCGCTCGGCAACGCAGTCGGCGTGACGGATACGCCGTTCGACATGTTTACCAAGCTGATGTCGGTCCCGGACGCGTTGATCGGGCGCTACTACACGCTGCTGACCGACCTTCTGCCGGCGCAGATTGCGGAGATCGGAGCGGCCATCGCCGAGGAGCGGCTGCACCCCATGCAGGCCAAGCGCGACCTGGCACGCACCATCACGGCGGACTTCCATACGCCGGAGCTGGCAGCCCGCGCAGAGGAGAACTGGTCAAAGCAATTTCAGCAGGGCAGCGTGTCGGAGGACCTTGAAGAGATCGGTCTTGCGCAGGCTGAGATCGCCGGGCCGGAGGCGCACACGGTGCAGGATGGAGTCCCCGGCTTCACCCTTCGCGTACCCAAGCTGCTCGTCCATTTGGGGCTGGCATCGTCTAATACGGAGGCCATGCGCAAGCTTGCGGAGGGCGCGGTGAAGATCGAGAACGAGGTGCACAAAGACCCCGTGTATACGCTGGCCGATCTGCCGGCGAGCCTGACCGTGCGACTGGGCAAGAAGGCTAAACGGGCCAACCTGACATGAGCTGGGTCTCGTTCCAACGCTGGGGTCTGTTGGCTCTCGCGCTGTTGATCCCCCTAGTGCGTAGCCACGCACAGGATGGCCGCTCGATCATCGCTGCCGCGTGCGCCAACGAGTATGCCGCCGACCGCAGCGATCACACCCCCTTCATGTATCGCGACCACGACGTGACGCCGGACCACGACACGACGTATGGCGTTGTCGAGACGCCGGAGGGCAACCTGCGCCGCAAGCTCGAAGAATACGGGCACCCGCTCAGCCCGGCCGATCGCAGTGCGGACGACGCGCGCATCCACGCGCTGCTGAACGATCCTGCCCAGCAAAAGAAGCTGCAGCGCGATACCGATCACGACGACGAGCAGGCCAATCAGCTGCTCAATCTGCTGCCCAAGGCCTTTCTCTGGAGCATCGTCAGCGAGAACGGCGATCTGATCACGCTGAACTTCAAGCCTGACCCCAACTTCTCGCCGGACAGCATGGAGGCGCGCGTCTTTGCCGATATGGCCGGGCAGGTGGTCGTCTCGCGCTCGGAAGAACGCATCCGCTCCATGCGCGGGCAGATGGTCGACGACGTTAAAATTCTGGGCGGCCTGGTAGGACGGCTGCACAAAGGCGGAACGTTTCAGTTGGAGCACCGCGAGGTCGCCCCGCACCACTGGCAGCTAACGGAGCTGCACGTACACATCATTGGCCATATCCTGTTCAACTTCAAGACGATCGGCTCGCAGGAAGACGAGTTGAAGACGGAGTTCAAGGTGTCGCCGGCGAAGGACTTCGAGCAGGCCTGGGAGATCCTGGAACAGGTGCATAACTGAGGCGTGCGACTAAAATGTCCTCTACTGAAACAATGTCCTAAGCCTCGCCAGCACGTCGTCCTGGATGTGCTGGGGAACACTTTCCACCCGACGTCCGTTGCGAGCCGCAAGGTCGAGTGAGCGAAGTTGATTGCAGAGAACGAAGCCGGTCGTCTGGGTTCCTGCACCGGCGAGTGGAACGGCAAAACCCGCATTTCGCGCAAACGCTCCTGAGGTGATGGGCACGACCCAAGGCATACGGTTGATCCTATTAAAGGCTTCGGGAGAAACAATCAACACCGGGCGCATGCCTTGTTGCTCGCGGCCCAGCGTTGGATCCAGCGAGACAAAGTAGATCTCTCCGCGGTTCACAGCAGTTCCTCGCCGACAGGTACGACCTCGAGCCACTCCTGTTCCTCGGCGGAAACAGCCTGGCTGAAGTCACATTGGTCCAGGAGCTCCTGTAACGTGTACGTTGGCTTTCTTTGGGGCTCAATCCGGAGACAGTCGCCTTCGACGCTCATGCCTACAACCGTGCCAGCCTCAAGATTGAGCAGATCCAGTAAGGCTGGCGGAACGGCCAGCATCACGGAACCACCAACCTTCCGTAGACTTGTTGTGTGCATGGAAACGACCTCAGCAACTGAATTATACAAGGGTATAATCAAGGCGAGCGATGTCCAAATCCTCCACCCCGTATCCGCAGACTGATCGTGAGCTCATCCGTCTCATCGAGCGCAGTCCTTCAGGGCGTGCTGGGTACAAGCAGTTGGTCCGGGAGCTTGGCCTGGGGGGCGGGCGCGAGCGGCGTCTGCTGCTGGAGCAACTAGCGCGGATCACAGTACGGGGCGAGCTGGTCAAGCTGGATACGGAGCATTGGTCGTTGCCGCGCTCCACTCCAGAGAAAACCTCGCGGACGCGGACGGAGACTCCGAAGATGCGCGATGTGGAGCAGAAGGTAACGCGCGAGGGCCTGATCGCAGGCAGGCTCGATCTGCATCGGGATGGATTCGGATTTGTGCGGCCCAATGGCTCAAGCGCGCGCGAAGACGATCTATTCATCCCACCGAACGAGCTCAATGGCGCCATGCAAGGCGACGAGGTTTTGGTCGACGAAGCCCCGCCAGGCAGGCCCGGCGCAGACGGCAAGCCGCGCCGATCCGGCCGTGTGCTGCGTGTCTTGACGCGGCGCAACCCGACCGTCGTCGGTATCTTCCACTATGCGCGGCCGCAGGGGCGTCGCGGGCATGAGTTTGTGCCGTACTCGACCGCCAACTTCAACTTCGTCACGCCGCTCGACGACCGCATGACGCAGCCGATTCTGATTCCGGACGGCCCGGACGGCGGCATCCTGATGCCTCCGCCGCCAACCGAGCATCGCGTCCTGGGCGAGGAGGCGCAGGCGCGTCTGCAACCCCATTTGGATCCGGACAAGCACGATCCGCTCGAAGGCCTCGCCGTCGACATCGAGATCACCGAGTTTCCCTCGCTCACCAAGCCGGCACGCGGACGCATTGTCGAGATCCTTGGCCATCCGGACGATTTCGGCGTGGACGTGGAGATCGTCATCCGCAAGCATCGTCTGCCGTACGCTTTTCCGGCGAATGTGCTGGCGGAGGCGGGCGACTCCGCGGCCCAAACGGTGGACACGTTGAGCGATGAAGAACTGGCGCTGCGGCACGACTTTCGCGGACTGCCGATCGTTACCATCGACGGCGAAACCGCCCGCGACTTCGACGATGCCGTGCTGGTGCAGCCGCTGCCCAACGGCAACTGGCAGCTCCAGGTGCACATCGCGGATGTAAGCGGTTACGTGCGGCCCGGAACGGCGCTCGATCTCGAAGCCCGGCTGCGCGGAACGAGCGTCTACTTCCCCGACCGCGCTGTGCCGATGTTGCCTCCGGTGCTGAGCTCCGGGATGTGTTCGCTGCGGCCGCGCGAAGACCGCCTGGTGCTGAGCTGCGTGGCCGAGATCGACAAAGCCGGCGAGGTCGTCGAGTACAAGCTATGCGAAGGAATCATCCGCAGCGATGCGCGCATGACCTACACGCAGGTGCAGAAAATCCTCGATGGCGACGCAGAGACCCGTGCAGCCTTTATCCAGCTCGTTCCGGACTTCGAGCGCATGCACGAACTCGCACTGCTGCTGAACCGGAAGCGGCACCGGCGCGGATCGATCGACTTCGACCTGCCGGAGCCGGTCATCGAGTTCGATCCGCTGGGCAACATGGCCGCCATCACACGCTCCGAACGCGGCTGGTCGAACCGCCTGATCGAAGAGTTTATGCTGACCGCCAACGAGTGCGTGGCGCACTGGCTGGAGGCGCAGGGCGACTCCATCTACCGCATCCACGAGCTCCCCGATCCCAAGCGGATCCTCGACTTCGAGGAGGTCGCGAGCACCTACGGGCAGACGCTTGGCTTCTCTTCACTCCCGGTCAAGAAGCTGACCATGAAGTCTGATCGGCGCAGCTCGCGCGCTAACGCGGACCGACATGGAACGCGCGCGCGTGCGCCACAAACCCATGAGGTGCCGGAGTCCATCCCGGTGACGCCGCAGATGTACCAGCGGCTGACGGCCAAGATCGCCGGCACGCCCGAGGAGCGCATTCTCAGCTTCCTGATGCTGCGCTCGCTCAAGCAAGCCCGCTACAGCGAGAAAAACGAAGGACACTTCGCGCTCGCCAGCCCCAGCTATACGCACTTCACCTCGCCCATCCGGCGCTACCCTGACCTCATCGTGCACCGGCTGCTGCGTGCGTCGCTGCGCGCGGGAGCGGACCCGATAGGTGGAGCTATTCTTTCTACCGATCCGCAGCCCTGGTCCTCAAAACGTGTCGCCAAAATAGCGGCTAAGCCACCTTCGGATGCTGAGACCGGCTTCCAGCTCCCTATGGAAGAACTCGCCGCCATCGCAGCCGAATCCTCCCAAGCTGAGCGCCGCGCCGACGACGCCGAGCGCGAGCTGATGGAGTGGAAGAAGATCAAGTTCATGCAGGATCGTGTCGGCGAGGAGTTCGACGCGACCGTTCTCTCCTGCACCAAGTACGGCTTCTTCGTCGAACTCGACGAGTTGTTCATCGAGGGCCTGGTCCCGATCCAAACCCTCTCTGACGCAGGTCCCTTCGGCAGCGGCGAGCGCTTCATCTTTCGCGATACCGATCGAGCCATCGTCGGTGCCAGCTCCGGCCGCACCTTCCGCCTGGGCCTGCGGGTACGCGTGCTACTCGACCGCATCGATCGCCCGGCCCGGCGGTTGCAATTTGCCTTGGTCCCGAGCGTGGAGCCGCAAGGCGAGACACCGCGCAGCCTGCGCAAACCAAAACTGGCCAAGGCAGAAACGTTTTCCAGCCCAACGCGTACAGCAAAGCCAGGCAAAACGAAATCCAAGACACGCGATCGCAACAAGAAGGTAAAGGGCAAACGCCGGTAGCCTTCTGTACACTGACGAAGATGGTCTGTGCCTTTCATCTTCCGTGTAAACCGCGTTCGACGAACAAACAGCCGAAACCCGCTTATACACGAATGATCGGCGAAGCTGCTCGCGAAAGCTATCCGGGCCCGCTCCTATCGGAGGCTCTCTACTCGCGCATTATTTGGTTTCATAAGTACGCCTCTACAGAAGGCGATGCGGACAACATTGCGAAGAGGGTTCACGACGCTCTGAAAGGAATCGTCTTTCAGGATGATCGACTCATCACCTACACACTTGCGATTCGGGTAGATGCCACGCAGCAGGTAGAGATCGTGCCGGATCCAGCGCATCCGGGTCCTTTTGCTCGTTTAGTGGAAAGCCTGTCCGACGATGCCATCAAGGACGTTCTCTATGTCGAGCTCGGCACGCAAAAACTCCGTAACGTTCACCTTGGGCCCATCGCATGACGCAGCAACCATCCTATCTCCGCTTTTTAGAGGCCGCCAAACAGGCTGAAACTGCAGAAGCACTGAGAGCCGACGGGTTCTCTGTCGTTCAAGAATTCCGCGTCGGCGACACGCTCTTCGATCTGGTAGCGGAAAAAGGGAGCCAGAAGCTTGCTTATGAATTCAAGGCTGGAAAATCCAGTAAAACTAGCAGAGACGGACTCCACCGACTTCAGCAGGTAGCTGCACAGCAAGGATGGCAGTTCCGCATCGTGGTGGTAACTCCTCCTCCGAGGGTGCATGTGGAAGTGGATCGCCTTCAACAGCATCTCCTTGAGCACCTGATGGACAATATGCCTGCTGAGTTGGACCAACTGTCCACGCATACCCGGGTCTGCGGACTGAGCGACGTAGAGATCTTCGATCTTCGAATGACCAACGAAGAGGTTCGAGTAAGTGGTACGGGATCGGTTGACGTCGAGATGGCGTATGGAAGCGGGTCTGACCAAGATTCTGGCGAGGGTGCAATCCTCTTCGACTCGTACCCGCTCAACTTCACAGCCATCCTGGAATCCACCGGAGAGTTGCAGTCAGTCGTTTGGGCTGTAAATACGTCAAGCTTTTATGAATAGAAAGGTCCAGGAGAGAACTCATGCCGCACATGGTATTTTGCAGCAAATACAAAGCCGAGATGGAGGGCCTGGACGAGCCGCCATTCGACTCCGACTTTGGCCAGAAAATCTATAAAAACGTCTCGAAAAAAGCCTGGGGAGAATGGGTCGACCGGCAGAAAATGCTGCTCAACGAGTATCGTCTGCAACCGTGGACGCGCGAGGCACAGGAGTTTCTCGTAGAGCAGATGAATGGCTTCTTCTTCGGCGAGGGCGAAGGTGGCTCCCTGCCCAAGGAATTCGTGGCGCCTCAGTAGAAGCGCCACGCTGATGTACACTGAGGACACCCTGCCAGTCGCACATCCGTTGCGGCTGGCGTAGCAAAAGTCGGGACGTGGCTCAGCCTGGTAGAGCGCACCCTTGGGGTGGGTGAGGTCGCTAGTTCGAATCTAGTCGTCCCGACCAATTCTTCTTATCTTCTTAAAAAGTCTGCACAAAACCTCGTCCAAGGCCGATGCAGCATCCACCACGAATATCCAGTTTATAGGCAGGTTGTAGATGGTAGGCACGAGCGGATTCGAACCGCTGACCTCTACCGTGTCAAGGTAGCGCTCTAACCAACTGAGCTACGCGCCTGTAGGTCTGCTCTAAGTCTAGCCGTTACCCGGCCCCGCCGCAACCGGCTGCGATAGCATGGAAGCCACCGGGTCCATGCCGATCTTTACCCAGTTGCGCGCCACACCAAACCTGCTGACCATGCTGCGGCTCTTCGTTCTGCCGTTCTTGGTCATCAGCATCCTCGATGGCCGCTGGCGGCTAGCCTTCGCGCTCATCCTCTTCGCCGGCCTCTCGGACGGCCTGGATGGGCTTGCCGCCCGCACCTTTCACCAGCACACCACGCTCGGTCTTTACCTGGACCCCATCGCCGACAAGCTGCTGCTCTCCACCCTCTTTCTCGTCCTAACGCACGTCAATCAGATCCCGCGCTATGTCACCGTGCTCGTCTTCTCACGAGACCTCGGCATCCTGGTGATCGCCACGCTGCTGTTTGCGACTAACACCCTGCGTACCTTCCAGCCTTCTCTCTTCGGCAAGCTCAACACCTTGATCCAAATCATTGCCGTGGTCGCGATCGTGGGCGCGCATGTCTTCGCCATCCCCCACCTTCCCGCCATCAACGGCGTTCTGCTTCGCGCCATTGCGGTGCTGGCTCCGCTCTCTGCGGCGCAGTACGCCTGGATCGTGATTCAACGCATGGCGACTCCACTCGAAGCTTCAACTCCTCGCCCATCGACGCCGTCCTCTTCACAATGACCCCAACTCCGCCGAACACCAATCTACCCACACTCCCACACGCAGAAGACCCCATGCTGCGCAACCCCTTTTGGCACGCGCTTTCCACTGTTCATGCCCGCTTTGCCTTGGGCGTCGGTCCTACCGCTGCCACTCCCGGCGGCCTCGAAAGCGCACGCCCTGCGCTGGCTCTTCGTTACCCTCCCGACATCCTTCCGTTCGCGGCGATCGCCGAGATGTCCGTACCGGCGCTTCGCGAGCTTGCAGCCCTGCTAACCCCCGGCGAACCGATCTACATCACAGACCTGAGCGACGCTCCACCTGTCCCGACCCCGGAGCTCACCTACCTCAGTCTCCTTCCCGGTCTGCAGATGCTGCTGCGTCCGCAGTCTGTCTCCGCTTTTCCTCACGCTACAGCGGAGATCGCCTTCCGCAAGCTTGAGCAGGCGGATGCACCTGCGCTGGTCGCGCTCACCGATCGCGCCTTTCCCGGCTTCTTTCGCCGCAACACCATCCAGCTTGGCTCCTACTACGGCATTCATGATCGCGGCGAACTGGTCGCCATGGCCGGCGAGCGTGTCGCCCTCCCCGGTTTCCGCGAGTTGAGCGCGGTCTGCACTCATCCCGACCATCGCGGCAAACTCTTTGCTGCCACCTTGATGGGTCTGCTGGCCCGCGATCATGCCGCTGCCGGTCTCTGCTCCATCCTGCACGTAAGCGCGGCCAACACCTCGGCTATCCGGCTCTACGAGCACCTCGGCTTCGAATCTCTGCGGCCTATCTTCTTCCATCGGCTGCAGCGCCTGTAAGTCTTCACCTCTACTGCTTTTTGTAAGTCTTCCAAGTTACCCTGCAGCCTTCTTTAGCGCCATCATTTTGTAAAGGAGTCATTCTTCAGAGCCGTCACCTGAGCGCAGTTATTCTTCAAAGCCGTCATTCTGGCAAAGCCAGAATCCCCGTATTTGCTCTTCTATCCTTGCTGCAAAGCATCCGATTACTTTCTCAAAACTAGTTTAACGACCTTCTTATGGCAAAGATTATAGAGTAAGACCGGTGTATTTGGCATCCTCAAGAAAGACCCAATCGGCGACGAACTGACCTTCGGCTACATCTACGAAAACTCCGGAACACACGGCTTCTTCCATACCCGCTTCGGAGAACATACCGAGAGCGCTGGGCTCATGAAAAACTTCGCTTTGCCTAAAACAACGTCGGTCTCCGGCTATACCTGCATGCAAAGCGGCCTCACAAGCTATACCGGAAATGCCAACATACGCAATCGCCTGGATAGCAGTGCCTCGCTGGGAGCTATCCTCCACGCCAGCTTACACATCTCCATCTGGATTCAGGAGAGTTACAGCAAGGGAGTCACCGTACCTGGTACACCACTACAAGCGTCAGCTATACCTACAGCTGGTAACACGTTCCATTTGCATCGAAGCAGTCTTAGTCAAGCAAGTACCGGGGTTGGCATAACTCACAAAGTAAGTCGCCTTTCTCCGCGGAAGGCGCTTCGTAACCCAATGTCAGCTTGCTGGTCAAAACCTTGTTTCAGCCCAAGAACTTTACTTTCGGGGATGTCATCCATTCAGTCTTGAAATGGATGGCGGGGACGACGGGGCTCGAACCCGCGACCTCTGCCGTGACAGGGCAGCGCTCTAACCAACTGAGCTACGTCCCCAAGCTCTTCGGCTCAACAGAACTATCCTACCAGATAGTTGGATCGGTCCACCATGCACACCTTTACGTCTGGCAGGCCGGGCAATAAATCGTCGTCCGCCCGCCGACCACAATCTTCTTCAGCGCCGTGCCGCAGTCCAGGCAGACCTCTCCCGCGCGCCCATACACCTTATGCTCCAACTGAAAAAACCCGCGTACCCCGTCCGCGTCCACGTAGTCCGACACCGACGAGCCGCCAAGCGCGATCGCATGGTGAAGCACCTCCACCAAAGCCGCACGCAGGCCATTCAGTTGTTTCCGCGTAAGCTTGCCTGCTTGTCGCCGCGGCCGGATTCCCGCACGAAACAGACTCTCATCGGCATAGATATTGCCCACCCCATGCAGCAGCGACTGGTTCAGCAGCGCAGCCTTAATGGCAAGCTTACGTCCGTGAAACAACGCCGCAAACTCGGCCTCGGAGACAGTCAAAGGTTCGGCCCCCGGGCCCAGGTAGCGCTCCGCCGTCCGCACCGAGAGCCGGCCAAAACGCCGCGCATCCACAAATCGCAGCTCATTGCCACCGCTCAGTGAAAGCACCGCGTGCGTGTGCGGCGGCAGCGGAACCTCAGGCGCCGAGACAAGCAGGCGCCCCGTCATACCAAGGTGCACCAGCAGCTCCGCCGCCGCCGCGCCAGTCCGCTCCGAATCCCCAACCCGCTCCAAATTTCCAGCCCGCTCCAACGAAACGACGATCGTCTTGCCCACCCGCCGTACGCGCTCAATCCGGGCATGCGTCAACACCTCCACAATCTCCGCCTCCGGAGACTTGAACGTCTGCGGCTTGCCGCTGGTCCAGACGTGCTCGACGCGCTGGCCGTGAACCCGCGCATGAACACCATTGGCTACAGTTTCGACCTCAGGCAGCTCAGGCATCGCTCGATTCTATCGCCGCCGTACGTGAGCTCGCCTACGCTACTCTTCCCGCCGGGCCGCGTCGAGCAGGCCTGCCAGCGTCTCCTTATGCTTCGGCGCCGCGGCTGCTCGCTGCTTAGGATCCGGCAAAACTTTTTCAGGAGGAGGCATGCCCACGCGGTCGCGCGCATTCTGTTTCACTGCCTTCAAAATGGAGAAAACACGCTTCTTCGGCTTGCGCACCTTGGTTGCTCCCTTCTTTGAACCCGTCCCAGTATGCAATACTTTTCCTTGGAGCCGCAGCCTGCCACGGTGTATCTGTGCTTCCCGTGGCGGCCCGTGCGCTCTGGAGAATCTGGCGATGGAAGAGCGCGATTTTTTTGATGAACGGCCCGAGTCCCGCACCCACACGATGACCTGTCCGCACTGCGGCCAGCGAAGCGACTACGAGCTCTCTTGGCTGGTCCGACGGAAAAAACCTCAACTCGGGCGCGGTGCCGACGAGCGCGACCGGGCACGGTTTGCCAAGGCCCAAAGTTATATGGTCCGGCGCGATGACCTCGTCGGCTGCAAAAATGTCCGTTGCCGCAAACGGTTCGATGTGGCAGGCATTCAGTCCGTGGCATTTTTGTAAAAGTCGCGAAAAGCCTCGCGCGCAAACCGAAGCATAACGAACTCTCTGCAATTCGCACCCGAACATCCCCTTGCACGTGGTTTAATGAAATTGAGGAAGAGACCTTGGCGAACAACCTGATTCCCGTTAACGAGCGCAGTCTAACCCCGGACCAGGTAGTCGCTCTGGACGCCCGCCGCCGCCGCGGCCAGCTTTGCCTGACCATCTGTTTCCAGGCCTTCATTCTCTTCCTGCTGGTCCTGCTTTGGGCCGGTCAAGACGCCACCTACTCTCCAGGCTGGCATCGGCCCATGGTATTTTGGGATTCCATCCTCTTTTTTACCTCGGCAATTACCGGACTCATCGGTCTGCAACTTCGCCGCGGCTCGCAGGAATTCATCAGCTACTGACTTGTCTAGCTACCCCGTAAAGTAAGTTGTCCTTATAAGTAGAATTACTGACGATAAGCAGAATCACCGACGATAACTAGAATCACCGACGATATGGGAACCGCCACGCCCGTCGTCATTCTGGCGAAGCCAGAATCCCCGTATTTGCTCTTCTCTTTCCATTTCACAGCAATATGCTTTGGCAAATCTAGTTCCTACATCGATCTGCATTGAAGGAACGCACAATAGAAGTCCTGCTCCTCTTGACACTCCCAAAGACTCTGCTGCGACTTCATAGCTTCCCGTCTCCACTCTTGCCTCAGCGCCGAAAGCCGACACTTTGCGCCAGCTGCGTACTCAAGTAGAGCCGCCCGCCAGCAACCACGCGGACCACATGGCGAAGAGCATGAATATCTTCCAGCGGATTGCCCTCCACCAGCACAAGATCGGCGCGCTTCCCAGGCTCCACTGTCCCGGATTCGGCATCGAGCTTCATGGCACGCGCCGCCACCAGCGTTGCCGACTGGATCGCCTCCATCGGGGTCAGGCCGGCCTGCACATACAGCTCTAGCTCCCGGTTGAGCCCATAGCCCAGCAGACCGGTGTCGCTGCCGGCCACGATCGGGATCTCGGCCTGGTGCAATGCGCGAATCACCGTCAAGGCCGTTTGCATATGCTCGCGGAACTTCGCCTCCTCGCCCGCCGCAGAGCCCATGGCGCGAAACTTCGACGAAAGCGCAAACGGCGCAGCCAAAATCCCCGGCTCGAAGCTCGCAGGATCGATCGA
>CALMVK010000253.1:30592-31877 GCA_937873145.1 uncultured Granulicella sp. | reverse complement strand
GGCTGCAGATAGGTGTACACCTTGATCTGGTTGAAGTGCTGGTCGGCATAGGCATCCACATCCGCGACGCCTTCCGCCGGGGTCTCCGCATCGACAGCCCCAAAGGCGAGCGTACCACCTCCATCGATCAGCCCGGCCAGCAGCAGGCGCGGGCCCAACCCATGGTGCTCGTCGATCTCGCGGCGCAGCGTCGTCAGAAACAAGAGCTCGCCTCCGCAGTCGCGCGCCGTGGTAACACCGGCCGAGAGCAGCGCCGGGCCAAACTCCACGCCGGAGTAATGGATGTGCATCTCCCACAAGCCGGGAAGCAGGCTTTGCCCCTCGGCGTGCACCAGGCGCGTCCCCGCAGGAATCGCAATCTGGCTGCCCACCGCCGCAATCCGGCCGTTGCGCACCAGCACCGAGGCGTTCTCAAGAGCAGGGCGGCCGGAGCCATCGATCAGCCGCGCACCGACGATGGCGAACGTGCCTTGCGCCTCCACGGGAACTTGCCGCTCCAGGTCCCCCAGGTCCAGCACCTCCTGGCGCACACCGCTGCGGACCAGCGCGCTGGTCGCTTCAGCGTATTCGTCCAGGATCACCTCCTGCGGCAAGCCTCCGGCAAACGTCATCAGCGCGACCAGCCGGTTGGAGTCGTTCATCCACACCATCTCGCGGCCGAACACCAGGTTGGCGATCGTATAGCGGCTCAGCCGCACCATGCGGCCCTTCACCAGGAAGGCTTCATGGCCCACCAGCTTGATCTCGACCGGAGGAGCCTCCGGGCTGGCGCGCAGCATCGGCAGCCGCGCCGGCTGTCCGTGGCTCAGCCAGTAGCGCATCATCATCATCTGCAGCGCGGCGGGCATATTGGCAAAGCCGGCAAAGACCACGGGCGGCTTGGCTGTGGTTCGCGTCAGGCCGCCTTCATGGAGTGTCGCCACGGCTCCGGTCATCTCCGCCGCATCCAAAGCTGCTGCCGCCGCACCTACCACGGTCTGCTGCTCCAGATGCAGCGGCGTAGCGCGCGCGCCAAAACGAAGGCTGGCAGAGATGGTACGGTGGGAACCGCGATCGTTGGTCGTCACTACGGTACGCAGCACCTGCCCTCCCTCGGCAAGCTCGTGCACCGTGTACTCCTCAGATCCGATCGTGTGCAGCAGCAGGTGAACGAGGTAGACGCCATGCTCGGTCTCAAGCCCAGCCGGCGTGGCTTGTCCCTGCGAGCTCCGCCCACCAAGAACAAGCGCGCACAGCAAAACAGCGCGGAGACAAGCCGTCGTCATCCTGCGATAGTAGCAGTGCC
>CALMVK010000253.1:24398-30492 GCA_937873145.1 uncultured Granulicella sp. | reverse complement strand
GCCGTAGCCATGTCCGGAGGCGTCGACTCCTCCGCCGTGGCCGCTCTGCTCCACGCCGAAGGACACTCGATCGTCGGCCTCACCCTGCAACTTTGGAACCAGCGCCGCCTCGCCGGTCACGAAGGCATGCCCGAAGCCGTCCAGGGCCGCTGCTGCTCCATCGACGACGTCTATGACGCACGTCGCGTTGCCGCCCAGCTCGGCATCCCCTACTACATGGTCAATCAGCAGGAGCGCTTCGAGGCCGATGTCGTCAAGCCCTTCGTCGCCGAGTACCTCGCCGGTCGCACGCCCATCCCTTGCACCCTATGCAACAACCACCTCAAATTCGACCAGCTTCTGCTCACCGCTCGGCAGATCGGCGCAGCGCGCATCGCCACCGGCCACTACGCCCGCAACCGCTTCGATCCCGCCCGCAACCGCTGGATTCTCTCCCGTCCCGCTGACCGCTCCAAGGACCAGACCTACTTCCTCTTCGGCCTCACCCAGGACCAGCTCGCGCACACGCTCTTCCCGCTCGGCGAAATGTGCAAGCCGGCAGTGCGTGAACTGGCTGCGGACGCCGGGCTGGAAGTCGCGTCTAAACCCGACTCGCAGGAGATCTGCTTTATCCCGGGCGGCGACTACCAGGCCTTTCTCGAGGCCTACCTCGACGAGCAGGGCCAGCCTTTGCCAGACACCGCCGGAGAACTCGTCGCCTCTTCAGGTGAGGTCGTGGGGCGTCATATCGGCATCCACAACTTCACCGTAGGCCAGCGCAAGGGGCTCGGACTGACCAGTGCCAATCCACTTTACGTCTTGAAGATCCACCCCGAAAGCCATCAGGTCATTGTCGGACCGGATACCGGTCTGCTCTCACGCGAGCTGCGCGTCGACCGCCTGAACTGGATCTCCATCTCTACGCTGGTTGAGCCAATCCGAGTCCAAGCCAAGGTACGCCATCGTCACGAGCCTCAGCCTGCGACCCTGATGCCGGGTCCGGAGGGCTCAGCCGTTGCTGTCTTCGATGAGCCCCAACGTGCGATCACCCCCGGCCAGGCCGCCATCTTCTACCAGGAAGATGAGGTGGTCGGGGGTGGTTGGATCTTCTAAACAGATCTATCTACAAAGTAGAAAAACCATCTACTTCCTCCACGCCGCCATCCACACGGCGCGTAGGCGGGTTCACCGGAGCGGGATCGGAGACATAGGAAGCTCGCTTGTAAACAGGCTTGGGCTTCGAGTTGAAGAAGCTTGCACTCACTCCTTTAGCGCCGTTGACGACATTCGTAAAGAAGCTTTTGGTCCCGTTGCTCGCCGAATTTACCGAGCTCTTTGTCCCCTTGACGATGCTGTCGACCGAGTGCTTTGCTCCATCGATCACCGACTCGACCGCTTGTTTGGCGTTGTCCACGATATCCGCTACATCGCGCACGGGCTTGCTAACCGCCTCGCTGATCGACTCGCCCATCGTCCGGGTTGAATCCAGCGCGTCGGTCATCAGTGTATTCACCCGCTCCACTTGCTCGCGAGCCTTCACGTTCACCGTACGCGCTGTCTCGTTTACTTCCTGCACGGTTCCGTTGATCTTGGCAATAGTCGGCGAGAACTCCTGCACCTTCTCCTTAGCCACGCCAGCGATACCCTCAGCATGACCGGCAATTGCAGTCACCTTGGTAGTAATCTGCTTGATCTCAGGAGTCAGATCGGTGACCAGCACCTGGGTCTTGTCAAGAATGCCGGAGACGGTCTGGGTCACGTGTTTAATTTGTGGGGTCAGATCAACGACCAGCACCTGCGTCTTGTCAATAATGCCGGAGACGGTCTGGGTCACATGTTTGATCTGGGGAGTCAGGTCGACGACCAGCCCTTGCGCCTTCTCAACCAGTCCTTGACCTCTGTCGACCAGCGGCATGGCCTTCGCCATTACCTGCGCCTTCAGGATCTTCACCTCTTTCGAGATCCGAAGAACCGCGATCAAAGCCGCAAGGGCGGCTACCAGCACTAGCAGAACAAACACTAGAAGGGAGATCGCCGCGATTCCCATAAATACCGTTAGCGTGTGCAGATCGTTACTCGAAGCCGCATCCGTGGCTTGCAAGAAGCTGGCTCCCGCCAATGTGCCGTGCGCAGCGCCGGCCAACCAAGAAACGTGTGTCAACTCCGAAACAATCATCTTCAACTCCATCTCTGTTTTAGGTCATACATAAAGACACAAGGGGCGAGCCTCCGATAGTCGAACGGCTCACCCCAGATTTCACTGCTTGATCCGCCTTTACGCCAAACTAATTAATGTTTGGAGGTCTGGCCTGACACCTACATCGCGGGCTCTTTGCTTGTGTAGGCATCCTTACCAGCATCAACGGCAGCGGCTACGCGATCCTGCTGATCCTGCACCAGGCTTTTGCCCTTCTCGACATACTCTGTCCACTGAGTGCGGCCCTGATCATACAAGTCCTTACCTTTGTCGACGTATTCGCTTGCGGCTTGCTTGCCTTGCTCCGCATATTGGTTCACGGCCTGCTTGCCTTGTTCCGCGTACTGATTCGCAGTCTGTTTTCCCTGCTCTACATACTGGTTGGCTTTGTCGACACCCTGCTGCGCGAGCACAGTTGCTTTATCCTTCGCGTCAAGGGCGCTGCTTACCAGCTCGTCACGCGTCTCGCGACCGGCTTTTGGTGCGTATAGAACACCGACCAACGCTCCTAGACCTAGCCCAGTAAGAAACCAACCAAGTCCGCCCATGCCATTGTCATCCGCCATTGTCATCTCCTGTTTCAAACCTGATATTGAACTCAGACGTCGTTTCCCAGCTCCCAGGTCTCTCGCAGAGTTCAGCCTTCCAATCAGGCTGTATAACTTTGAGCAACACAATCCCCGCACGACCTTGAAGCAGATTGACGTTTCAATGATGCAGATGCCCTGATCTTCAACTAGGTTGCGCGAGATAGAGGAAAGCCATCCTATAATCGATGCTGCCAAGTTCAAGCGAAGCCGGTCCCGGCCAAGCAAGTGCTAGTCCGCCGCTGAGCTTAGGCATGGAAAGTGAGAGGGAGTACAGATGCGACACACGACAGACCGCGCCGCAACGTTGTTCACGGTAGCCAAACGCATGTTGTACGCACAGGTCGTTCCAGCACTGGTTCTGGTTGCGCTTGCCGGGTGCAAGGCGAAGCCTCCCGTGGTGAATGATGCTGCCCTGACTACCACCATCCAGAATCAGCTCACATCTGACAGCTCGCTTAATGGACAGCCTGTGCAGGTAGCCGTCTCTAGCGGTATCGCGATCCTTTCTGGAAGCGTGCAGAACGACGCACAGCGCACCATCGCGGCTCGCGACGCAGCCGGCGTACCCGGAGTAAAAGAGGTCGTCGATAACATCACCGTCGGTGCGCCTGCAACTGCAAGTGCCGCGGTGAACACACCGCCGCCGGCTCCTCTAAGCGCTCCTGCTCGTCACACTGACGCCCGGGTGAGCCCGCAGGGGCAGCCGTCGCAGAACATCGGCCAGGCTCATGAGCCTGCTCCGGTCGAACGACTCCCGCCACCGCAACAGGCGTACGTGCCTCCCCCCGTGCATACGCCGCCTCCTCCGCCCGCCCCAACCTTTAAGACAGTCACCGTGGCCTCTGGGGAATCGATCCCTGTACGCGTGACGCAGACGCTCTCAAGTGCTAGCACGCAGCAGGGCGATTCCTTCTCTGGAGTCGTCTCGTCCGATGTGCTGGTCGACGGCTTGGTAGCCATCCCGGCAGGAAGCGCCGTTTCGGGCCACGTCGACGACGTCAAGGATGCGGCCCACTTCAAGGGCTCCGCTTCGCTCACCCTGTCGCTCGCAAGCATCACTCGCCGCGGCGAACACATCCCCGTTACGACCGATCCTTACGTGGTACAAGGCAAAGGGCGCGGGTCCAACACCGCAGAGAAAGTAGGTGGAGGCGCGGCCGTGGGCGCTATCCTGGGAGGCATCTTCGGCGGAGGCAAAGGCGCGGCCATCGGCGCAGCTGCAGGAGGGGGCACGGGAGCAGGCGTCAACGCCATCAGCCGTGGGCAGCAGGTGCAGGTTGCGTCGGAGACCGTGGTGCGCTTCAGCCTGCAGACGCCGGTCACCGTACGTGTGCGGACCGATGGCGGAGATCGCCGGGACCGCGGCGATCAGACCCCGGCGCTGCAGCCCGGCACGGATCATCCGTAGAACCCAGTCTGGATTCTACGCAGAACCGTGGCAGCCGGCAGACGAGACATCCTCCGTGCGGTAAACTCGGGAATGAACAGGCACGTTGGCCAATCGATCTACAACGGATCGATCTAACGACGGATCGATCTAACGACGGATCGGCTCGTGATCCATTTACGACCGCTCCGTCTTCGTTCCTCCTCTACGAGGTATCTCGTGACCACGCCCTCTCAAGCCGCCGGGTATCTCACCTTCACGCTGCACGCCCACTTGCCGTACGTAGTCAACCACGGAACCTGGCCGCATGGGATGGAGTGGCTGCATGAGGCCGCCGCCGAGACTTATCTGCCCTTGCTGCGCGTGCTGGGACGATTGGAGGCGGATGGAATCGGACTACACTGCAACCTGAATCTTTCGCCTATTCTGATGGAGCAGCTGACCCATCCGGTCTTCCTCGCGGAGTTCCCCAACTACGTCTCACGCAAGATCGTCGCTGCACGGGAAGATGAAGCTTTCTTTGTGCAATCCGGCGAGACCCACTATGCGGAGACCGCCCGCTTTTGGCAGCGCTTCTTCCGCCAGACGCTCGAGCACTTCCAGGAGCTCGGCGGCAATATCGTCGCCGGCTTCAAGCACTTTCACCAGGCGGGTCTGATCGAGATCATTACCTGCGGCGCAACCCACGGCTATTTGCCTTTGCTCGGCACAGACGAGAGTGTGCGCGCGCAGGTGCGGGTTGCAATCCAGACGCACGAGCGCCACCTGGGTGAGTCTCCCAAAGGGATCTGGTCGCCAGAGTGCGGCTATCGGCCGGCCGGTATGTGGAGCTACCCGGTCACCAATCCGGATGGCTCGTCCATGGCCCCCGACTTCGACCGGATCGGAATCGAGCAGGCCTTCGCGGAGTCCTCGTTGCACTACTTCTTCGTCGACACGCATCTGGTCAAAGAGTCCAGCGGCACGTTGTCTCCCTATGCATTGCGCGATGGGGAGTTGCGCGACGGGGAGAGACAGGACCTCTCAGAGGAGCAAGACGCTCGCCTGCTCTACCGGCCATACTTTGTCGAAGGCCCCAACCACGAGCGATCCGCAGTGACGGTCTTCCCCCGCGACCCGCGAACCGGGCTCCAGGTTTGGTCTGGCGAGAGAGGCTACCCGGGTGAGGCGAACTATCTCGACTTCCACAAGAAGCGGTGGCCGGGAGGGCATCGGTACTGGCGGGTGACGGGGCAGAAGGTCGCCATGGAGCACAAGGAGCTGTACTCGCCACAGGACGCGGAGGTGCGGGTACGGGGGCACGCGGAGCACTTCGTCCACCTGGTGCAGGAGGCGCTCCAGGGTGGATTCGCGCAGCCGGTATCGCAGATCCTCTGCGCGCCCTTCGATGCCGAGCTCTTCGGGCACTGGTGGTTTGAGGGGCCGCTGTGGTTGGAGCAGGTAGCGCGCACGCTGCACGACTCTCCCAACGGAGTGGAGCTGATCTCCTGCTCAAAGTATCTGGAGCGCTTCTCGCCAGCGGATTCCCTCGCTATGCCGGAGGGCTCCTGGGGCGCAGGAGGAAACAATCAGGTGTGGCTCAACCCTGAGACTTCCTGGACCTACACGTATCTCTATCCGGCCGAGCTCTACGTCCGCGAAGTTGCAACCGAGGGCAAGTGGCACGCGTCCGAGCTGGGAACCCGGATTGTGCGGCAGATGTGCCGCGAGCTGCTGCTGCTCGAGTCCTCGGACTGGCAATTCCTTATCACCACGGGAGCCGCACGCGACTATGCCGAACTCCGCTTCCTGACCCACCACGAGCAGTTTCTAGAGCTCAAAGCCATCTGGCAGGCGTTCACTCAGCAGGAGACCCTGATCGATAACCAGCATGCGCGCCTGGCCGCCATTGAGCTGCGGGACGGGGTCTTTCCGGATCTCGACCCAGCCCTCTGGGCAACG
>CALMVK010000253.1:0-24298 GCA_937873145.1 uncultured Granulicella sp. | reverse complement strand
CTGGTCTTCTGCGGTCAGACTTTCGATTAAACCAAGTTTGACGGCGTCATCCTCAAACACTCGCGATCGATAATTTCGAGCATGCGAACACGATCTACAGGCTTTGGCAGAAAGTTCCAATTGGGATGACTTAGACCTTCGAGTGGAAGATCTGTTGAGTTGGCACCGGAGACCATAAGCACGGGCAAGGACGACCGTCTCTGTGTAAGACGAGTAGCAAGCGTATATCCATCCATGCCAGGCATTTGGAAATCAGTAACCAGCATGTCAAAGCGATCTTTCGAGGCTACTTCAAATGCGCTTAGACCATCTGGTGCTGTAATAACCGTATAGCCGGCCAACGTGAGGATTGTTTCAAAAAGTTCCCGAATGATCGAGTCGTCATCCACAAGTAACAAGGTGACATTCGCTCGGTTCTGCGCTGGTTGTAAGCTTGAAACTACAGTGACATTTGTAATATCCATAGACAACTCTTAGTCAAGTGTTTGCTTTGTTGTAGCGGAACTAGGAAGAGAACTTCTTCGTGTAAACCTGATCGGCCTGTGGTCCCTTTTCTCCCTGAATCACGTCGTATTCGACGGGGTCGCCTTCTTTAAGGCTTTTGTAGCCTTCCGTCTGGATGGCACTGTAGTGCACAAAGACGTCAGGTCCGTCCGGGCGTCCCAAAAAGCCATATCCCTTTGCGTTGTTGAACCACTTTACCGCACCTTCAAACTGTGCCATGTTTCCTCCCCATTGGTTGTGCATTGTATGACCCGCAAGTCAAAAGTAACAAAGCAAACACAACGAAATAACTGGGAAGATTACTAGGCTGCTACGGTAAATAGAACGACTCATGGTGAGACGTTGCTCTCCAGCAGCCACAAAATTCACGCTGTCGGCCATTCCATATTGAGTGCAACAGGCGTATTGCCTGGGTAGAAGGTGTGAGTTTGTCGAGGTGTAGCTCACCAACCTTCCTCTCCTCCCTTGCGACAGACAGTCCAACGCAGAGTGAGCTCGACACGCTTTGACTGCCGGGGCGAACAGAGAAGCTGCTCTCGCCGCATAGGCCTGCTCCTCTCCTTGAGGTAATCCCCGGAGGACGTACTCATCGTGTGCACTCAGCAGAACAGTGTGATCGTCAATTGGTTCCTACTCGGATGAGAGTGGACATTTTCTCGCAAATTCTGCAATTTTAAGGGAGCATTCTCCAAAATTTTGCTCGTCACGATCACTGCGCGAGGGATGACCGATCGCAGCATTGCTGAAGAAAGATAGATCCATGAAAAAATCTGCTGCCCTGCTCCTGCTTTGGACCGGACTTCAAAGCTTTCCCGTACACGCCGTAAACAATGCCCCGGTAACTGGAAAACCGGCACAAGTTTTGTTCTGGATGAGCAACGGCCTTACGTCGGTCAACTCGTTTATGGAACATAAGGACAAGATCGGGATCATCTCTCCCACCTGGTACAGCATCAACGCAGAGGGTCTTGTGATGGGCGAGCCGCAGCCGGTGGTGCTAAAAACCGCCAAAGCCGCGCATATGACCATCACCCCGCTCTTTGCCCTGTTTGGACCGGATAAGGTGCATCAGCTCGTCAGCGACGGGAAGGCGCAGGACGAGATGAACCGGGGGCTGATTCGAGAGTGCAAAGAGAATGGTTACGATGGTGTAAACCTGGACCTTGAAAATGTACTCTGGTCCGACCGCGACGCACTTTCCGCGATGGTAAAGAAGACCTCCGAAGCACTGCATGGGGAGCATCTGCAGGTCTCGATCGATGTCGTACCTGGAGCCCCAGGCCACGCCGGTGAATCGAACTTTGATCGCTGGATCTTTGAGCAGTGGCGCGGCGCCTACGACTTGAAGGCGCTGGGTGAGGCCGTCGATTTGCTCTGCCTGATGACCTACGACCAAAGCACCCATTGGACAACGCCCGGTCCGGTCGGGGGTTGGATTTGGACGAAGCAGAATCTTGACTACGCGCTGAAGGTGGTGCCACCTGGAAAACTTTCACTCGGCATCGCTGCCTATGGCTACCGTTGGTACACGGGCGACCCCGGGCTGAATAAAAAGGAACAAGCCCCCAACGTCACAGCCGACTACATCTCTGCAGCCACGGCGTTCTCTCTGCGCGACACCTACAACGGCAAGCAGCAGTGGGACGAGATAGACCACACCCCGTGGTTCTTCATTTATCGCGACCAGATGCGGGAGTGGGTCTTTTACACCGATACGCGCGCCTTCATGGATCGTTATTCGCTGGCTAAGACCGACCAGTTGGAAGGCGTCTGCTCCTGGATCCTAGGCGAGGAAGACCCAGGTATCTGGGCCGTCTTGCCCAACGCTCGCTAACGATCTCTCACAACCAGTCCGGCCTGACCCACAACTATGATCGTTTGCTGCAGTTCGCAGTGGATACGCTCGTAACTGTTCGACACGCGCGTGTTCGATAGTGATTATGGCCGCTTTGTGCATTTTCTCTGGACGAAACGATCACCGCAACGTACTCTTGGCCAAACGGCAGCAGTATGGATGAAAGATCTGGTTCGAGCAGGACGCCCTTATGTGTCCTCACTAAACGATCTTCGGCTGAACCGTCGTAGCTGAACCGTTTTTTGTGAGGACATATGAGAACAAGCTTGCTGAGCCTGCTGGCAGGATCTTTAGTCGTGACGGGGATGAGTGCCGTTCCCGCCTTTGCGCAAACTGTTACCGGGGCTGTTACGGGCAACGTCACCGACCCCAGTGGTGCGGTGATTCCAGGCGCAAGAGTTACCGCACACAATCTTGAAACCGGGGTAGACTCGACCGCCACGACGAACGGCTCCGGTCTTTACCGGATTGCGTTTCTGCCCATCGGCCGCTACCAGGTTACGGTCCAGGCGGCCGGCTTTGGGCAGCAGACCGTACCGCCCTTTGAGCTCGAAGCGCTGCAGACGCCGACCTTCAACCTGACGCTGACGCCCGGCGGCGGCGCGGAGACGGTAACGGTCTCGGACGCGGCTCCGATCCTCGACACCTCGGACGCAACGCTGAGTGGCACTTTTACGGCGAATACCATTCAGAACTTCCCCCTCAACGGGTTGGACTTTTCGGCGCTGACGCTTTACGTTCCCGGTTCCGTCAGCACGGTCGGCACCTCTGGCACGACCAGCATCGAGCGCAGCACCTCCTACACCGATAGCGTGAACCTCAACGGGAATCGCGCCCAGGCGAACAACTACACGCTCGACGGCATCGACCTGAACGAAACCTTCAACAACGTGATCGCCTACAGCCCGGCGCCTGAGTCGCTGCAGGAGGTCAAGGTGCTCACCGCCAACTCCCCGGCCGACTACGGCAACGTCAACGGCGGCGGCGTAGTCAGCGTACTCAAGAGCGGCACCAATCGTTTTCATGGCTCGGCCTACGGTTACCTGCAGGATTACAAGCTCAACGCCAACTCCTGGACCAATAAGCACGCCGATCCCATCATCCAAACCAATCCCTTCTCCCAGAATCAGTTCGGCGGCACGTTGGGTGGCCCGATCAAACGCGACAAGCTATTTTTCTTTGTGGATTATCTCGGCTCGCGCTTTCACACCGGCGGCATCAGCCAGGCGAGCGTCTTGACGCCGGCGATGCGCAATGGAGATTTTTCCGCGCTTCTGGGCGCCACCAATAAGATCCAGCTCTACGATCCGCTAAACAACTTTGCGCCGTATATAGGTAACGTGGGAGTTCCCATAATTAACCCGGTGGCGAAGTTTCTCTTTGCCAATCCGGCGCTCTACCCCTTGCCTAACGCGGCGCCCGCTACCGGTAGTATCCTCAACAACAATCTTCAGGGGGCGCAACGCACCTTTCGGGCCAACAACCAGGGCGATGTGAAGATCGAGTTCGACCCGCGCAACGCCGACAAGATCACGGGGTTCTTCTCTGATTCGACGGCGTACGATGGTGCCTCCTCAGTGTTGGCCATTACCTTTCCCAACGGCAGCACGTACCCATCGAAGATTGCCGGTGCCAACTGGGTGCATATTTTTTCGCCCACCATCGTAAACTCTGCGCGCATCGGCTATACCCGTGTCGCCTGGCGGCAAGGTTTGCCCATCGATGGGACCGGCCGTTTCGGCAACAATGGCGATGCGGTAGTAGGAATCAACTTTCCCAATCAGGCCTTTCAAGGCTTCACCGCGCAGAATTTCAGTGACGGCGTCAGCTCTGTCGGCAACCAGGCCACCGAAAACGGCAGCCTCACGGACAACACCTTCAGTTACATCAACGACCTTACGCTGGAGCGCGGCAAGAGCACCTTCCGTGTCGGCGTCCAGGCGCTTCGCTACCAAACCAACTATCCCACCAGCAACAACTCCGGCTACCTCGGCAACCTGAACTACACCGGCGCCTTCACCAGCAACTCCGCTGGTGTGAATGGGGGTGGATATGGCGCGGCAGACTTCCTGCTCGATCGTGTCTCCATGGCAAGCGCAACCTTGGCCAGTGCCAACGTTGGGCAGCGCCAGTGGCGGGCTGCCGGCTACATCAACGATGACTACAAAGCCTCGTCGAGCCTGACCTTGAACATTGGCGTGCGCTTTGAATACGACCAACCCTGGATTGAGCAGAATAACAAGACCGGCAACATCAACATCGCGACCGGACAGGTCATCTATGCGGATCATCTGCCGGCCGGAGCGCCAGCCGGGGCTGGGCTTTGCAGCAATCGCGGCTGCTACGACAGCAACTTCCGTCAGATCATGCCGCGTCTTGGATTTGCTTACCAGGTCAACAGCCGTTTGGTGGTGCGAGGTGGGTATGGCGCCACCAGCTTTTATGAAGGAAACTCATCCAACCAACGGCTGACCTCGATTACGCCGTTTATCCAGGCTGTCAACGCCACGGTCAATAAACCCAGTCCCGGCACACCCAGCACACCGCGTACGGCGGAGCAGGGTTTTACCGGAGGGACGCTTGCCCAAGACGGAACCTTCAACGTCTACCCACAAAACATCCAGCCCGCTTACGTGCAGGAGTTCAATCTCACTACCGAGTACGCGTTCACTCGCAGCTTGTCTCTGCAGGTCGGTTATCTTGGCGAGCAGGGCCAGCATATCGAGGATTACGGCAACCTGAATCAGTACCTCGTCAACGGTGATCCCACCTCGGCGCGCTACTACAACAACCAGTATCTCGGCGTTAATGCTATCGATCCCTCCATCAGCATCGGCTCCAACTCGCTGCTGATTACGGAATCCAGAGCCGCCTCTAACTTCCAGGCACTTGAGGCGGTTCTTCGCCAACGCGTCAATCACGGCCTGGAGTTCACGCTGAACTACACCTATAGCAAGGCGCTTACTAACAGCACCGGAAACTATCCCCTCAATACGTCCGGCGCCACCGGAGAAAGCCAGGGCGCCTTCCAGAACTACTACGACAGCCGTGCGGATTGGGGTCCCGCACCTTATGACGTCCGCCATAACTTCAGCGGAACCGGAGTCTATGCGCTGCCGGTCGGCCGTGGACAAAGCTTCCTCTCCGGCTCGAATCGTCTTGTCGATGAGTTCATCGGCGGGTGGAAGGCCTCCGTTGCAGCCGTCGCCTACAGCGGTTTTGCGGAGACGATCACGGGTCCCGGAAACAACTCAAACAGCTTTGGTAACTCGCGTCCCAACCAGTATCGTCCGCTTAAGATTGTCAATCGCAGCATCGACAACTGGTACGGTACCGATCCCTCGGCCATTCCCTGCCAGACCGCTGGCGTCGATAACGGCCTGTGTGCCTTCGGAACTCCTGCACCAAACGTCTTCGGCAACGCCCGCAACGGCAATACCCGCGGTCCACGTTATCTGAACGTCGACATGTCCGCGTTCAAGGACTTTCATACCTACCGCGAGCAAACCGTCGGCTTCCGCTTCGATGCCTTCAACGCCTTCAACATCGTGAGCTATGGCAATCCGGATACCAGCATCACCGACAGCACCTTTGGGAATATCTCCGGCCAAACCGGTGGCCAGGCTGTACGCTCCACAGAACGGCGTCTCCAGTTCTCCGCGAACTATCGCTTCTAAGCGGCATGGACCTCATGCAAGGCGTGATCGGCGCGGCCCTCAGCGCGCGTCGATCCTCAAACGAGGACGAGTGTCTTCTCAGTCCGTGAAACACAGGAATGTATGGCCGTGACAGTTCTTGAGATCTGCGTGGACTCGCTCGAGTCCGCGCTTGCAGCACAAGCGGGCGGCGCACAACGCATCGAACTCTGCACCGCGCTGGCAGAGGGCGGTCTCACTCCCAGCCTCGGCCTCTTGCGCGCTGTCGGTGAGCGAGTCTCGATTGCGGTCAATGTGATGATCCGTCCGCGAGGCGGCGATTTCCTCTACTCGGAGGAAGAAGTGGCGATCATGCGCACCGATATCGCGCTCGCCGCAGAGGCAGGTGCGGACGGAGTCGTGTTCGGTCTCCTCACGGAGTATGGCGACGTGGACAGGGAGCGAACGCGGACACTGATCGAGCTCGCCCGTCCCATGGAGGTTACCTTTCATCGTGCACTCGACATGACGCGCGATCCTCAGGCCGCATTGGAAGACATCATTCGCGCCGGCGCGGATCGTGTGTTGACCTCCGGTGCTGAGCCGACCGCGCTCGCCGGACGACACCGCCTCGAAGCGATGGTGCGGGCAGGCGGAGACCGCATCCGGGTCATGGCCGGCGGCGGTATACGGCCCGGCAACGTGCAGCAGATCGCCCGCGAGAGCGGCGTGTCCGAGTTTCATGCGGCGCTGCGGTACGCGGTGCCAAGCCCCGTTCAGTATCAGGCGCGCACCATGCACCTGGGAGATGCAGCATCGGACGAGTACACGCGCTACATCGTCCGTCCGGAGGATGTCCGCGCGCTGCAGCAAGCCATCCTTACCTGCCGGGAGCCTGCCAGCCTTGTGGGTAGCTGAGGCGGCAGGACAAGCTGTGATGCAGTTTGTTACGGGTACAACTCCAGATATGCCGACTCGTACAGGCGGGTTCCGTACAATAAGCTGACCGGGCCAGGATCGATCCTCTCCACCGAGCTGCAGGCATGTCTTCCAAGACCGAAAAACGCGCAAAAGAGATTCTGAGACTGCTGCTGAAGAACGGCAAAACCTCGGTCGAAGACCTGACCGATCTGTTTGCCACGTCCCCCGCAAGCATCCGCCGCGATCTGGTGCGGCTCGATGAGCGTGGCCTCATCCATCGTACGCATGGCGGCGTCATGCTAGCGGGGCAGACGTATGAGCCGTTCCGCTTCGATGCCTCCTTCAATGTGCGGGAGGAGCGTTTTGCGTTGGAAAAGCAGCGCATCGCAAGCGCAGCGGCGGACCTTGTACAAGAGAACGAAACAGTCGGCATCACCGCCGGTACCACGACGACCCAAGTCGCACGGAGCCTGCGCCTGAGGACCGGCTTGCACATCGTGACCAACGCGGTGAACATCGGGTTAGAGTTGAGTTCGAGCCATGGACCGGACACCATGCTGCTGGGCGGCTGTATGCGCTGGCCAGGAGCCTTTTCGCTAATCGGCCCGGCAACACTCGAAGCCCTGAATCTTGTCCGGCTGGACAAGGTCTTTCTTGGTGTCTGCGGCATCGACCCGGAATACGGTGCGACGACGATTCAGCCTGAAGAAGCCGCTGTCTTCCGCACCATGAGCCGGCGCGCCAGGCAGGTGATCGTGGTCGCCGATTCGAGCAAAGTCGGCATGGTGAGTCCCGCTGTCATCTGCGCTGCTGCCGACATCGATATGCTCATCACCGATGACGGCATTTCGCCTGAACTTACCCAGGCCTTTCAGCATGCAGAGATACGGGTCATGATCGCAAGATAAACACTTCCAAGCCCCAGATGCTGCCCACGAAGCAGATGCCCCAGGTCTCGCTTTTGAGACCTGGGTTCGCTTACCATAATGCTTCACTGGGCAGGAAAGACATTCCTGCCTTAGACATCTACTCAAGTACACTGCCGCCGCGATTGCCCTTCGGCCGCCGATTGGAGGCGAGTACCTTCTTCCGCATGCGCAGGCTCTTCGGCGTTACCTCGACCAGCTCGTCGTCAGCGATGAACTCGATCGACTGCTCAAGCGTCAGCACCTTGAAGGGTACGAGACGCAAAGCATCGTCCGACCCCGAAGCACGCATGTTGGTCAACTTCTTCTCGCGCACAGCGTTGACGTCCAGGTCGTTGTCGCGCGAGTGCTCGCCGACCAGCATGCCCTCATACACCTCGACGCCATCGCCGATGAACAGCGCACCACGCTCCTGCACGCCGTCGAGCGCGTAGGTCGTCGTCACGCCTTGGCGATCCGAGATCAGCGCTCCCGATGGCCGCTGCGGGATCTCGCCCTGATACGGAATGTAGTCGCCGGCAATCGAGTTCATCACGATGGTGCCGCGCGTCTCAGTCAACATCTCGTTACGCAGCCCGATCAGCCCGCGCGACGGCACCTTGAACTCCATCCGCACCCGGCCCGAGCCATGATTGGCCATTTTGACCATCTCGCCTTTTCTTGGTCCAAGCCGCTCAATTACTGTGCCGACGAAGTTTTCGGGAATGTCGATGGTCAGCACTTCAGATGGCTCCATCAGCGCGCCTTCCACTCGCTTGGTCACGATGGTTGGACGCGAGACTAAAAGCTCAAAACCCTCGCGTCGCATCATTTCAATTAGCACCGAAAGCTGCAGCTCGCCGCGGCCCAGCACCTTGAAGGTGTCGGCGGCGTCCGTCGGTTCCATACGAATCGAAACGTTCGTCAGCAGTTCACGATCCAAGCGGTCCTTGATATTGCGCGAGGTGACGAACTTGCCTTCGCGTCCTGCGAACGGCGAGTTGTTGACCGAGAAGTTGATCGCAATCGTCGGCTCGTCGATGGTGATCACCGGCAGCGGCCTTGGATTTTCGAGCGCGCAGAAGCTTTCGCCAATCGTGATGCCCGGGATGCCGGCAATCGCCACGATGTCGCCCACGGTCGTCTCGGTGATGTCCTCGCGCTTCAGCCCGTTGAAGGTAAATAGCTTGGTCACCTTCACCGGCATCAGCGAGCCGTCGATCTTCGAGACGTTGACCTCCTGGCCGGTCTTCAGCGTTCCGTTGAACACGCGCGCAATCGCCAGCCGGCCCAGGTAATCCGAGTAGTCGAGGTTCGTCACCAGCACCTGCAGATCACCGTCTGCCGTACCCGGCGCGGCCGGAATCGTCTTGAAGATCAGTTCAAACAACGGCTGTAGATCGGTTCCCGGAACCGCCAGATCGAGCGTCGCCGTGCCCGCCTTGCCGTTGGTGTAAATGACCGGAAACTCAAGCACGCTCTCATCCGCATCGAGATCGATGAACAGGTCATACACCTCGTTCAGTACCTCTTGCGGGCGGGCGTCGGGGCGGTCGATCTTGTTCACCACCACGATTGGCGTCAGCTTCGCTTCGAGCGCCTTTGAAAGCACATAGCGCGTCTGCGGCAATGGGCCTTCGGACGCATCGACCAGCAGCACCACGCCGTCGACCATCTTCAGCGCACGCTCTACCTCGCCTCCGAAATCGGCGTGGCCCGGGGTGTCGACGATGTTGATCTTCGAATCTTTGTAATGGATGGCCGTGTTCTTGGCCAGAATCGTAATGCCACGCTCTTTTTCAAGATCGTTCGAGTCCATCACGCGCTCGGCCACGGCTTCGTTCGAGCGAAAGGTGCCGGATTGACGGAGCATCGCGTCGACCAGCGTGGTCTTGCCGTGGTCGACGTGGGCGATGATGGCGATGTTGCGGATGGCTTCTGCGGTAGCGGAACTCACGGTGGCTCGATGTCCTATTCTGTTTGCGCTTGATTATGAGGGAAGGCCGGAAAAATGCGCAGTACCTCTAGTCTAGCAGGGTGGCTTCTGGCGAACACGCCGTCCTGAAACATGGTCCGCTATCGGCCCGTCTAAAGAGCATGTACCACTCCCCCCTTCTTCTAAGGATAGCTGTCTGCGGCTCGCTCGCTGGACCGCTCTCGCTCGCCGGCGCCCAGACTCTCAAGCTGCCGCCACCCAAGCCCGACGCCAGCGCCGAGGACAAGACCCAGACTCTCTCGCTCGCGGCCAAACTCGTCAACCTGCCGGTCGTCGTTCGCGACAAGAAGGGCGCGCTGGTGCAGAACCTGACCAAGGACGATTTCACGCTCTCGGTGGACGGTAAGCCGCAGGTCATCCGCTACTTCGATAAAGACTCCAACCTCCCGCTGACCCTTGGCCTGCTCGTCGATGTCAGCCAGTCGCAGCGCAGCGTTCTCGACCAGGAGCGGACCGCCAGCAGCGCCTTCCTGGATACCATGCTGAAGGCGCCGTCCGGCCAGGCACCCGACCGCGCCTTCGTGATTCAGTTTGCGCGTGAAACCGAGCTGCTGCAGGACCTGACCGCCTCTACCCCCAAGCTGCAAGCCGCCCTCAAGGAACTCGATACTCCCAGCCCCAACAGCAACAATGCCAGCGGCTCCGACTCAAGCGACTCAGGAGACAGCCAGGGCGGGAGCGTTCGCCGGCACGGAGGCACGGAGCTCTACGACGCGCTGTATCTCAGCGGCACCGAACTGATGTCCAAGCAAACCGGGCGCAAGGCGGTCGTCATCCTCTCGGACGGCGTGGACAACGGCAGCCGCAAGTCGCTGGCAAGCTCCATTGAGGCCGCGCAGCGCGCCAACGAGATCGTCTACTCGATCTACTTCAAAGGAGAAGAGCCCCATCCGGACAACCAGAATCGCGGAGGATTCCCCGGAGGAGGCCGGCGCGGGGGCGGCGGCTTTCCAGGAGGAGGAGGAGGCGGTTATCCCGGGAGTGGGGGCGGCTCTCGTGGCGGAGGCGGGAACGAGAACCGCGTCGACGGTAAAAAGATCCTCGACCGCATCTCGAGCGAGACTGGCGGACGGATGTTTGAAGTCTCTAAAAAGCAGGATCTGCCGTCGATCTACAACCAAATCAGCGAGGAACTCCGCTCGCAGTATCGGCTCGGCTACACCCCTGCCGAAGCCGCCGCAGCCGACGGCTATCACCAGGTCGACCTGACGATTCCAAAGCAGAATAAGCTCTTGGTGCAGACCCGTGATGGCTACTACACGGGCCAGTAAGGCTGTTGACTGGAGTTGGTGCCCTCATCCGAAGGAATACGCGCTAACATGACTCGTCCCCTGCACCTGATGCGCATCTGAGGGCCTATGTTCGCCAACGTCTGTAAACGCCCGGCAGCGGGCCACCGTCTTGCGCTGTCGGGAATTGTCCTCTGCGGGCTCCTGGGGGCCCCGTTCCTCGCTCGTGGTCAATCGATAGACGCGCTCCCGGAGGATGCGACCGCGCAGCAAACTCCGGCAAGATCGGACGCAACTCCGGCTGCGCAGCCGGTTTCGGCCGGCTCCTTCTTCGGCAGACTGGCAGCGTTCTATCGCGAGGACTGGCACCCGACCGCGCCGCCCAGCCCTGCTCCAGCGCGCCGCGGACCTCCCTCGCCGCTCGATTCGCCTCCGTTTCCAAGCGCGGACTGGTCCTACGGCGGGTCACCCATCATCGGCGAGGCCGACACCAACTCCTACCCGCTGATGACGGCGCTAAACGGCGCGAAGAGCCGAACCAAGATCTACGGCTGGATCGAGCCTTCGGTCAACGGCAGCACGTCGGCCCACAGCAACTCACCCGAAGCCAACGACGCCTACCCGAATCGGGTCGAGCTCAACCAGGCCGTGATCTACGTTGAGCGCCTTCCCGACTCCGTACAGCGCGAGCACATCGATGTCGGCTTTCACTTGACCGCGTTTTACGGAACCGACTACCGCTACACGACCGACAAGGGCTACATCAGCTACCAGTTGATCCGCGACCACCATCAGTACGGCTTCGATCCTGTGCTCGAATACGTCGACATCTACGTGCCACAGGTGGCGCACGGCATGAATATCCGCATCGGTCGCTTCATCTCGATCCCGGGCATCGAGGCGCAGCTCAGCCCCAACAACTACATCTTCTCGCACTCATTGCTGTATTCGATCGATCCCTTTACCGACACCGGCGTACTCGCGACCATCCAGCTCAACGACCGGTGGACAGTCCAGGCGGGCCTTACCGGAGGCCATGACGTGGCGCTTTGGACGAGAGATGCGCAGCCCTCAGCGACCGCATGCGTGAGCTACACAACGAAGTCGGTCGACGACAACTTCTATCTCTGCGCCAACGGCATCAACGACGGCGAGTACGCGTTCAACAATCTGCAGCAATATGACGGCACCTGGTACCACAAGATCGGCAAGAAATGGCATATCGCGAGTGAAGCCTATTTGATGTACGAGCGCGATGTGCCGAGCAGCCGTGGCGCGCTGGTTCCGCAGCCCGGCACCAATGGCGCAACCTGCCTGAGCGGTCAGCAAAAGTGCTTTGCTCCGGAGTGGGCGGTGGACAACTACATCAACCGCGAGCTGGGGCTGCACGACTTCCTCTCGTTCCGCAGCGACTACCTGAACGACAAAAAAGGCCAGCGCACGGGCTACAACACCAAGTACACCGAGAACACGTTTATGTGGAGCCACTGGATCGGGACCACGATACAGATTCGCCCCGAAGTTCGGTTCGACCACGCCTGGGACCGGGACGCCTACGACAACGGAAGCAAGCAGAACCAGTTCACGGTGGCCAGCGACCTGGTGCTCCACTTCTAAAGGCGCGGCGGGAACCTGCCCCAAGCCTTTGCCCTGTTCTCGCTCTATACTCGAAGTTCCGATGCTCTCCAACCAGGCACAGACCTTCGAGCGCAACACGCTAAAGAACTATCTGCTGGACCACGCCTATGACGAGATGTTCGAAGGGCCGGATCAGCTTCATGGCCACTATGAGCCTCTGCTGAACCACTTCGCTTCGTTGCCGGAAGGGGAGTTATCGCGTCGCAAGGCCGCCGCCGACCTCAGCTTCCTCAACCAGGGCATCACCTTCACCGTCTATGGGCGGGAGGACGGGAAGGAGCAGATCTTCCCCTACGATCTGCTGCCGCGCATCATCACGCAGGCCGAGTGGAATAAAGTCGAGCGCGGGCTGACGCAGCGGATCATGGCGCTGAACCTGTTCCTGCGCGACATCTACAACGAGGGGCGCATCCTGGCCGACGGCGTCGTTCCCCGTGAGGTGGTCTACAGCTGCAAGCACTTTCGGCGACAGATGGTTGGGCTGCAAGTTCCACGCAATGTCTATGTGGCGATCTGCGGGACAGACCTGATCCGCATGCAGGATGGCGAGTTTGTGGTGCTGGAAGACAATCTGCGCGTGCCTTCGGGGGTGAGCTACATGCTGACCAACCGGCGCGTGATGAAGCGCATCTTCCCGCAGCTCTTTCGCAGCTACAACGTCAAGCCGATCGAGCAGTACACGCAGCTGCTGCTGGGCACGCTGCGGTCGCTCGCGCCGGAGGGCCGGCCGGAGCCGAACATCGTGCTGCTCTCGCCGGGAGTCTTCAACTCGGCCTACTTTGAGCACGCGTATCTGGCGCGGCAGATGGGGATCGAGTTGGTCGAGGGCCGCGACCTGGTCACGCATGACAACGTGATCTACATGCGGACGACTTCAGGGCTGCGGCGCGTCGATGTGATCTACCGGCGGGTAGACGACGACTTTATCGACCCGCTGTCGTTTCGTGGCGATTCGATCCTGGGCGTCAGCGGGTTGTTCAATGCTTACCGTGCGGGCAATGTGACGCTGGCCAATGCGTTCGGCACGGGCGTGGCGGACGATAAAGCCCTCTACGCGTACGTGCCGGACATCATTAAGTATTACTTGTCGGAAGAGCCGATTCTTCAAAACGTAAAGACGTACCTGCTGACTGATCCCAAGTCTCGGCAGCACGTTTTGCAGAATCTGGACAAGCTGGTCGTCAAGGCAGTCGGTGAATCCGGTGGCTATGGCATGCTGATCGGGCCGCATTCGACCAAAGCCGAGCAGGCTGAGTTTGCAGAGAAGATCAAGGCCGATCCGCGCAATTACATTGCGCAGCCGACCATCTCGTTCTCGCGCGCGCCTTGCCTGATCGGCGATGGCCTGGAGCCGCGGCATGTCGATCTGCGCCCGTATGTGCTCTACGGCGACAAGGTGTCGGTAGTGCCGGGAGGGCTGACGCGAGTGGCGCTCAAGCGCGGGTCGCTGGTGGTGAACTCAAGCCAGGGCGGGGGCAGCAAGGATACGTGGGTGCTGAGCGAGTGAAGAGATTCATTGAGTGACTTACCCTTGATGACCGAATACTTCCGCGAACAGGTGCTGCGAAAACGGCCTTACCTTAGAATTGAGTGGTGTCTCGCAATCATTGCCTCTCCTGTTTATAAAGAGGCGCAGGCGGATGGACGTATCCGCTTATGGGGCTACCCTCCCGAGTTGCTTGGTAAAGCGCTTAGGGTAGTCACTTTGAGCGACGGCATCACGCTGCATAACGCGTTTGCAGATCGGGGCTTCGCCAGGAGGAACCTTTGACCCTTAACTACTATAAAGAAACCGACTCTCTCTACATCGATCTTTCCGCAGCGGTGAGCAGTGACTCTCAGGAGATCGCTGATGGTCTCGTCATCGACTTCGACGCTGCCGGAAAGGTGGTCGGGATTGATATTCAACACGCCTCTGAGCGCATTGATCTGACAGAAGTGAAAGCGGAACACCTTCCTTTTTTTGGACAGATCGCTTAGCTCGATCGAGGAGAACACTTTGCTCTCACGTGTCGCTGACAGCCTGTACTGGATGAGCCGCTATCTTGAACGCGCCGAGCACACCACGCGTTTGCTCGACGTCAACCTGAACTTGATGTTGGATGAGTCTTCCGCCAGCGCGGAACGTCGTTGGCAACGTGTGCTTCAGGCGCTCGGCACTCCGAAAGACGTCAAGTGGAAGGGCGATCCGTATGAGCTGGTACGTCAGCTTAGCTTCGATACGAACTCCCGCTCGTCCATTCTCTCGCTCATCATCATGGCGCGCGAGAACTCCCGCCATGTGCGCGAGCAGATCTCAACTGAGCAATGGCACCGGCTCAACAGCCTCTACCTGGCCGTTACCTTACCTGGATTGAGCAAGAGTCCTGAGCCGGGAACCATGTCGATGGAGCCTGAACTGCCCACCGAGTTTTTGACCCAGGTGATGGAGGCCG
Organism: uncultured Granulicella sp.; assembly: GCA_937873145.1. Classification (GTDB taxonomy): domain Bacteria; phylum Acidobacteriota; class Terriglobia; order Terriglobales; family Acidobacteriaceae; genus Edaphobacter. The sequence continues at coordinate 9,180 of CALMVK010000253.1, read as the reverse complement.
TGCACCAATTCCAGGGCGTGACGGATTCAACGATGAGCCATGGCGAGGGCTGGCAGTTTATCCAGGTGGGCCGCTATATTGAGCGCGCCTCCGCGACTGCTTCGCTGCTCGAAGCCTTCCACGACGACCTCTGGGGCGATGGACAAAGCGAGCGCGTGGAAGGCAACGAGTACCTGGATTGGATGGGCCTTTTACGCTCGGCGACCGCGTTCGAGGCATACTGCAAGGTCTACACGGCGGATCTGACGCCGGAACGGATTCTCGAATTTTTGCTCCTCGATGAGGACTTCCCGCACTCACTGCGGTTCTCGATCGACTCGCTGCAGTGCTCGCTCGACAACATTCAGAGAGAGTCCGGCAAGGTTCGCGCCGATCCGCTGCGGCGCCTGGCCGGACGCCTGCAGGGAAGCTTGAGTTACTCGGGCGTGGATGAAATTCTGGACGGCGACATCGTGGCCTATTTGCGCACGATCCAGGTGCAATGCCGTGAGATCCACAATACGATCTACGAGCTCTACGTCGATTATTCCATTCAGGCAGCGCTGGCCAGCTAGGCAGCAGCGAAGGAGTGCCATGTTTTACTCGATTCGCCACCTGACCAAATTTCTCTACGACCATGCCGTAAGCGAGAGCATGATGGAGACGCGCATGCACCCGCGCAGCGATCAAAATCAGCGCTGCCTGACGTTTCATCTTTCGGTGAGCCCGCGCTGCCGGGTCTTCAGCTATCGGGATCACCTGGCGAACAACGTGCATCACTTCGACATCCCCGGCCAGCATCGGCAGCTCGTCATCGTGGCGGAGTCGCTGGTAGAGGTGCAGCCGGCGTTCGAAATACCGTCGTTTTTGGCGCCCGATGCGTGGGCGGATCTCGACGCGATGATCGAGCAGGGCGACTACTGGGAGTTCCTCTTTACAAGCGAGTTCTGCGCGCCGACTCCGCTGCTCGACACGCTGGCCGCCGACCTTGAGGTGACGCGCCGTGACGATCCGCTGATGCTGCTGCATGAGCTGAACGGACGCTTGTTCAAGTACTTCGACTATGTTCCGCGTTCGACCAAAGTGGACTCGCCGATCGACGATGCGCTTAAGTCCCGGCAAGGGGTGTGCCAGGACTTTGCGCACATCATGATTACGCTGATCCGGACCAAGCTGCGCATGCCGTGCCGGTACGTCAGCGGCTACCTGGCGCATCGCGGAGAGGAGACGGACCGGTCCGCGGCCTCGGCGACCCATGCGTGGATCGAGGTGCTGATGCCGCACTTCGGCTGGGTCGGGTTCGATCCGACCAACTGGCTAGTCGCTGGAGAGCGGCATATCCGGACGGCAATCGGACGCGACTACTCGGATGTGCCGCCCACGCATGGAATGTTCCGCGGCCGCGCCAAGAGCGATCTGACCGTTGCGGTGCGGGTTACGCCAAGCGAGGGCACGCCGCTGCTCGACCAGGAGATGCCTGTGCCGGAAGACTGGTCGATCCTGGTTGAGAAAGCGCAGGCGCAGCCCGATGCGCCGCCACCCCTGACCCGGCAGCAACAGATGGCTCAGCAACAGCAATAGGCGGTTACTCCTGCGGAAAGTGGCTCGGATAAGGTAGGCTTAAGTAAGCTCCACATCAGGAATCGACTATGATCTCTACCTCCAGTGTCACCATGCGTTACGGCTCGAAGCTGCTCTTCGAGGATGTCTCGGTCTCGTTTACGGATGGCCGCCGCTACGGCTTGACTGGGCCGAACGGTGCCGGCAAGTCAACCTTTATGAAGGTGCTTACCGGCGAGATCGATCCACAAAAGGGCAACGTGGTCCGGCCCCGGAAGTTCGGGGTCCTAAAGCAGGACCAGTACGAGTTCGACGCCTACCGCGTGATCGACACTGTCATCATGGGCAACAAAGGCCTTTGGGCGGCGCTCGAGGAGCGGGAGATTATCTACAACAAGGCCGAGATGACGGACGAAGACGGCTCGCGGCTGGGCGAGCTCGAAGGCATCGTCGGCGACGAAAATGGCTACGAGGCCGAGGCCAACGCCGCCGTGCTGCTGCAGGGACTCGACATCCCAGACGAGCTGCACGAGCGCACGATGAGCGAGCTGCAGGGTGGGCAAAAGGTTCGCGTACTGTTGGCGCAAGCGCTATTTGGCGACCCGGAAGCGCTGATGCTGGACGAGCCTACGAACTACCTGGACCTAGAGTCGATTCACTGGCTGCAAGACTTCCTGATCCGGTACAGCGGCACCGTGATCACGATCTCGCACGACCGTCACTTCCTGAATGCGATCTGCACGCATACGGCCGACATCGACTACCAGACGATCATCACCTACAACGGCGGCTACGACGATATGGTGCTGCAGAAGACGTCGGTCCGCACCCGTATCGAGAACCAGAACGAGCAGCGCGAGAAGAAGATTGCGCAGTTGAACGACTTTATTGCGCGCTTCTCGGCCGGTACGCGGTCGAGCCAGGTGAACTCGCGCAAGAAGGAGGTCGAACGGCTGGCGACCTCCGAGCTGGCGCGCTCGAACATTGCGCGTCCGTTCATCCGCTTCGACATGCTGCGGCCCTCGGGCAAGAACGTGCTGGAGTTTGAGAACGTCAGCAAGTCCTATCCGCAGAAGGACGGCAAAACCGAGCACGTAATCCAAAAGTTCTCGGCGTCGGTGATGCGTGGCGATAAGGTCATCCTGATGGGGCGCAACGGTCAGGGCAAGACGACCCTGATCAAGGCGCTGCTTGCCAATGCGCCCGGGGTGGATGAATCCGACACGCAGGCCATCGATGCGGGCGAGGTGAAGTGGGGCCACGAGGTGCAGATTGGCTACTTCGCGCAGGACCATACCGCGTCGATTCCGAAGGGGACGACTGCGGCGGAGTGGCTGCACAGCTTCGACCCGAAGGCGACCAAGGAGGACATCCGCGGGATTCTGGGGCAGATGCTCTTCCGCGGTGAAGAGGGCATGAAGAAGACCGAGGCGCTGAGCGGAGGCGAGGCGGCGCGGCTGCTGTTCTGCAAGATCATGCTGCAGAAGCCGAACGTGCTAATCTTCGACGAGCCGACCAATCACCTGGATCTTGAAAGCATCAACGCGCTCAACCAGGCGATCCAGAAGTATGAAGGAACCGTGTTTCTGGTGACGCACGATCAGGACCTGATCGAAGAGGCCGGGACGCGCATCTGGCACTTTGAGGGCGGCCCGACTGACTTTCACATTACCGATCACAAGGGCCCGTACGAGGAGTACGAGCAGAAGATGGCAATGGCCAGCAAGTAAGCTTCCCGCGGAAGCCTACAATAGCAGAATGGCAGAAACCGAACCAATCGAGGCACGCGGAAAAAACGTACTTGGGCAGGCACTGACGACCTGCGGCTGTGAGCCGATGACCGGTTTTTACCGGACGGGCTGCTGTGAGACAGGCCCGGACGATGTGGGCGTGCATACTGTGTGCTGCATCGTGAGTGCGGAGTTTCTGACGACTTCAAAGTCGTTCGGCAACGATCTTTCGACGCCGATGCCGCAGTACGGGTTCCCGGGGCTGAAGCCGGGTGACCGCTGGTGCGTCTGCGCGACGCGCTGGCTCCAGGCGACGAAGGCCGGGGCTGCCTGTCCGGTGGTGCTTGAGGCAACGCATGAGAACACGCTCAAGATTGTGCCGTTCGAGCTGCTAATCCAGTATGCGGTTATTCCTGAGGAACTGCACTAAAGCGAATGTACCCCCCTCCCCCTCTTTTTGGCTAAAGTCCTCAAAGCAAAGAGGTTAAGTCTGGACTCAGTACGGGATGCTAGGCCGAAAGACATGTCCGATGCTTTGTAGCAGCTCGGCACGGAAATATGGGGATTCTGGCTTCGCCAGAATGACGGCTAGTGGGTTGCCGCTGTGTTTCGCAGAGGTGTGTGCAACTGTGTAGCTAACTCTTAGGAATACGGCAGGGTTCGTGCGTTTGCCTGAAATTGGGTATGTCTCTACTGTACGGGGACGGCCAGGTAAGATGTGCCACTTTTCTTGTGCCGATAAGCTGTTTGTTATGAATTAGTTGATGCGCTAAGACAATGAATGCGGGCTTGACAGCATAAGCAGAGAGAGAGAAATAAGCACAGGTTCTGTTCGGGAATGTGGAACACAATTGCGCGCCCTTGAAGAGTGGCCCGTTTCTTTGAACAGGACAGCAATTCAGATGTTGGGGCACTCCGTATGGAATGCCCCAACTATCGTTACTGAACGGTAAGGGTGAAGCTGGCGTAGTTGGTTGTGGTGTTGGTCACCGTGTCCGTACCGTGGACGACGATGGTGTAGGGGCCTTTTGCGACGTTGGTGGTGGGCGTAACGGTGTTGGCGGGTGCCGTACTGGCGCCGCTACAAGCCGAGAGGCCGAAGCCTAGAACAGCCAAGAGGAGAACGGCCACAAGAGACCGAATCTTCTTTGAGCGGCGTCCGGCAATGCCGATGGTGAGCAATCCGGCGAAGCTTAGAACAAATGGCATGGGGTGAGAGGCTGGAGCCTGAGTGTGGGCGACTCCACTTGCGGAGACAAACTGCCGTTTTACCCCGTTCTGGAAGAGAGTTGTAGCCGTGGGCGTCGCGGTGCACGTGGTCTGGCTGGTGTAAATGGAGAGCGTGGCAGTCGCCGCTGCCGTTCCGTTTACGGCCGCCGTGCCCAACGCATAGCAGGCGTTGGCAATGGTTGGGCTGGCCGTAACGGAGAAGGAGACCGTGCCGACATAGCCATTGATAGGAGTGACGGTGACCGTGGAGGTGGCGGTGCTGCCGTTGGTCACTGTGGTGCTCGGGACGGAGAGATTGAAGCTGCCGGTCTGCCCAACCTGGAGGAGCAAGGTGGAGGTGGACGGAGCATAGGTTCCATCTCCGGAGTACTTCGCGACGACGGAGTACTGGCCATTCGTACTGCCGACAAAGCTGTAGGAGGCGACGCCACCGGCAAGGGTGACCGAAGCGTTGGTGGCCGCAGTGGTGTAGACGGCGTTGGTGGTTGCCGTGGTGGTGGAGGTTGTGTCTGTGATGACCAGGCTGACCGTGCCGGTGGGTGTGGCGGCGGAGCTTCCCGTTCCCGGCGTAACCGTAATGGTGATTGCATCGGCGGCAGCAGCCTTGGGCGCAGCGGTAGAGGCGGACAAGGCGACGCTAGTGCTCCGCAGTGAGGAGGTGGTAGCGGATGGTACTGGCCAGGCGCTAAGCAGCTTGAAGAGGTCGACCGATCCCAGGCCGGTGGCTTCATCGTAGCCGGTGGTGGTGACGTAGTTGGTCAGGCCTGAAGAGGCACAGGAGAGGGCCGCGGGAGAGTTCGTGCAAGCATTGTTGCCGACAACAATGTCGTGGAAGGCAGCAGCATAGGTGGTGGCGTTGGCGGCCAGCGGATAAAGGATTGGTCCGAGCGCTCCCTGACCGGAGGATTTGGTGGCCTGGTTGATCAAAGCCATCATGCCGGCGAAGATGGGAGCGGCAAAACTCGTTCCGCCAGCACTCGTAAGATTGGTGTTGTTGCCGTCGCGGAAACCGTTCGAGCAGCTTCCCTGGATACCACCGTCTCCGCCAGAGTCGCTGGAGCAGTAAAGATAACTAGGCTCTGCAGGTGAAGCCATGAGTGAGACGTCCGGAACGAGGCGCATGGTTCCCGCGGGAAAGGCAACGCCGCCGATGGTTCCGGCCTGCCAGGAGGGCCGGGGGGTCAGGAGGCTAGTGCCGCCGCCGCCGGAGGACAAACCGGGAGCTGCAGAGACAGCGCTGACTGCGTCATCGTTCCAGGCAAGTTCCGGGATGTAACTGAGGGCGGAGCTGAGAACATCGGTTGAACCATTCGAGGACCAGTAGGTGGAACTTGTCGTGGTGTTGTTCGAGGCGGAGATCTCGGTTCCTCCGACAGAGGTAACGTAGGCGCTACTTCCGGGGAAGTCGACGGCGAGGGCGATCTGGGTGGCTGCGGGAGTTCCGGTCACGCCGTAGCAGTCCGTCGATCCATCATCTCCGGCGGCGGCGATGACGGTTTGTCCCTGGACGGCAGCCTGCTGCAGATATTGGTTGTAGTAGGCGTAGTTCGCGGCACCGAGGTTGGGCTCACACTCGCCGTAGCTGGAGCTGATGATGGGGGCAATGTCATTGATGACGGCGTAGACGAGCGCGTCGAAGGCACCATAGTTGGTGCTGGAGCCGGTGTAGACGAAGTAGACCGTAGCCCCAGGTGCGATGGTTCCAGAGTATTCGAGGTCAAGGTCGGATTCAGACTCGTCGCCGGCAAAAACGGTCGACGCGCCGGAGCCGGGATAGAGCACGGGGATAGGGGCCAGGGAGCTGACGCCGGCGGCTGTCTTAAAGTTGACGATGTCAGACAAGATGACGGCGGATTGACCTACGATGGCGATGGACTGGCCGGTGCCGGTGTATCCTGCGGCGTAGGCGGGGTTGATGTCATAGATAGTGGCGACATCTTTAGGGGTAAGGAAGTGGCTACCGCTCTGGCCGGAGGTAAAAGCCGGGGAGGCGGGGCGCCGGAGATGCGAATGAGGCCGAAAGTCGGAGAGATTGCCGACGCTCTGGACGATGCCGGCGAGGCTAGCGGGAAGGCTTACGTCGGAGGCGGGCGCGAAATGTTCTTCCGTTCCGGAGGTGTAGTAGTGGAGTTGGGTGCCGAAGGCGGATTCTACCTGTGCTTCGGTCCCGGTGAAAGTGATGCGGTTGAGACTGCGGGCGATGCCGTCCACCTGAAAGCCCTGGGCGATGAGCCAGTTTTGGACGGCCTGAAGATCGGAGGCGGCAACGCCAAACTGAGCGGCGAAGGCGTCGGGGGTGAGCCACTGATGGTAGAGCGGGGAGGTGGGGTCCTGCTGGGCGGCGAGCAGGGTGTCAAGCGCGGCCTGCTGGGCGGCGGAACGGCTGAAATTTATACTGATGCCCTGAATCTTCATGGACTGCGGCACCAGGCCGGCATCGTTTTCGGCGTGGGCGCGGGGGGAGCGTGAGCCCGCGAGGACCGTACGTGCGGAGTTGTCAATGGGCGCAGCAAGACGCGGAGCAGGACCTTGTGCAGAGATGGCTGCGGCGAAGAGTGTGCTCAAAGCAAGGGTGAGCTGCTTTGCGAGTGCGGCCAAAGAAGGTGGAGCAAGCTTCATAAGGAGGACCGACTTTCCTGAGATGGTCGAGTGCCAGGACGACGAAAGCTTAGACGAGGTTTTCGGCTCGAGGTTCTACGTGAGGAGATGAACCCGAAGGTTGCGCGTTGGTTGCGCGGCGGATCAAACGGCCAACGTTGACGGAGCGGCTTAGGATAGGGGCTCGGGGGTGTGTGCGGATGTGGCGAAGCAAAGCATGCGGATTGGGCTGGGCGCTGGCGCTGGCCGCGGGGATGCAGGCGCCGGCACAACTGGCGCATCGGGGAGAGACGCCGGCTTCTACTACGCCGGTGGGGGCAGCTCCGCATCGGCAGCGGCTGATTCTGAAGGACGGCGGCTACCAGGTGGTGATGAGCTACACGGTGGTGAAGGACCGGGTGCGGTACGTGAGCGCGGAGCGGGGCGGGGAGACTGAGGAGATTCCGCTGAAGTTGGTGGATCTGGAGGCGACGAAGCGCTGGGCGCAGGAGCATGCGCCGCCGGACCCGAACGCTCCAGCGGCGGTGCGGCCGGCTCCGGCGATCGACCCGGAGCTGCTGAAGGAGGAGGCGGAACGGGCGGCGCTTTCGCCTGAGGTGGCAACGGATTTGCGTTTGGAGCCGACCGACGGCGTGCTGGCGCTCGACACGTACCAGGCGACGCCGGAGCTGGTGCCGCTGGTGCAATCGCAGGGCGAGCTGAACCGGCAGACGGGGCACAGCGTGCTGCGAGGGCCGATCAAACCGGGCTCGGCGCCGCACCAGGTGGTGGTGCTGAAAGGCGAGAAGGCGGCGGTGCAGATGCATGTGAACGATCCGGTGATCTACGTGAAGCTGGACGATGCGCTGCCGGCAAGCGGGGAGGCCCTGACGGTGGACACGCACGGCGCTTCCGGCCGGAGCGCGGCGGAGAAGACTAAACCCAACGACAGCGATTATGTGATTGTGCGTCTGGACGTGCGGCAGGATGCGCGGGTGGTGGCGAGCTTCAACCTCGCGCAGCTGGGGACGGGCAAGCGGCAGGAAGATGTGACGGAGCTGGACGCGACGGAGCTTCCGGGAGGGCACTGGTTGAAGTTGACGCCGCGCGAGCAGCTGCTGATCGGCGAGTACGCGCTGGTCGAGGTGCTGGGAGACAAGGAGATCAATTTGGGGGTGTGGGAGTTTGGCGTGCATCCGACGGCGCCTGAGAATCGCGACCTGATCCAGCCGGAAAAGCGGCGGCCGGGTTCGCTGGAGCGGCATACGCCGGAGTAGGAGAGCTGTCGGTTGACAGGAAAGCAAGCGGAAAGAGCGGGAAGGTTGTGCCAAGGACGCGAGTTCGATGATGGAAAGGCTCCAGTCTAGCGGAGGCCGGCGATGCGGCGCTCGGAGTGCGCGGGCTTGATGGAGGTGAGCTGGCGAACTTTGCCCATGATGGCGACGTCGTCTCGGGTGGTGTTTTTGACCTCGTACATCATGGAGTCGGCGCTGCGGAGGATGGCGTGGACAGAGGCGCCGTCCTCGGGAAAGGTGGCGACGCCGAAGCTACCGGAGATGTGGAGGGTCAGGCCTTCGCTGGTAAGGAAGTTATTGGCGCGGAGGGTGGCGTGCAGATCCTGGGTGAGTTGGATGGCGGCTTCCTTGGTGAAGCCGGGCATAAGCAGGACGAACTCGTCTCCTCCGTAACGGAAGGCGGAGTTTTCTGGGCCGATGGTGCGGCGGAGGACGCCGCCAACCTCGGCGAGCAGGCGGCTGCCGACCAGGTGTCCGTGCGTGTCGTTGACGGACTTGAAGTAGTCGAGGTCGAGGAAGACGAGGGAGAAAGGGATGGGTTCACCGCTGGTTTGGGTGAGGGCGACGTGCTCATCGAGCATGGTGTAGAGACGCCGGGCGTTGAAGAGGCCGGTGCAATCGTCGGTGATGGAGAGCTCCTGAATGAGCTTCATGGAGCGGGAGTTCTGGATTGCGATAGCGGCGTAGTCGCAGAGAATGCGCAGGAAGGAGATGGAGTATTCGCTGAGGAGATCGAGCTTGGAGTTGAGCAGCTGGATGACGCCGAGGGTTTGCTCGCCGGAGCGAATGGGCACGCAGGCAATGGAATG
>CALMVK010000252.1:12480-17193 GCA_937873145.1 uncultured Granulicella sp. | reverse complement strand
GCTATCCTTCTAATGCGGCCCTCAATGCTGATCCGTACCGAACGCAGTCCATGGCCTCCCTGAGAGCCGGGCGGGGGGGGCGCGGGCGGGGTGGGTGGGGGGGAAGTTGAGGGCCTCGAAGTTGAAGAAGTCGGTCTCGACCTGGGGGCCGAGCGAGGTGGAATAGCCGAGTTGGTGGAAGACCTCAACGATGCGGTCCATGGTGGTGAGGAGCGGATGCGGGATACCGGGGCGGCGGGTGAGGCCGGGAAGGGTGACGTCTAGTGCGGGGTGCGAAGACTTCTGGGCCGGTTCAGGGGGGGCTTCGAGGGCGGCTTCGATCTGCTGCTTGAGTTGATTGAAGCGGAGACCGAGAGGTTTGCGGGCCTCGGGAGGAGAGGACTTGAGCCAGGCGTCCGAGATGAACTTGAGGCGTCCCTGCTTGCGGCCGAGCCAACGGAGGCGGAAGGCTTCGGGGTCGCTTGAAGCGCGGGTGGTGCGGACTTCTTCGGCTAAGGCGGCGAAGGCGTGGTCGAGGGTGGGCTGGTCGTAAGTGGGGAGGTGGGGGATGGTGTCGGTCATTGGTTTGTGGGTAAACGGTCAGAACGTTCTGAAGCGAAGCTATCTTTCAACAGCCGCGTCGTCCGGGAACAATCTTGAATCGAACATGAAAGGATCGATGCTTTCCAGAGTGACGTGATCCGAGAAGCCCGTTTCTGCTGGATAGAGAACAACGTTCCAAACTGGAACAATCACGGACGGAACGGCAATGGCGAAAGGGTGATTCCTAGAACCAGCTAGACCGGCGAGGAGTGGAAAGGCGGTTCGCGCCTGCGCTAAAGACGGAAGAGCCCAAAACTTGCCACCGGTTCGGCTATCGTTCCTTTCGTTCTGAAGACGTGACCACGCCCCGGTGATACGAATGCGCATCATGGCGAGGTCGGAAGGGATCTCGTCTTTGGGAGTATGGACGAGACGCTCCAAGACTGTCGTTCCTTGCTCGACGGACGTGTAAAGAGCTTTTTCGCCTAAACCATTCCATCGACCCGGAAAGAGGGCGGCGCCTGTACCGGATAAGGTTGCTAATTTCTTACGCGCCAATCGATATAAGAGGATAGAGCTTTGGCTGAAAAGGAGCTCCTTATCCAACTCCCAATCTTCTGGCGTCACCAGTAGATTCCTTCCTCAATTCGAACGAAGATAGGTTCAAAGAGGCGGTCCATCTCTGCAGACGAGTAGTTCAGCTTCTGAGCTTCTTGAAGTGGAGACTTCCCTTCGAGATCCGCACACGGGCGAGATAGCCAGAGGGATGCCTTGATTTCATCTCCAAAGACATCGACGGCGCGTTCCACGAGTGCCCGATACGCAAGGTATTGCTTCCGGGCAGACTCTTGTGGATCGGCGGCGACTCGTTCCGGGTGAGCGTGATAGGAGCTTGAAGAGAAATGGCTAGGCAGATTCAGCTCGGAGGGTTCAAGGTTGGGGAGCGATCCACGCGATGGCACAACAAGTCTCATAGATATATTTTGCGCCATGCGTCCGAAGCTGCCAAGATCAATCGCTTAGCCGACGCAATTTAGATGGACGAGATGACGACGGCAAGCACCAACGCACCCAGCAACAGGGAGCGTTTGTCCGTGATGGCGAAGACCACGGGATCTTCATTGAGTTCGCCACGGGAGGCAAGCAGCCAAAGTTGCGAGACCCAAAGCAGCAGGATGGGCAGCAGCAGCCAAAGGTGGAGAGAGTGGCGGTAAAGGCGCTGGTCGAGGTTTGAGATGTAGAGGGTCAGGACGAAGACCGAGACGTAGGCGGAGGAGGTGCCGAAGGCGCGGAGCTGCTCGATATCCGCAATCAGATAGCCGCGGCCATTGGAGGGTGCGGCACCGCGCAGGCGTAGGGCTTCGAGCTCGGCAAAGCGCTTGATGAAGGCGAGTGAGAGAAAGAAGAAGATGGAGAAGCTGGCCAGCCAGGTAGAGACAAAGACGCCGGTTGCGGCAGAGCCGGCGAGGATGCGGATGGTGTAGAGCCCGGACAGGACCAGCACATCCACCAGCACGATGCGCTTGAGCGCGAAGGAGTAGGCCGTCGTGGTAATGGCGTAGAACAGCAGCCAGGCGGCAAAGCTGTACGGCTTAACCAGCGGCGCGCCGAGCAGAGCCGAGACGTGGGGCAGCAGAAGCGCCAGGGCGGCCGAGGCCAACAGGAACAAGAGAACCACCGCGGTGCCATGCAGCGCGGAGAGATTGCCCGCGGCAAAGGGACGGCGGGATTTGGTGGGATGGCGGCGGTCGGCTTCAATGTCGAGCAGATCGTTGACGATATAGGTGGCCGAAGCGCAGAGGCCAAAGGAGACAAAGGCGAAGACCGCTCCAAGCGCAAGCCCCAGAGCGTGCGGTTCTTTCCAGGCATGCGCGAGCAGCAGAGGCAGGAAGATCAAAACGTTTTTGGCCCATTGATGGAGGCGGATGGCTTTGAGCCAGGCGCGCAGCGGTGGGCTTCCATCGCGGAAGATATGGTGCGGGGTGACGTTGGCCGAGCGCAGGCCGGACATGAGGGCGCGATCGGGGTTGGCCACCATGGGCTCACGACACATGGAGAGAATGGAGAGGTCGGGCCGAGCGTTGCCGATGTAGGAGAACTCTTCGCCGAAGCGCTCGCGGAAGGCGGCGAGTTTGTTTCCTCCGGCGAGGTTGTGCGCTCCGTCCGAGGCAAGGACGCCGGCGAAGATGCCGAAGTGAGCGGCGATGCGGTCCGCCAGGGTACGGTCCGCGGCGGTGGCCAGATAGAGGACGCGGCCCTGGGCATGCTGGTGGAAGAGAAACTCGAGCAGCGGTTTGTTGTAGGGCAGGTGCTCTACGTTGAGCGACACGCGCTCGGTGACGCGCTGCTTGAGGGCGGCCTTTCCCTTGGCGATCCAGCCGGGGATAGCGAGCAGGGAGGGCGGATGCTGACGCGCAAGCACCAGCACGCCATCCACTAAAGTGTCACTTTTGACCAGGGTGCCATCGAGGTCGACGCACAACGGCAGCGGATTGACGGTGTTTTGCGAAGGGAGCGGAGTAGAGCCAGGCATTGGGAGGTGAAACTCGGGACCGGACTCCGGCACGGGCTGAGTTGGACTTTGCGCAGCCATGATGAGCGAACTCCGAGGATAGGTTGAGCGGCGTTCGAGATTGGCGCATACCAGAGGCAGCCATGGTCCGCCGTAAGGAAGCGCCTTCGCCTACGGACAGATTACACCGGAAAGCACGAAACTCTACGGCGACTTGGAACGTCATCCGCCTGTATCATCGGCAGTAACCAGCCCGCTTTCCCTATACCTGCACGTGGACTATAGGACGGCATACTCTCCGATTACGGTGACACGTTCTTATGTCTGCTACGGTTCACTCGTCTAAAAATCCCCTGCCCTCTACTCCTTCAGCGCACTCGCCGCAGGAGTCTCCCAGGCGCGCCGGCGCCAATACAGGGGGTGTTCTGCGGCGGATTGTTCTCCTTGCCTTGCTGGTGCTAGCGGCAGTGTTCATCTATTTACGCGTAAAGGGCAACAAGCGGGAGGCGGCGCAGACGGAGGCGAAGTCGGCGCGGGCGGCGAACCGGCCGATCCCGGTGACGGTGGCGGCGGTGCAGTCGCGGACGATGCCGATTTACTATTCGGCGCTCGGGACGGTGACGGCGTACAACACGGTGACGATCAAGAGCCGGGTGGACGGCCAGTTGCTGACGGTGAATGTGCGTGAGGGGCAGCAGGTGAAGCAGGGGCAGCTGCTGGCGCAGATCGATCCGCGGCCGTACGACGCGGCGGTGGCGCAGGCGGAGGGGCAGCTGGCCAAGGATGTCGCTTCGGCGGACTATGCGAAGGCGGAGGCCGGGCGGTACACGGCGCTGTTCCAGGCGGGTGTGGTGTCCAAGGAAAGCGAGCAGACGCAGACTTCAAACGCGGGCGCGACCGTGGGAACGCTGAGCGCGGATCGGGCGGCGATCCAGGCGGCGAAGGTGAATACTACGTACACGCGGATCTTGTCGCCGATCAACGGTGTGGTGGGCCTGCGGCAGGTGGATGCGGGCAATATCGTCCATGCGGCGGATACGACCGGGCTGCTGGTGGTAACGCAGCTCGAGCCGATTGCCGTGATCTTTACGCTGCCGGAGGATCAGTTGCCGGAGGTGCTGCGGCTGGTGCGGAGCGGACGCAAGCTGGTGGCGGAGGCGTACGACCGCTCGCAGGCGACCAGGCTGGGGACGGGAACACTGCTGACGGTCGACAACGAGATCGATACGACGACGGGGACGGTGAAGGCCAAGGCGGTGTTCGACAACCGGGACGGGGCGCTGTTTCCGAACCAGTTTGTGAATATACGGCTGGTGCTGGAGGAGCGGGCGGGATCGCTGACCATTCCGGCATCGGGCTTGCAGAGCGGGAGTAACGGGAATTTTGTGTACGTGGTGAAGCCTTGTCCAGCGACGGGTTGTCCGAAGGCTGCGGACGACGACGAGGATGCGGACGGGTCGGGCAAGCCGGCGGGTGGCACTTCGGTTTCGGCCGACGATCCGGATGCGGAGCCGGTGCAGAAGGGTCCAAAGTATTACGTCGACGTGCGGAACGTGACGGTGGACCTGACGGAGGGCTCGACTGTGATCCTGAAGAGCGGCTTGCAGGCGGGCGACCAGATTGTGATCGACGGGCAGGAGAAGCTGAAGAGGCTGAGCAAGGTGCAGCCGAGAAAGAGT
>CALMVK010000252.1:3047-12380 GCA_937873145.1 uncultured Granulicella sp. | reverse complement strand
TCGCAGGGAAGGGTGATGGACGGGAGCAAGCCATGAGCATCTCGCGGCCGTTTATTCTGCGGCCGGTCGCCACCTCTCTGCTGATGGTGGCGATTTTACTTGCGGGCGCTGTAGCGTTTTTGCAGCTGCCGGTTTCAGCGCTGCCGCAGGTGGATTACCCGATCATCCAGGTGCAGACGTTCTACCCGGGTGCGAGCCCGGAGGTGATGGTCAGCTCGGTGACGGCACCGCTCGAGCGGCAGTTCGGGCAGATTCCCGGCCTCGCGCAGATGACCTCGACGAGCTCCGGCGGCGCGAGCATCATTACGCTTGAGTTTTCGCTGAACGAGAGCATCGATATTGCGCAGCAGGATGTGCAGTCGGCCATCAACGCGGGCTTTACCTACCTGCCGAAGGACCTGCCGAACCCGCCGGTGTACAGCAAGGTGAACCCGGCGGACGCGCCGATTCTGACGCTGGCCCTGACCAGCAAGACGCTGGCCTTGAACAAGGTCGAGGACCTGGCGGATACGATCCTGGCGCAGAAGATCTCGCAGCTCTCGGGCGTCGGGCTGGTCTCGATCAATGGCGGGCAAAAGCCGGCAGTGCGCATCCAGGCGAACCCGATGGCGCTGGCCGGCTATGGCTTGAGCCTCGAAGATATTCGCGCGGCGCTGGGCACGGCCAACGTCGACCAGGCCAAGGGCAGCCTGAGCGGGGCGCGGCAGTCGTTCACGATTGGCGCGAATGACCAACTGCTGACGAGCGTGGACTACGCGAAGGTGATCATCGCCTATCGGAACGGGTCGCCGGTGCGGCTGTCCGATGTGGCGGATTCGATCGACAGCGCGGAGAACCTGTACCAGGCGGCGTGGGTCGGATACGCGGGCAGGCCGGCTTCCGGCAAGCAGCCGGCTACTGAGGCGACGCAGAATCCTGCGGTGATCCTGAACATCCAGCGGCAGCCGGGAGCCAACATCATCGGCGTCGTGAACCAGGTGCAGAAGATTCTGCCGCAGCTGAGGCAGAGCCTGCCGGCGAGTGTGACGCTCGAGGTGCTAACGGACCGGACGAATACGATTCGGGCCTCGGTGAAGGATGTCGAGTTTGAGCTGGTGCTGACCATCGGCCTGGTGGTGATGGTCATCTTCCTGTTCCTGCGCTCGGTGCGCGCCACCATCATTCCGGCGGTCGCGGTGCCGTTGTCGATTGTGGGCACATTCGGCGTGATGTATCTGCTGGGCTACTCGCTGAACAACCTAAGCCTGATGGCGCTGACAATCTCGACGGGCTTCGTGGTGGACGACGCGATCGTGATGGTGGAGAACATCTCGCGCTATCTCGAGGAGGGTGATGGACCGCTCGACGCAGCGCTGAAGGGCTCGGACCAGATCGGCTTTACGATTCTTTCGTTGACGGTGTCGCTGATCGCGGTGCTGATCCCACTGCTATTTATGGGCGACATTGTGGGCCGGCTGTTCCGTGAGTTTGCGGTGACGCTGGCGGTGACGATCCTGGTGTCGGCGGTGGTCTCGCTGACGCTGACGCCGATGATGGCGGCCAAGCTGCTGAAGCATACTCCGGACCACGAACAGAATGCGTTTTATCACAAGTCGGAACAGTTTTTCGAGGCAGTGATTGCGCGTTATGGCACGGGGGTGCGCTGGGTGCTCAGGCACCAGGTGCTGACGCTTCTGGTGACGGCGGCGACGTTTGCGCTGACGCTGTATCTCTACATTATTGTGCCGAAGGGCTTCTTTCCGGTGCAGGATACGGGCGTGCTGCTGGCGATCACGGAGGCTCCGCAGTCGATCAGCTTTGGGGCGATGGCGGAGCGGCAGCAGCTGGTCGCGAATTTGATTCTGCAGGATCCGGATGTCGAGAGCCTGTCGTCGTTCATCGGGATCGACGCGCAGAACTCGACGCTGAATGAGGGCCGGATCCAGATCAACCTGAAGGACAAGGACAACCGCAGCGCGTCGGCGCTCGATGTGATTCGGCGGCTGCAACCGCAGGTGGCGCAGATCGATGGCATGCAGACGTATCTGCAGCCGCTGCAGGACCTGACGGTGGAGGACCGGGTAAGCCGCACGCAATATCAATACTCGGTCGAAGATGCGAGCGCGGCCGAGCTGGCGGAGTGGTCGGACAAGCTGGTGACCGAGTTCCAGAAGCATAAGGACGTGCTGGTGGATGTGGCGAGCGACCAGCAGCTGAGCGGCATGGAGGCGCACCTGGTGATCGACCGCGACACGGCTTCGCGGTTGGGGATTACGCCGCAAAACATCGATGACACGCTGGACGATGCGTTTGGCCAGCGGCAGGTTTCGACGATGTTTACGCAGCAGAATCAATACCACGTGGTGCTGGAGGTTTCGCCGCGGTTCCAGCGCAATCCGCAATCGCTCGACAACATTTACGTGAAGAGCTCGAATGGGACGCAGGTGCCGCTGTCGACGTTCACCCACTTTGAGCCGCAGCGTGCGTCGCTTGCCATCAACCACCAGGGGCAGTTCCCTTCGACGGTGATCTCGTTCAACATCGCTCCGGGCAAGTCGATCGGCGACGCGGTCGCGGTGGTCAACCAGGTGAGGAAAGATCTGGAGCTGCCGGCGAGCGTGAATGCGGAGTTCCAGGGCTCGGCGGCGGCGTTTGAGGCTTCACTCTCGAACGAACCGCTGCTGATTCTGGCGGCGCTGATCGTCGTATATATCGTGCTGGGCGTGCTGTATGAGAGCTACATCCACCCGATTACGATCCTGTCGACGCTGCCTTCGGCGGGTGTGGGGGCGATCCTTTCGCTGATGCTGTTTCACGTCGACCTGAGCGTGATTGCGCTGATCGGCATTATTTTGCTGATTGGCATTGTGAAGAAGAACGCCATTATGATGATCGACTTTGCGCTCGAGGCGGAGCGTGAAGGCGGCATGACTCCGGAAGAGGCGATCTACCAGGCGTGCCTGCTGCGCTTCCGGCCGATCATGATGACGACGATGGCGGCGCTGCTGGGGGGTGTTCCCCTGGCGCTCGGCACGGGTACGGGAAGCGAACTGCGCCGGCCGCTGGGCATTACGATCGTCGGCGGGCTGATCGTTTCGCAGATCCTGACCCTGTTTACGACGCCGGTGGTGTATCTCTTCTTCGACCGCATCGGCCGCAAGTATCTGCACACCAGGGAAGCGGACGATGAGTTCCGGCGGCACGAGCAGGACGCGCATACGCCGGTGCATGCGGCGGGAGACTGACGAACGACGGAAAGCAACAGCAAAGACAGACGCAGATTCCCTTCGGGAATGACAAAAAATGCACGACGACTTACTCCAACCCGGCGATAAGGTGCACCCCGACGGCGAACAATTGGGCGACGCGGAACTGTCTGCGGGTTTGGCGACGCGGGCCGGGGATCATGCTCCCGAAGATCAGCAAGCGCCGGGCGATGCGGAGCGGCTGGAACAGGCGTTCAACGAGCAGCAGGAGCCTCTGGGAGGGATTGCCGGCATTCATTTTTCGGCTCCGTTTATTCGCCGGCCGGTGGCGACTTTTTTGCTGTCGATTGCGATTCTGCTGGCGGGTATCGTCGCATATGACCTGCTGCCTGTGTCCAGTTTGCCGCAGGTGGAGTTTCCTGTAATCAGCGTGGGCGCGTCGTTTCCTGGAGCCGATCCGGAGACGATGGCCTCGGCGATTGCGACGCCGCTTGAGCGTCAGTTCAGCCGCATTGCGGGCGTGAACCAGATGACCTCGAGCTCGTCGATGGGGAACACGTCCATTGCGCTGCAGTTCGACCTGGACCGCGATGTGAACGGCGCGGCGCGGGATGTGCAGGCGGCGATCAACGCGGCGCGGAGCCAACTGCCCTCAAACCTGCCGCAGAATCCGAGTTATCGCAAGATCAATCCGGCGGAGAGTCCGATTCTGCTGCTGGCCATGACCTCGGACACGATGACCGTACCGCAGATGTACGACGAGGCGGACTCGGTGCTGGCGCAGAAGGTGTCGCAGGTGGCGGGCGTGGGACAGGTGTTTGTGGGCGGCAGCGCGAAGCCCGCGGTGCGCATTGAGGCCAATCCGACGCAGTTGGCCAGCTATGGGCTAGGGTTGGAGGCGCTGCGGGCGGCGATTGCGTCGGTGAATGTGAATCAGCCGACGGGCTACCTGAGCGGCGCAGGCCAGCGTACGTCGATTACGACGACGGACCAGCTTTTCGGCGCGGCGGCCTATGCTCCGTTGATTGTGGCGACGGACAAGGGCCCGGTGAGTTCGGCGGGCGCGTCAAATGGTCTGCCGGCGAGCGTGGCTTCTGCGGTGGCGGCGAGTACGTCCAGCTCCCCGGCTTCGCCCGGTGCAGCAGGTGGGACCAAGGCATCGGTGTCGGCGGCTTCTTCCTCGCTGACCAGCCCGGTCACCGCGCCGGTTGCTCCCGTTTCGTCGGGCACGGCTTCCGGAGCGACGACGGCGCACGGCATTGTGCGGATCCGCGATGTGGCGGAGGTGATCGACGATGTCGAAAATATCCAGACGGGAGGCCGCTATAACGGCAAGCCTGGCATTCTGCTGGTCGTCTTCAAATCGCCGGGCGCGAATGTAATTAGCACGGTCGATGCGGTGCTTGCGATGCTGCCGCGGCTGCGCGCCTCCATCCCGCCGGCCATGCATCTGACGGTGGCGCTCGATCGCACGCTGACGATCCGGGCTGCGGTGCAGGATGTGACGCGGACGCTGATTCTGTCGATCGTGCTGGTGATTATCGTCGTGTTCTTCTTTCTTCGCGAGGTGCGTTCGACGCTGATCCCGAGCGTGTCGGTTCCGCTGAGTTTGCTGGGTACGTTCGGCATTATGTATCTGCTGGGCTATACGCTGGACAACCTGTCGCTGATGGCGCTGACGATCTCGACGGGCTTTGTGGTGGATGACGCGATTGTGGTGATCGAGAACATCAGCCGGCACCTGGAGCAGGGGATGTCGCCGTACGACGCGGCGATGCTGGGCTCGCGCGAGATTGGGTTTACGGTGATCTCGATGAGCACGTCGCTGATTGCGGTGTTCATTCCAATTCTGCTGATGGGCGGCATTGTGGGGCGGCTGTTCCGGGAGTTCGCGGTGACGCTTTCGGCGGCGATTCTGGTGTCGCTGGTGGTGAGCCTGACGACGACGCCGATGCTGAGCGCGCGCTTTCTGAAAGCGCACGGAACAGAGGAGCACGGCTGGTTTTACCGGGCGGGGGACAAGGGCCTGGCGTGGCTAACGGGCGAGTACGAGCGGCTGCTGCGGGCTGTGCTGCGGCGGCAGCCATTGATGCTGGGCGTTACAGTCGCCACTTTTTTTCTGACGGTGTATCTGTTCGCCATTGTGCCGAAAGGCTTTTTTCCGCAGCAAGATACAGGCCGGCTGCAGGGCTCGATTCGCGGGCAGCAGGATGTGAGCTTCGACGCGCTGAAGGCGAAGGCGGAGTCGATGGTGAGCATCATCCGCAAGGAGCCGGGTGTCGAGAATGTGATGATGTTTCTGGGCGGCGGCGGCCCGGGCGGCGGTGGGTCGAATTCCGCGAATATGTTTATGGCGCTGAAGCCGAACGATGAGCGCGAGAAGACCGGGCAGACCGCGGAAAAGATCATTCAGGATCTGCGCAGGAAGACGGCCGGGACGCCGGGCGTAACCGTCTATTTGCAGGCGTCGCAGGACCTGAACATCGGCGGACGCGGCACGGTGACGCAGTACCAGTACACGCTGACGAGCGACAGCCTGAAGGACCTGGAAGAGTGGACGCCGCAGCTACTGCTGGCGATGCAGAAGCTGCCGGCGCTGAAGGACGTGGCGACCGACCAGCTGGATGACGGGCTTCGCGAGCAATTGGTGATCGATCGCGATACGGCAAGCCGGCTGGGGGTGTCGGCGCTGGCGATCGACTCGACGTTGTCGGATGCCTTTGGCCAGGCGCAGGTCTCGACGACCTATGAGCCGCTGAACCAGTACCACGTGGTGATGGAAGTCGCGCAACGGTTTCAGCGGGACCCGGATGCGCTCAAGAATATCTATGTGAAGAGTACGACCGGCTCCATGGTGCCGCTAACGGCAGTGACGCACTTTGAGCTGCAGCGGATTCCTCTGGCGGTGAACCACCAGTCGCAGTCTCCGGCGGCGACGCTCAGCTTCAATCTGACGCCTGGTTCGAGCCTGAGTGTTGCGACGGCGGAGATCGAGCAGGCGCGTCTGGACCTTGGGGTGCCGAGCACTGTGCATGGCGGCTTCCAAGGCACGGCGCAGGCCTTCCAGCAGTCGCTTTCGAGCGAGCCTCTGCTGATCGTGCTGGCGCTGGTGGCGGTGTACATCGTGTTGGGCATCTTGTACGAGAGCTTCATCCATCCGCTGACGATCCTTTCTACGCTGCCTTCCGCAGGAGTGGGAGCGCTGTTGTTTCTGCTGCTCTTCAAGGTGGATCTGAGCGTGATTGCGATGATCGGGATCATCCTGCTGATCGGCATTGTGAAGAAGAATGCGATTATGATGATCGACTTTGCGCTGGTGGCGGAGCGTGAGCACGGCAAAACGCCGGAGGAGGCGATCTTCGAGGCGTGTCTGCTGCGTTTTCGGCCGATCATGATGACGACCATGGCGGCACTGCTGGGCGGATTGCCGCTGGCGCTGGGCACGGGTACGGGCAGCGAGTTGCGCCGGCCGCTGGGCATCACGATCGTGGGCGGGCTGATCGTCTCGCAGGCGCTGACGCTGTTCACGACGCCGGTGGTGTATCTGTTCTTCGATCGCCTGCGCGGCAGAGTGGAGCGGGTGGCGACGCGCCGGAGCCACGGTAAAGCGGGCATGGTGGGACAGATTCAGCCGGTGGCAGGGGACTAACGCAGATCGTCCGCAAGAGCAAACACCAGATCACCGGTGCTGGAGCCCTGCGGACGATTGTTGCGCTGCCGATTAGGCAAGGATCGCCGCTTCCGCGATGGCCTCATCAGCCGGGGTGGCTTCGGTTGCGGGTGCCTGCGGGAAGTAGGCGTTGGCGAAGTACTGGCCGAGCATGCGGTCGGTGTTGAAGAAGCTGCCGTTCATGGCGATGCAGTGCTGCTGCATGCGGGCCCAGGCGTTGGGCCGGGCGAACATGGGCGCGATGCGGCCTTCGAGCTTGTCGTAGAGGCTGGCGGCTTCTGCGGCGTCGGTGTCGCCGTCGTCGATGGCCCAGCCGGTGACGTCTTCGGCGCAGCCTTCGATCCACCAGCCGTCGAGGATGGAGAGCGATGGAACGCCGTTGAGGGCGGCCTTCATGCCGGAGGTTCCGGAGGCTTCGTAGGGCCGGCGCGGTGTGTTGACCCAGACATCGACGCCCTGGGTGAGGATGCCGCCGAGCTCCCAGTCGTAGTTCTCGAGGTAGACAATGCGCAACGAGCCGGTGCTGCCGATCTTGCCGGCGAGCTCAAAGACTTCCTTGATGAGGCCCTTGCCGGCGGTGTCGGCGGGGTGCGCCTTGCCGGCGAAGACGATCTGCAGACCGCCAAGCTTCTTGGCAATTTTGGCGAGCCGCTTGGGGTCTTCAAGCAGCAGGCTGGCGCGCTTGTAGGTGGCGACGCGGCGGGCGAAGCCGAGGGTGAGTACGCTCTCGTTCAGGGCTTCGCCGGTGCGCTCGGCGATGGTCTCGATGAGCTTGTGTTTAGCGACGCGATGCGCGTTGGCGATGCGGCTGGGCTTGATGCCATAGACGGAGCGGAAGTACTGGTTGTCATGACGCCAGCGCGGCATCTCATCGTCAAAGAGGCGCTGCAGCGGTTCCGCGATCCAGGTGGCTGCGTGCACGCCGTTGGTCACGGACTCCACGTGGTAGTCGGGGAACATTTGCTGCGAGACCTTGCCGTGCTGCATGGCGACGCCGTTGACCCAGCGAGAGAAACGCAGGGCCACGTAGGTCATGTTGAGCAGATTGTTGTGCAGGCCACCGAAGCGCTCAAGCGCCTTGGCGCGATCCTGGCCGAGGACGGCGTACATCTGATCGAGGCCGAACTGGTCGTGGCCGGCGGGGACCGGCGTATGCGTGGTAAAAACACACTGCTGGGCGACGGCGAGGCGATCCTCTTCGGTGGCGTCGGCGAGGGTCTGGCCAGGGCTGAGACGATCTTCGAGAAGGCTGAGCGTCAATAGAGAGGCGTGGCCCTCATTCATGTGGTAGACCGCGGGCAGACAGCCGAGCTGGTGCAGCAACTGCACGCCGGCCAGGCCGAGGACGGTCTCCTGGCAGAGGCGGTAGTAGGTGTCGCCGCCATAAAGGGTGTCGGTCAGACGGCGATCGTACGGGTCGTTGCCTTCGATGTCGGTGTCGAGCAGGAAGACGGGGATGACATGCCCGGCGACGCCGACGACGTCAAAGCGCCAGGCGCAGACCTTGATGGTGCGGTTTTGCATGGTGAGCGAGACGACCTCTCCCGCGGAGGGCAGGGTCTCAGGCGTCCAGGGGACGGCGGTCTCGGTCTGCTGCCCGGAGGCGTCGAGCTTCTGGCGGAAGTAGCCGCAGCGATGGACAAGCGAGACGGCGACCATGGGCGCGCCGGTGTCGGCCGCGGAGCGCAGCGTATCGCCAGCCAGCATCCCGAGGCCGCCGGAGTAGGTGGGGAGGCTGGGATCGAGCGCGATCTCCATGGAGAAGTAGGCGATGGTGCGTGCGCTCAGGTCGACGCTTTGTGCAGGCGGATTGCGGTTGGAGCCGAGTTCGATCTTCATGGTGGTACGGTCCTTTGCTTTCTGGCGGGCCAGAGGAACTCGACATTCACGCGATTGCGCTGCTGAATCGTGGAGCGTGTACAGCATTGCAGCCTGGGAGTTTGCCTATGAACCTTGGGATGACCGCTACAGACTATCAAATCCGTATGGAGGACAAGCAACACTTTCGGGGGATCGTTGAGCCTATCAAGGCCATTGGTCGGCGGCAGGTGTTGGTGCCTGAAGGGCAACGCGATGCTTTCAGCGGAGATCATGCGTGGCGAAGCCGAATTTTCCCAAAAGACCTACCAGGAACGCCAGGACATAGACGATCGTCGTCCAAAGGCCTGCGGTGCGGACTTTGCGGGCAGCGGCCTCCACCAGGAAGACAAGGCAATAGAGGCCAGACATAAGGATGAGGCCAGTAGGAACAAAGTAACGGATCGTCATCGGTGTGGGATGAGTGAGGAACCACCGCATTGGGAAGGGATCGCGATGGAGCGGGCCAAGAAAGCTGCCGAAAAAGAAGACGGCCGTAAAGAGGCCAAACAGAATCAGTTGCCCGAGGATGAAGAAGAACGTTTTCATGGGCGCTCGTGACGAGTGTAGAGCAAGTTTCAGCCAGGCGGGAGCGGCGGATCAGCGAGGTGGGAATCCTGG
>CALMVK010000252.1:0-2947 GCA_937873145.1 uncultured Granulicella sp. | reverse complement strand
GCGCGAAAGTAGCCTCGAAGACTCGGTAGCGGTGCTCGATTTCCCATTGCTGTGCGGCGCGTGGGTTGTTGCTTAGAAATTCGAGGCAGGCGGCGTTGGGGGTTTCTACGCCGAGCGGCGAAGCAGCGCATGGGCCGACGACGTGGGTGAACTGGTCGGGCTGCTGCCAAAGATCGGCGCCGGGAAGGAATGCGTGCTCGAGCGAGGTGCGCGCACTGCGTTTCAGGTCCAGATAGCTGAGCTTGTAGTCGAGCGCAGCGCGGGTGTACTCGTGCGTCAGGTCGATACGCGAGACACCCTCGTCATCGGTGGACAAAGCGAGTGGCACGTGTGCGCGGAGATAGTCGGGCAAAGGATGAGTCGAGGCTCGGCGGCCGAGGATGACGTCGTTCGAGGTGAGATTCATCTCGATCATGATGTGGCGTGCGGCGAGTTCCTGGAGGAGCAGGCCGGGGTCGGTCTCCTCCAAGATGTCGACGCCATGCCCGATGCGTTCCGCGTGGCCGAGATCGATCGCCTCACGGATATGGAAGCGCAGCCCCGCAGGCGGAACCAGGCCAAGCGCGAGTTCACCGGCATGCAGGCTGATATGCACGCGCGGGTAGACGCTGTGCAGGTAGTCGAGCATAAGCATCTGGCGGTGATACTCGCTCATGGCGAGATAGGCGTCCTCGGGCTGAACGAAGTTGAGCCCGACCACGTCAGGATCGGCGGAGGCGACCTCAAAGGCCAGCAGCGTTTGCGCGAAGACCTGCTGCGGAGGAAAGGCGCGCAGTACCTGGTAGAGGACGCGCACCTGGACCGAGCAGGCGGGTGCGGCGCTCGGATCGCTACAGTGCTCGATGCGTTTACGATCGGCGAGGTTCCCGTCGATCTGTTCACGATCGGTTACGATTTCGTCGCGCAGCCCGGCGGCGAGGAGTTTGTCGCGCAGAGCGGCAAGTTCTGGACGCGACGCTCCCAGGCTGGAAGGTGGAGTGGAACTCGCGGCCAGGGATACGACTGCAGAAGGCGTGGGCCAGCCGAGTTGATAGCCAAGCGCTGCCGCGTGCGCGAACGGAGGCGTGATCATCACTTCGAGATACTGCTCATTCTGGGCTGCGGCGCGGGTGGCGAGCTCGTCCAGCCACTCGCCGCCGTGGGCTTTGTTATCCAGTGCGCCGAAGCGGTCGAAGGTGGCAAAGAACTGGTCGTGCCCGCTGACGCCGGAAGATGGAACGAAGGAGCGCATGGAGAACGCGTCGATCATGGCGTCGTAGAGCTTGCCATCGCGAAAGACTGAGGCTGCGGGTACGGCTCCTTGCGGACATAGGGGCGGTTCGCTTCCCTGCCCCGTGTTTTTCAGCAGGCTTCGTGTTGCAGGGTCAAGGCACAGGTGGTCCTCGGCTGCATCCTTCAAGAAAGTCTCAGCATATACAGCTCCAACGAGATGCGTATGGAGATCGGCACCCTTGGGCATGCGTGCAACGAAGGCCGTGAGCGCAAGCTGTCCCTGGGCATATGCGCGATTAAATGCATCCACGGCGCGTCGTTCCTGGTTGGTGTCGGGCACCACTGCGTGGCGGCGCGGCTGAGCCGGAACAGGCACGCAGGAGACGGCAAGAGCAAGACAAATCAGGCTGGTACGCATCTGTCCATTATGCTGGCCACGAGTTTTCGTCGTCGAATGCGGCGAGATTCCGGGAGCTGGTTGCGCAGAGCGTTCCAGTTGCTATACTCAAAGAACGTTGCGCCGCAGTGTGGATGCAGTAAAGACTTTGAGTCAGCTTTATTAAGGTTCATCCTTCTTCCACGGGCGGAACGAGCACTTGGCAGCATCGTTTCCTCGCTTGCAGTCTCACTGCCTTCTAGCAGTTTGGAGTTCGCAAGCATATGCCAAGGCCAGATAGCTCAGTGGTAGAGCGCGGCCCTGAAAAGGCCGGCGTCGGCGGTTCGATCCCGTCTCTGGCCACCATTTTAGAGTAAGTGCCTTACGGATGGCGTGAGCAACTTGCAGCTTCATTGCACGAAGCGTTTGTTGTCTGTCTTTTGTGTCCGTTGCACGGTCCCCGGGCGACCACTCTAGGTGTTAACGTTTACGCTCCCGACGGCTCCTGAACCCAGAGCTCGCCTTGCAGTATAGCTACTATGACTGTGGTCTCGAAGCGCAGCCCACGTCCGCTGAAGGGATTCGTGACAACGGTCCCCGTGTCAGCAGCCGCTCGAGCGCGCGACGATATGGGCCGCGTGATCCGAGGCATATCCATCGCCGACTTTAGTCAGAACGGAGAAACTAATCCAGCCACGGCGACTGATCTATTTTGTACTCATGCTCTCGTCGGAATGCGTTCCTTCCAAAACTACGACGCGTGCCAATTCCTGCTTCGCTTTGTCCTGCAATCCCTGTTTGCGATAAACCTGACCCAATTGAAAGTGCAAACCGGCATCGTTCGGCATCGTAGTCACAGCCTGTTCTAACTCCTGCTGAGCCAAAGGGAAATTCATCTGGCGCGCGTACAGCTTGCCCAGTGCCGCATGGACCTTGCCGCTCCTTGGTGCCAAGGTCTCGGCTTGCTGCAAGAGTGGCAACGCCTCACCAAGTTCGTTGCGATCCGTTAGTAAGCTACCCAAATTCAGCAGTGGTTGTTCACTGGGATGCGGCTCGTTCGCTTGCCAGGCAATTGCCTGCTGATATGCCTCGACGGCCTTGCTTGAGTTGTTCAGACCTTCAAAGGTCAGTCCCAAGTTGTTCTCGGCTTTTACAGAGCGCGGCATCAGCACCAAGGCTCTTTCTAAGCTAGCCACAGCTTCGTCAAAACGATTTTCCGTGTACTTGATTCGACCCATTGCATAAGCGATCTCACCGTTGTTGGGGTCTTCTCGGGCAGCACGCGTGATCCATGTATCCGCGTCCGTGTAACCGTGCAGCAAAACATAATTGAGAGCGATATAGTGGAAGTCCTGTGCA
>CALMVK010000251.1 GCA_937873145.1 uncultured Granulicella sp. | reverse complement strand
CTGGTCCACTATCTGCGCCAAACCAAACAAGGCGCGCTCGAGCATCTCGAGCCGGTCCGCTTCTACGAGCGCTCCGGCTCGCTTGAGCTCGACGCCGTTTCGGTTCGCAACCTGGAGCTGGTGGAGCCGCTGTTTTCTGGCGAGTCCGCCCAAACCACCCTGCTGCACACGCTCGACGCCTGCTGCACCCCGATGGGCAAACGGCTGCTGCGCTCCACGCTGCTGCGGCCTTCGCTCGACCTGGCCGAGATCGAGTCCCGCCTGGAAGCCGTGGCTGAAGCCGCCGGTGATCTGCGGCGGCGCGAAGGCATCCGCCGCGCCATGGACGGGCTGCTTGACCTGGAACGGCTGCTGGGGCGCGTGGCCATGGACTCCGCCGGCCCACGCGAGGTGCTTGCGCTTGCCGCCACTCTCGGCTGCCTGCCCGGCCTGCGCGCGGCTGTCCAAGTTATGATCGCCCCGCGCTGGGCTTTGCTTGCCGAACGCCTTGACCTACTAGAGGACCTTCACCATGCGATCGTAACTACAGTGGTCGAGGAGCCTCCGGCCAGCTTTTCAGATGGTGGCGTGATTCGTCCGGGCCTCGACCCTGAGCTTGACGAACTTCGCGAACTCTCCCGCTCCGGCCGCCAGGCGCTCGTGGCTATTGAGGAACGCGAGCGTGAACGTACCGGCATCGGCTCGCTCAAGGTTCGCTTCAACTCCGTTTTCGGCTACTATCTCGAGGTCACCAAGGCCAACGCGCGCGCCGTCCCGGCCGACTACGAGCGCAAACAAACCCTGGTCAATGCCGAGCGCTTCACCACGCCTGAGCTCAAGGACTACGAGCACAAGATCCTGACCGCGCAGGAGCGATCGCTCGAGATCGAGCGGCGACTCTTCGCTGAGCTGCGCGCGGAGCTTCTTGCAGGCGCCGGACGCATCCGCGAGACTGCACGCCGCGTTGCGGAGATCGATCTACTGACGAACTTCGCGCACCTCGCGGCTCTGCGCGGCTGGTCGCGCCCTTTGCTTAACACATCGGGAGAGCTTGAGTTTGTGCGCGCCCGCCATCCGGTCGTCGAGCGCCGCCTGGAAGAGTCCGGCGCCGGCCGCTTCGTTCCCAACTCGCTCCACATGGACGCTGCGATGAGTGAGGAGGCGGGCGGCCCCAGCATCCTGCTCATCACCGGCCCCAATATGGGCGGTAAGAGTACGTATCTGCGCATGGCCGCGCTGCTGGTTATTCTGGCTCAGTGCGGCTCCTTCGTTCCTGCGGAGCGTATGACTCTGGGCCTGGTCGACCGCATCTTTACCCGTATTGGCGCGTCCGATAACGTCGCTCGCGGCCGCTCTACCTTCATGGTCGAGATGACCGAGACCGCCGCGATCCTGAACACCGCGACGAATAAATCGCTGGTATTGCTGGACGAGATGGGCCGCGGCACTGCGACCTACGACGGCCTCTCGCTCGCCTGGGCCACGGTCGAGCACCTGCATGAGCGCATCGGGGCGCGGACGCTCTTCGCCACGCATTACCATGAGCTCACTCTGCTCGCCGGCCGCCTCTCCCGCCTGGAGAACCTGCGCGTGACGGTCAAGGAAAATGCCGGCGGTATTGTCTTTCTGCACACGCTTGAGCCTGGCCCGGCAAACAAGAGTTACGGCATTGAGGTCGCCCGCCTCGCCGGCCTGCCGCCCGCCGTCATCTCCCGCGCGCGTGAGGTGCTGAAGCTTCATGAACGGGCGGAGTCGCAGCAGGTCCGCGAGGCAGCCGTAGAGCCCGCACAGCAGCTTCAGCTCACCATGTTTACGCCGTTATCACAGCGGATTCTGGATCGCCTCGCCGAGATCGATGTTGACGCAACCACTCCCCGCGAGGCTCTCAACTTGATTGCCGACATCCAACGAGACTTGAAAGCTTGATGGAGAGCCGAAGGGGAGTCGTCCGGGCGATGGTGACGATAAGCCGACTCGTATTTACTAATCTCGTTTCTAATGAACCCGTGTTTATGCGATATAAACAAAACAGAATATCAACGATCTGAATCTGCAATCGTTTTAGTGCGCTCCCTGCCTGCCAAAAGTACTTTCTTCAAGGCAGGGTCATCAACAACCTTGAATAGCGCGACTATCTTTCCGTTTTGCACCATGTTTGCATTATCTCTGTAGGGAATGCACTCCATGATTTCCGTTACTCCGTTTATGACGATGACTTCATATCCTGAAGCTAGTGGATCAGGCGGGGTCTTCAGATATATTGGGTCCCCTTTGACCTCTCCAGTTACCTTTGCGAGCTTCTTTCCATTCTTGTCTCGTAGTGTAAATTGGGCTGGCCCAGAAGAGTAAAAATCTAAAGTGACTGACACATCATCGCGTGTAAATCCAGAGGGAGTTACTAACCCTCGTGGCAGCCTAGAATCGCTGGCCAAGTTAAAGGTTGATTCCAAACAACCAGCTAGCAGGCAAGGAAAAACACATCCTGCGATGACGAGGATAGTCCACCTTTTAAGGTGTAGCAGCATTTTCAGCATCACACTCATCTCCGAACTTGAAACCACATCTTTACGCTGACAAGCATACATTCAGCAAAGTCGCGCTTTCGGGTTCGGCAGCTTACTCCTCACCAACGCGCTTCTCGTTATCCTGTCGCGCAGAAAGCGCCGCTACCGAAGTCCGGTACTCTAATTTAGTGGACGGCCCTCAGATAAAGATCAAGCCCCTCATCGTCGCCGGCATCATGTCCGGCACCTCCGCCGACGGCATCGACGTCGCCTTCGTCCGCATTGCTCCCGCCAAGGATCCCGCCACCCCGCGCATCAAGCTCCTCGGCCACCGCGCTTTCCCCTACCCGAAAATCGTCCGTACCGCCGTGCTAGCCGCGATGAGCTCCGCCCCCACAATCACTGCCGAGCTGAGCCGCCTGCACTGGCGTTTGGGCCAGCTCTATGCCGACGCCGTCCAGAAGACCGCCGCTCAGCTCGACCTGCAACCCGACCTGATCGGCCTGCACGGGCAGACCATCTACCACCAGGCCACTGTTGCGCCTTACCTCGGCAAACCAATCCGCGCCACCTGGCAGCTTGGCGAGCCGGCCGTCCTTCGCGAACGCCTCGGCGTCCCCATTGTCTCCGACTTCCGCCCCGCCGATCTCGCCGCCGGTGGCCAGGGCGCGCCGCTCGTTCCCATGCTGGACTTTGCCCTCTTTCGCTCCTCCACACGCAACCGCCTCCTGCTCAATCTTGGCGGCATCGCCAACCTTACCGTGCTGCCGGCCGCTGCCACGCTCGACGATGTGATCGCCTTCGACACCGGCCCGGCCAACATGGTTCTAGATGACCTGATGTACCGCCTGTTCGGCCGGCACCTGGACCGCAGCGGAGGGACTGCGGCCAAAGGCGTCGTTCTTTCCAAAGTGCTCGCCGAGCTGCTCCGTCATCCTTACTTCGCCGCTCCACCGCCGAAGTCCTGTGGCCGCGAGCAGTTCGGCGTTGCCTTTACCGAGCACCTGCAATCGCTTTGCGTTCACGCAAACCCCTACGATGTCCTTGCCACTGCCACCGAGCTCACGGCCATCACGCTGCGGGATGCCTGCTCTCGCTTCTGCCTTCCCTGCCTCGTTCCCGGCCGCCCTACCGAGCTGATCGCTGCCGGCGGAGGCACCCGCAACCGCTCTCTGATGGGCCGCCTCGTGGCACTGCTTACGCCTCTTGGCATGCGGGTCCGCACCGCCGACGAGCTAGGCCTTCCCAGCCAGGCCAAGGAGGCTGTCGCCTTCGCCCTGCTTGCCTGGCTCACCTTCCACAACCTTCCGGGCAACGTCCCCTCTGCTACGGGAGCCAGTCACTCCGTCACACTGGGCAAGGTCACCTACCCATGAATGTTTGCGCAGCTTGGCGCAGCCTTCGTATCGTTTCCGCTCTCGTCTTTGTCTCGGGCCTGACTGCTTGCCAGCAGTCGCGCCAGGACGCCTCGACTGTGGTGATGACGCTCGATAACTCACCCACGAATCTCGACCCGCGCGTCGGCACAGACGCCATGAGTGAACGCATCGGCGGCCTGCTCTTCGACGCTCTCGTGCAGAAGGACGAGCACTTCCGCATGCAGCCGTGGCTTGCCACCAGCTGGACGCAGCCCGATCCTCTCACCTGGATCTTCCATCTGCGCCCTGGCGTTCGCTTTACCAACGGTCAGCCGCTGACCGCCGAAGACGTGGCGTTCACGATCAACTCGCTGGTGGACGGTTCTCTGCTCACCAGTAAGGCCGGTGCCTTCACCAATGTGCTCCACGCTGAGGCGCCGGACCCTGCCACAGCCGTGATCCATATGCGCCGCCCGGACGCCTCGCTGCTCTTCAATCTTTCGGACGGTCTCTTCGGTGTGGTTCCGCGTGGTTCGGGCAAGGACTTTGGCCGGCATCCAATCGGCTCAGGCCCGTATCGATTTCTCTCCGCAACCCAGGATAAGGATGTGCTGGTCGAGCGTAACCCGGAGTACTGGGCCGGGCCTCCGCACCTCCAACGCATCGACTTCCAAGTGGTTCCCGACGCCGTGACGGTTGCGCTTGAGCTAGAAAAAGGCTCAGCCGATATCGCCTCGAATCAGCTTACGCTGGATATGGTTCACGCCCTCGAACACCGGCCCAATCTGGTCACTGAAACCGCTCCTGGTTCTCCGGTGATGTACCTCAACTTCAACGTGACCCGGGGGCCTCTGAGCCACGTTCGTGTGCGCCAAGCGATTGCCTGCGCGATCGATCGCCGGGCTATCGTACATGCCGTCTGGCGCGATCAAGCGCAGCTTGCCGAGACGCTTCTGCCTGCCAGCCACTGGGCCGCGGGCTCTCCTGAGCTCCTCTACGCGTACGATCCTGGCCGTGCCCGCGCGCTGCTCGATGCGGACGGCTTTCCTCCCGACGCGCATGGCGTCCGGCTGCATCTTGAGATGAAGATCTCGACGGACGAGACCACGCGTCTGCTGGCCGAGATCCTGCAGCAGCAGATGCGCGATGCCGGCATCGTCCTCAGCCTGCGATCGAGCGAGTTCGGCACCTTCTACTCCGATGTCACCGCCGGCCGCTTTGAGATGTATGCGCTGCGCTGGATCGGCTCGAATGAAGATCCCGACATCTTCCACTATGCGTTCGGCTCAGACCGCATGCCACCGAAGGGCGGCAACCGCGGACACTATGCCAATCCACGCCTGGACCAACTGCTGGCTGCGGCAGCCAACACGCTCCCGGGCCCTGCCGCGGAAGCCTCACGCCGCCAGATCTTTCTTGAGGTCCAGCAGACGCTCTCGGCCGAGCTTCCCGCTCTTCCTCTCTGGTATCCGAAGAACGAGATCGTCCACACCGCACGTCTGGTCAACATTACTCCTCGCATGGACGGCAGCTTCGCCTTTCTTCGAGAAGCAATCCTTCGTTAGAAAGCTGAATCCCTGTGCTATGCTCCCGGCATGCCACTCATTCTGATTCTGGTAATTTTGGTTCTTCTCTTTGGCGGCGGCGGATATTACATGGGCCCAGGTGTTGGCTACTATGGCGGCGGCGGCCTGAGTCTGATTCTTGTGTTGGTTGTGCTTTATCTGGTCTTCGGCAGAGGTCGCAGCCGCTTATAAGTGCTGCGGCTTCGGCATTTTCTTTCGCAGGTTAGTCCCGTACCTGGGCCAGCAAACGCCTCCAGTTCTTCTGGTTTCTGCGCCAGCTCTTCTTCAGATCTTCAAGGATTCGCTCGAAATCTCCGTGCCTGGCCAGCTTACGCCATGCTGGGTTGATCGAGAACCACGGGTAGTTTTCATTGCCTAAATAGATGGCACGGCGTAGCCAGTGCAGTGCCTCCGACTCGTCGCCTTCAAGCGCAAAGTAGGTTGCCAGCCGGTAAGCCATCTCCGAGTCTGCCTCCGCGGCCGACAGGGTCTCATCCACGATGAAGCTTGCCGCCTTTTCGCGATCGCCAAGCTGCGCGTAGCACAGCGCGATGGTTGGATACACAATTCGCAACGAGGCTTCTTCGCGCGTCACCGCCTCGAGCGTCGCAATCGCCTGGTTGAGGTCGCCTTGGCGCATTTGCTGGTATCCGAGCGAGATCCGGAGCAGCGGCTGCTTCGGTTCAAGGGTCAACCCTTTCTCAATTTCGTCGGCTGCAAGCTCAAGCTGGTTCTGGTATTGAAAGACCCGGGCCCGATTGTTGTAGATCAATGCTGCGTTGGCTGGATTGAGCCGCAGCGCGGTATTGAACTGCTCCAGTGCCTCGTCGTACATGCCGTCGATGCGCAGCGTCTGTCCTGCGACCAGATGCACGTTCCAGTCGTTTGGGGCGCTTTGCAGAAGCGACTCGATCCCGTGGCGGGCCGACTCTTTCTCCCCTCGCGAGAGCAGCATATAGACCCGGTACAGGTTTGACTCGACCGAGCCCGGATCGAGCGCCAGCGCTTTATCAAAGGCGCGCCGCGCCTCCAGCACATGCATCTGCCCGCCCAAGCCGTGCGAGGCATACTGCAGATGCGTGATGCCCAGCCCCGACCAGCCCGGAGCAAACTCCGTATGTTCCAGGATGACAGTCTCAAAGAGCTCCCGTGCCCGGTCCAAGTCTTCGCGGCTGCCGGTCCGCGACATGAAGGACGAGAGCACCGCCCGCGCCTGCAGGTAGTCCTCCGACACATCCTGAGAGAGTCCGGGAGCCGGACTGGATGGAGTATGACCGGCCTGCAGCCTGCCCAGCCCTTGCAGCGTTGCGAAAACCTCGTTGCAGATCTCGCCTTGCACGGCGACCAGGTCGAAGCTGGCGACGTTGATGGATCCTCCGGCGCGGACCGACTGTGCGTTCACATCCAGCAGTTGCCAGTTCAGGTCGAAGCCCTGGTCCGAGCGCAGGAAGTTTCCCGTCAGTACGAAGTGCACCAGCAGTTTGCGCCCGATTGCGAGCGGATCGAGCTGCTGCGTGGGGATGGAGACGAGTGTCGAGGACGGCCGCACCACAAGCGACGGCATCCTGGCCAGCCGCGCGGCAATCGCATCTGCCAATGCATATCCGTAGAGCGGGGAGGGCTGCTGAAACGTTTGCGCAAGCGCCGGACCGTCCGCCCCCAGAGAAGGCCCTCCAAAGTTGATAAACGGGAGAACCACGATCGTATTCTGGCGGCTTTGGCTGTGCGTGCCGGACTCCCGAAAGCGCTCCGCCAGCATGGAGAGGATGCCCGTGGTGCGCTTCTCTTCCTCCGGTGTCTCGATCGCCGGAGGCCGTTGCGAGGGTAAGAGCGCGATCGCCTCCCCGGGCAGGCCCACGCTGTCCAGGTGCATCGCCATCATGATCGTCTTGAGCGCCTCGCGTACGTCGGCCGCAGAGGCGAAGCGTGCCGAGGGCTGCTTCTCCAGGCAGCGAAAGATCACCGATTCGAGCTCCCGCGGCAGGTTGGGATTGATCTCGCGCAGGGAGATTGGCTCCGCGAACTGGATCGCGCGGATCGATTGAAACTCCGGCGCGTCCGGCCGGTGGAAGGGATGGCGTCCTGTCGCCAACTCATAGAGGATCAGCCCCAGCGCAAACAGATCGGACTGCACCGAGGACTGGCCGGTGACGAACTGCTCCGGCGCCATGTAGGCGATCGTTCCACCGCGTGCGGTGTAGGTGGCCCCCAGGGGAGGCTGCATCGAGGGCTTCGAGGTGTGGTGCGATGGGTCGAACTCGACAGCATCCATACTCAAGCGCCGCGCCAGACCGAAGTCCAGAATCTTGACCAGCCCGCCTTCGGTTAACATCACGTTTGCCGGCTTCAGATCGCGATGGAAGATGCCCAGCATGTGCGCCGCGGAGAGTCCGTCCGCGATCTGGATGCCCGCTGAAAGCACCAGTTGCAGGTTCGCCGGGCCCTCGGTGATGATCTTGTCGAGCGCCTTGCCTGGAATGTACTGCATGACGATGTACGCCTCGGCCTCCTCGCCATCTTCGGCCGGGGCCTCGCCTACCTCGTAGATGGCGCAGACGTTGGGGTGATCGATGGCCGAGGCCAGCCGTGCTTCCCGCAACTGGGTGGTCCGCACCTGGTCGAGCGTCAACGCACCGCGCTTCAGCAGCTTTAGCACCACAGGCCGCTGCAGGCGCGTATCGTTGGCCAGAAAGACTACGCCCGATCCCCCGGCGCCAATCTTGCGCACAAATTCGTAATGGCTGATCATCCGCCGCTTCATGGCTTCATTATCGCCTGCCAGACTCTTGGTATCGTTTCACCGAATGGAGATGCGATTAAGCCGGGAAGCTCCTCTGCTCTTCTTATCGGCAGGGATGGCCAGAACTTTAGTTTTTTTATTGGCGATCTTGAACGAAGGCGCCGGCGGGTTCACGCGTACACGCCTAGTGTCCGCGCTGGTCGTTTCCTTCCCGTTCCCATGGCCTGGGCGTAACGGGGTCGTCCTGCCAACGCTGCCGGCGGCCGACCACAAACATGATCAGTCCGAACACAAACATGACGATTCCCCAGGCCAGATTTAGATTGATGCCGAGGGACCGTTCATAAAGCGCAACGTTTCCACGCGTGTAGAGTCCAAACGCGCTCATAATTCCGCCGGTAATCAGAAAGATCAGGCCGAGCGGGATGCGGATGTCGAGACCCATGAAGCTCCTTTTGGATGCTGGTGGTTACGCGAAGACCAGGTTCAAGACCACCAGCATGACCAGCACCGCGACGGCCAGGGTAGCAGGCTTTTGATACCAGGTCAGGTGAGTATCGACCGGCTTCGGCGTCAACGAGTACACCAGGCCCACCAGCTCGGCGTCCGGACGCGGTTGGGTGGCCAGCGACACGGCGATGGTCACCAGCAGATTTACCGTGAACGCGAAGATGGCGGTCCAGAAGTTCTGCGCCATGTCTGAGGGATAGGTATGCACCAGGTGCAGCCAGGCGCCGTGAATGCCGGGCGTAGCATCGGCCGGCAACGTAAGCCCATGATGCAGCAGCGCCGCGCCGGTGCCGGCCAGCAGACCCGCGAAGGCGCCATGGCCGGTGGTGCGCTTCCAGAACATGCCTAGCAGAAAGGTGGCGAAGAGCGGCGCGTTGACCAGCGAGAAGATCAGCTGCAGCGCGTCCATGATGTTGTTGAAGTTGGTTGCCAGGTAGGCCGCGCCAACCGAAAGCAGCACACCTCCCACGGTCGCCGCGCGTCCCATCCACAGGTAATGCTCGTCGGTGCCGCGCTTGTTGATGTAGGCCTGATAGATGTCGTAGGTCCAGACGGTGTTGAAGGCTGTCACATTGCCGGCCATGCCAGACATGAAGCTGGCCAGAAGCGCCGTCAGGCCAAGGCCCAGGATGCCGGTGGGAAAATAGTGCAGCAGCATGACGGGGATGGCGAGGTCGTAGTTATAGGTGGGGGTTCCGTCCGCGTTGAAGACCTGCTTGCCAGTCCGTGGATCGTACTTGAGCGGGATGATGCCGGTTGGGTGCGCCTCATCGAGCGGCACGGGTTTGGCGATGTTGCCGAGCGTCAAAACCTCTCGGCCGTGCTTGTCTTGTGACTCCGTCTCCGTGAGGGGCTGAACAGCGTCGCGCGCGGCGAGCGTGGCGGCTGTGACCTCTCCGCTGGGCACAGAGGACATGCGGCTGGTCACCGTCACTGCGATCAATCCCGGCAAGATGACGAGGAAGGGAAAGAACATCTTCGGGATCGCCGCGATCAAAGGCACGCGCCGTGCCGAGACTTCACTGTCCGCGGCCATGGCGCGCTGGATGACCAGAAAGTCGGTGCACCAGTAGCCGAAGGAGAGGACAAATCCCAGTCCCATGGCCAGGCCTACCCACTCGACGCCGAGCGAGTTGGTGCTGGCATGCGCCATTCCCCGCCAGGAGTGTGTCATGGTGGCGGGCAGCGACTGCCGGATTCCTTGCCATCCGCCGACGTTGCGGAGGCCGATCCACACCAGCGGCGCGAAGCCTGCCACGATGAGGAAGAACTGCAGAACCTCGTTGTAGATCGCGCTGGTCAAGCCGCCGAGAAAGATGTAGCCGAGGACGATGACCGCGCTGAGCAGCACGCTGACGTGGAAGATGTAGGCGTCCGGAATGATGCCGTGGAACAGGCCCAGCGTCTGGATGAGCAGCGCCATGGCGTACATGGAGATGCCTGAGGAAAAGACGGTCATGATGGCGAACGAGAATGCGTTGAGGGCGCGTGTTTTCTCGTCGAAGCGCATGCGCAGATACTCGGGCACGGACCGGGCTTTCGACCCGTAGTAGAAGGGCATCATGAAGATGCCGACGAAGCACATGGCGGGGACAGCCCCGATCCAGTAGAAGTGGCTGGTGATGATCCCGTACTTGGCGCCCGAGGCGCCCATGCCGATCACCTCCTGCGCACCCAAATTTGCCGAGATGAACGCGAGTCCGCACACCCAGGCTGGAATGGAGCGGCCTGCCAGGAAAAAATCGTTGGATGTGCGCATGTACCGCTTCAGCGCAAACCCAATGCCAAGCACGAACGCGAAGTAGACCAGCATAATCAGCCAGTCGATCCCGGTCAGGTTTGCCGCTTTGGTTAGGTCCATGGAGTCCCTTCGTTCCTCGATCCACCCCGGAACCAGACACAGCAAGTCCCGTACTATCCCTTACTTGAACGCAAAGAATCTCTTCGGGCAATGTACTTGTTTCCTGCTGTACCGTCCACTGACTATTTCTTTACGGCTATCGCGTTTCACACGAGTGTTGGCGATTCGTGCTCAGAACCTTGGGGCAAAGGCGAACCACTGCGTACCGCGATGCATCCCATCTAGTTCCGCAGCCATCGGCCGCAGGCACAAACAGGAGACGCAAAGGATGGCCGGAATGGAAACACTGGAAAAAGAAACAGGTGTAGCTACGTCCCCGGCGATTCTGCTGGTGGACGATAATGCGGTGCAGGCGGCAACCCGGCAAGCGATTCTAAAACGGGCTGGATACTACGTGTTTGCCGTACTGAATCCCAAGCGTGCCCTGGAACAGATCAGGACCAGCGATTTTCCGGCGGAGATTCGTTTGGTGATTACCGACCACATCATGCCCGGGATGACCGGCGCCGAGTTCGTGCGTGCGTTGCGCGAAGAGCGTAAAACGCTTCCCGTTCTTGTCATCAGTGGGTTGGAGGAGGCGGAGGAGGAGTATCAGGGCTTGAAGGTACAGTTTCGGCTCAAGCCCTTGATGCCGGATCATCTGCTAGCCAGCGTTCAGCAACTGCTCTCTGCGGCAGCAGACCAGGGCTAAGCTCTCTCCTCTGGTAGAAATGCCTGCTGGAATGATGCAGGATGAACGGTCAGGGCTTGTTCTTGTGCGGTAAGCGTTCCGTCTCCAGAATCGTCTCTAAAACCTGAGACAATATATTAGAGGCTTCGGACGGACCGATGAACCAGCACCCTATGCCGGAATTCGGCAGCTTCTCGCTGCTGATCGCGCTTATGCTTAGCGCTTATACGCTGCTTGCCGGAGGTTTTTCCCTTTGGCGGTCCCACCATCAGTTCGCCGGCACGGCTGCGTTAGCACAGTCTTCCCGTCTGCAGGAAACTGCCCGACGCGCCGGTATCTGCACCTTCCTTGCGGTCTCTTGTGCTGCGTTCGCGCTGGTCTATGCGGCCTTCACCAACGACTACTCGCTGAGCTACATCCTCCACCACACCAACCGCGAACTTCCGACCGCCTATAAGTTTTCCGCGCTTTGGTCTGGGCAGGAAGGTTCGCTGCTGCTTTGGAGCTGGCTACTGGCCACCTATGGCTTTGTGCTTCGTGTGCGCCATAAGGTGGACGTGCGGCTCTCGGCGTACGCGTCTACCATTCTCTCCTCCGTGCAGGTTTTCTTTCTGCTGCTGCTGGTGTTTGCCGCGCCGCCGTTTGCACTAGAGCCAGGCCCGCTGGCCGCAAACGGCTTTGGCCTCAATCCTCTGCTGCAATATCCGGAGATGGTCATCCATCCGCCGATGCTGTACCTGGGGTATGTGGGATTCTCGGTGCCGTTTGCGTTCGCGCTTGGGGCGTTGATGATGCGGTATCCGGGCGAGAAATGGATCGCCATCACCCGGCGCTGGACGATGGTCACGTGGATGTTTTTGACGGGGGGCATCTTCCTCGGCGCGCACTGGGCCTATTCGGTCCTCGGTTGGGGAGGGTACTGGGGTTGGGATCCGGTCGAGAATGCCAGCCTGATGCCATGGCTGACCGGCACCGCTTTTCTGCACTCGGTGATGATGCAGGAGAAGCGCGGCATGATGAAATCCTGGAACGTCTGGCTCATCTTTACGACGTTCCTGCTTACGCTGCTCGGCACGCTTTTGACCCGCGCCGGCCTGGTCAGTTCTGTGCACGCCTTTGCGTCATCGGACATCGGCAACTGGTTCGTCGGCTTCATGGCGCTGATACTGGCGGTGTGCCTGTTTACGTTCTTCAAGCAGCGCGACCACCTTGCGACTGAAAACCGGTTGGAGTCGGTGGTCTCTCGCGAGTCCAGCTTTTTGTTCAACAATCTGGTGCTGCTGGCTGCCTGCTTCGTGGTGCTCTGGGGTACGCTGTTTCCCGTGTTGAGTGAGTACATCGATGGCACCAAGACCACGGTCGGCGCACCGTTTTATAACCGCGTGAATATCCCGATTGGCCTCTTTCTGCTCATGCTGACCGGCATCGGTCCGCTGCTTGCGTGGCGCGCCACATCGCTGCGGTCGATTCGACGCAACTTCATCCTTCCCGGGATCGCCTTTGCATTCTCAGCCGCCGGCTTGATGATCGCTGGCGTGCGTCCATGGGCGGCCGGAGACACTTGGCAGTCTTCCTTCTTTTCGCTGCTCGCCTTCTCGCTTGCAGCCGGCGTCACCACCGCTATCTTTGCTGAATTTCTGCGTGGAGCCAACGTTGTCCGGACCCAGACTGGAGCCAATCTGCTGGTAGCGACCGGCATCCTGATGCGCCGCAACACCCGTCGCTATGGGGGCTACCTGGTTCACTTCGGCGTAGTGGTCATGTTTATCGGGATTGCCGGTGGAGCCTTCAACCAGTCGCATGAGCAGGAGATGGGCTTCAACGACGCGATGAACATCGGCCCATACCACCTTGTTTGCCAGTCTTACACGCAGGATTCAAACGCCAACTACGA
Source organism: uncultured Granulicella sp. (assembly GCA_937873145.1). GTDB lineage: Bacteria > Acidobacteriota > Terriglobia > Terriglobales > Acidobacteriaceae > Edaphobacter. The sequence continues at coordinate 24,383 of CALMVK010000251.1, read as the reverse complement.
CACTGACTTTGCGCTGCTCGACGTTACCAAGCATGGGAAGCATGTCACGCAGCTTGCGCCCGAAAAGCGCTTCTATCATGCCAGCGAGACCAGCTCGACCATGGTTGCGCTGCACTCTACCCCGCTGGGCGATCTGTACGTCATCTTCGAGGGTCGCAATCCCGACACCAACCGCCCGATCATCAAGGCGTTCCTCAATCCGCTGATCTCCTGGATCTGGGTAGGTGTGTTGATCGTGATTGCCGGTACACTTTTTGCCTTGGCGCCCAGCGTCGCCGCGCGCAGACGTGAGTCGCTTGCCGCTGCCGCGATCCCTGCGCATGCGGAGGTGCAGCATGTTTGATCGTATGGCACGGCGGTGGCTTGGCTCCGCACTGGTCTGCCTGCTGGCCGTGGTGATGCTTGGCGCCGATGGCTCCTCCGATCCTGGAGCCCGATTCGGTCGCATTGGCCATAACATGATGTGCGTCTGCAGTTGTGGGCAGGTGCTGCTTGAGTGCAACCACGTAGGCTGTCCAGACTCTGCGCGCATGATCAATGAACTGCAGGCTCAGCTTGCCGGACCAAACGGTACGGGAGCCGACTCGCTGATCCTCAACTGGTTCGTCAACAAGTACGGCGCAAGTGTGCTGGCAGCACCCATCCGGGGTGGCTTCGATAATGTTGCCTGGATTGTACCCATTGCCATTTTTCTGCTTGGCACTGTCGGGACTGCGTTGCTGGTCCGGCTTTGGACGCAAAAGCAAAGCCTGGCACTCGCCCATGGGCCGCATACGGATGCGCACTCTTCCAACTCGCCTAGAGCCGATGCTTTGCGGGATCGCATTCGGCGCGAGACGGAGTACTGATGAGCCTAATTGCCGGTCTCGTTTTGACCGTGATTTGCTTTCTTTTTATCTTCTGGCCGGATCGCAATCCGTTTGTCCAGGCAGATAAGACTCGCGCGGACTCGCTGACCGAGCGCAAGGATGCAATCTATGCCAATCTGCGCGATCTCAATTTTGAGTATCTGGCGGGTAAATACCCGGAGCAGGATTACAGTGAGCAGCGCCAGCTCTTAGAGAGCGAGGCCGCAAGCGTTCTTGCCGAACTGGATACGCTTGAGAGCCACGGGGTACATAAGGCTCGCTGAGCCGTACGGCCCGCTCTAGGCGTGCTCGAAGTGGAAGAGCAGCTCCTGCTCACTCGGCACAGCGACGCCGTCCCTGGTAGCAGGTTTGAACGTCCAGCTCTGGATGGTGGAGAGAACGGATTGGTCGATGACCGATCCCATGCTTTGAGAGACCTGGGTTTCGACAATTTTTCCATCCTGATCAATCGTGATGTCGACGACGACGTCGCCACGGCTGCCATGGGGGAGTGTCGAAAGATCGGGGCGAGGCCACGGGAAGAACGTGGCCAAGGCTACGGTGACATTGCCGGCACCGAGAGCGTTGTTACCCTGCGACGATCCGGCAGCAGCGCTGGAAGACGCGATGGATGCCACGGCCGGCTTCTCGGGAACGGCTTTGAACTTGAGATGACGAGACAGAGAGGTCTCGCGCGGCTCGATGGCGGCTTGTACGGTGGCTGAGGCCGCGTGTCCAGGGTTATAGACGAGGGCGAGATGCGTGCCCTTCCGGGTGCCGGGATGCTTGGATGGTGCGAGGTGCATCCGGTTGCTGTGCAGCAGGGCCGCCAACAAAAGTACATGCAGTGCGGCTGATCCTACGATCCACTGACCTTGCCTGGTCATGCCAGCCTCCCTGGTTTCCCGCTCTCTTTCGTGTGACGCAGATACGAACGCAAAGTCGCGGCCCTCAGCAGAGATACAGTCAACCTTGCACCCTATACCGGGTCTCCTCTCACCTTGTGAGATCCGCCTGATCCGCTGTAAAGGCACATTCAGGGACGGAGCACCTATGGACCGTTGAGGTGGCCTGCGCTTCAACGGTCAGATGCGGGCAGGATGCCGTACTTGACTTCGAGAAAAGTGCGTATGACTAGGGGAAGCGTAGCGGCGATCTCCTGCCAGGTGAGCACGCGCAGCCGCGCCTGGAGAATGGGACTGCGAACGGCGCGGAGGATACCGTACCAGTCTTCGAGGAGGTCGGCGCGACGGCTGTCCAGCAGAACACAGAAGAGAGCCTCTTCGCTATGGGCCGCCAGGACGCCACGGATGAGCTGGTAGGAACGCACGCCGCGCGCGGTGAAGTGGAGAAGATCGCGATCGAAGATGGCGGTGAAACCGGGGTAGCGCTCCAGCAGGCGGGCAGGCGCGAACTGGAAGTCGGACTCGGTGAGCTTGGCTTCGACCAGCAGCGGGCCGAGCCGCATGTCGACTTCGGTGCGGTCGGGAAAGTATGGAGCGGCGGAGTACGCGGGCTGGACAGGAATCTTGGGGTGATAGCCGAAGATGGGCGCGGTGCCCGGAGCGACGCCCAGCAAGCTGCACAGCCTGGCCGTATGCAGCACGCGAGGGTAGCAGAAGACATTCATCAGCAGCGCGTCGGAGCTGGTCGCGGCGTCGAGCTCGCACCAGGAGCGCACCTCTTCGTCCGGACCGGTAAGCCCGGCCTGGCCTTTGGCACTGTGCGGCTTCTGGAGGCGGGCGGCCCAGGCGGGATGAGCGAGGATGCGCCGGTAGGAGGCGTCCAGAAAGTTGCCGTGGGTGGCTTCGCAGGGGGCGTAGATGACTGAGGGCGTAGCTCCACGGGTGAGTTCGTGCGGTTTGCTGGTAGTGCGATTGCGTTGGCTGAGCTCGGCGCGAAGACCGGAGGCGAGACCACGTCCGCGGCGCACAGGGAGCGCCACCTCAATTTCGCGCATCTCCTCGTCGCTCCAGCGTGTGCGTTTCAGCTGAAAAGGAATCATGCGCACGCACCTTGACTGGGGATCGCTCGGAGACGCGCAACGCCACGCATGAAGACCAAGCAACGGGCGGCGCGGCTGGTTTGAGGATGCGGGTGCATTGGAGTGACGAAGACCATGGCCTAGTTTCGCCTTTTTTTCGCCTTTCGGGAACAGCAAGTTATCCACAGACCAAGCATTCAGGGAGCTTGTCTGCCCAAGTGAAGCTGGAGGCCAGCCTCGGCGAAGATCGGGGTTCCGAGCGTAAGAATGGGCGTGCGCGAAACCTGTTGGCGCCGATCGGTCAGATTCTGGGCCAGGACCTGCACGGTGACTCTGCGGTTCAAGGCCCGGCGCCACGAAGCGTCTAACTGAAAGAAGGCGGCCAGGGGGAATTGGTTAGCGGTGTCGTCGAAGGCTTGGCTGCTGGCACGAACGGCCACGGTCGCCTGCCCCCAGCGGGGACTGTCCGAGCGAAGCTGCGCCGTGAACGACTGGCGCGGAACCTGCGGGATCCACAAGCCGACGAGCGAAGGCTGGACGGAGAACTTGGTGACTGTGGCATCGGCGTACTGATAGCCAAGGTTGGCGGACAAGGCTCTTCCAGGGCGCCAGGCGACGGCGAGCTCGACGCCGCGGCTTCGGATCTGGCCGAGGTTTTCCCGCCGTTCGGTAAGGGTGGTAGCAGTTTGAGCGATCTCGACGGCGGAGACGGGGCGATTGACGACAGTCCAAAAGTAGGTGGCTTGCAGCGCAAATGGGAGCCGACGGTTCGGCTGGATGGAGGTGCCCAGCTCCCAACCGGTGCCGCGCTCAGAGACGAGTGAAGCGTTGGGCAAGGTGATCTCCTGGCCGACCTGTCCGGTGTGGTAGAGCTCGTTGAAGGTAGGGGTGCGGAAGGCCCGAAAACCGCTGGCGTGGAGGGTAACGTTTGAACCAAGGGCGCGGACGACGCCAAGGCGCGGGCTGAGGACGATCTCGGTGCGGTCAGGAGAAGTGACGCGAGACGGGATCGCGGTGGGGGCCGCGGAGGCTACGGTGGTCTGGACGATGCTGAGATTGGAGGCGCGGTCGGCGCGCAGAGAGGCTGCGCCGGACCAGCCTCCATGACTTGCCAGCAGTTCGCCGAAGCCGCCGAAGAATCGTTGGCGGGCGGAGACATCCTGCAATCCATTGGCTCGGCCATTGGCGATGGGAGTCTCGTCGTCGCTGGCGCGGAGATCGCGGAGGTCTGCACCGGAGACGAGGGCGAATGGACCGAGCTGTAAGGTGGCGTCGCCAGTACCGCCAAGCTCCTGCGTGTGGACGCGCTCGAGGCGGGTAAGGGTTTCGCTCGCACGCGTGGGACTGATCGCCGAGAAGCTCTGCCGGTAGCCTTCGTCGGAGCCGAAGAGGCGGCCGCGGGCGGTGACGGGAGCCTGCGCGGGCGTGTCGAAGCCGCCGAGATAGCGCCAGAGGCGGGTGGCGTTGGTTTGGACGGGCGTGCCGTTGTTCCGCGTCTCGTCGAGGAGATTGCCGGTGAGGAAAAAGCGCTGGTTCGGGAAGGTACGGCGGCCAAGTTCGGTACGGTAGCTTTGGCTGCGCAGGTCGGCGGGGACGTCGACTACACCGGCCAGCGAGGGAGCAGTGACGACGTAGCCGGCGGTGTGGATGGACTCACCGGCGCCGAGTACAGCGAGCGGGGTGAAGACGCTGGAGGCCTGGGAGGAGAGGTCGGAGGTGGCCTGGGAGCCGCCCATGCCGGAGAGATCGAAGAAGGGAGCGGCGGGAGAGACGGGGACAATGTCGATAACGCCGCCGAGGGCGCTTGAGCCGTAGAGGTCGGAGCCTCCTCCGGTGACCAGGGTGACGGACTCAATGGTGCTTTGAGGCTGCTCGGACCAATGGATGTAGCCGCCGAAGGGATCGTTGAGCGGCGCGCCGTCCTCCAGCACCAGGGTGCGGCTGGCGGCGGTGGAGCCAAGCCCGCGCAGGGAGACGCCTTCGCTGGTGGGATTGGCGATGCGCGAGGGCGCACGCCGGTAGAGCTCAAAACCGGCGTGCTGGCGAAGGGATTCGTCGAGGGTGAGGGCAGGATAGTCGTGGAGGACGTGTGAAGAGAGGCGGAATACGGTCTTGGCGGTCTCTCCAAGGGGCGAGGAGGAGCGTGTCGCGGTAACGGTGACCTGGTCGGCAATCGGGAGCAAGGACTGGGGCGGCGGAGCAGTTTGAGAGCGGGCTGCGAGACCGGCAAAGAGAGCGGCAAGGGGAAGAGTGCGGTGCAGGGTTGCTCCTATTTCTAACGGCCTGACGACAAACACCTTAGCGGGTGGCGGAGCGCTCCGGTTCGGACGCCCACCATCGATTGTAGGACCGGCGACTCGCATGTCGGTAGTCGGTGGATGCAGGAACACCGAAGAACCGTTGCCGAGATACGGGTGAGGTAACGGTACGATCGGCGTTCGCTACAACTAACTTGGGATGGCTGTTGATTGTAGGTGCGACGCAGACTTGGAGAAGCAGGAGGTGCGTCCGGCAGGCCGCCCAGGAGGGAGAAGGGTTGGAGTCTGCGGCGGTCATCGTTGGTTTGCCTCGGGAGGAGGCCGCGGAGCAGACGGTCGAGGCCCCGGCGCGACTGGAGATGAGAAAGCTGCGTTCGACGGCGCTGCGGGCGACGGTATGGACCGTGGTGTCCTACGGCGCAGCCCAGGCGCTGCGGGTAGTCAATAGCCTGATCCTGACGCGGCTTCTGATGCCCTCGGCATTCGGCCAGATCACGTTGGTGACGACGTTGATGGTGGGCATCGCCTTGCTGTCGGATATTGGGCTGGGCCCAAGCGTGATCCAGAGTACGCGCGGGGATGAGCCGAGATTTCTCAACGCGGCCTGGACGCTGCAGGCCATGCGCGGCGTGGGATTATGGCTGATGGCGCTGCTGCTGACCTGGCCGGCGACCGCAGTGTACCGCGACGCGTCTATGCGACGTGTGCTGCCGGTGCTTGCGCTCACGCTGCTGATCTCTGGATTCAACAGTACCAATCTGCTTACGTTGTCGCGACACATGGGGGTACGACGGCTCTTTTTGCTGGATTTCAGCTCGCAGTTGATGACGCTAGCGGTAACGGTAACCTGGGCATGGTTTTCTCCGACCGTGTGGGCGCTGGTGGGCGGAAGCCTGGTGTCCACCCTCTATCGGCTTGGATTGAGTCACCATCCGGCGGTGGCGCCAGGGGTTCACAACCGGTTCACCTGGGATCGCGAGTCGATGCGCGAGATCCTGCACTTCGGCAAGTGGATCTTTCTCGGGACGGCCTTTTACTTTTTTGCTTCACAGGCAGACAAGCTCATTTTGGGTAAATATGTGAGCCTGGCCATGCTGGGCGTGTACGGCGTCGCGTTTCAGATCTCGGACGTGCCGCGGTCGGTGATCAACTCCTTCGCCAACAAGGTGGGCTATCCGTTTGTCTCGAAGATCATCCACCTGCCGATGGCGGAGTTCCGCGGTCAGTTCCTGCGCTACCGCGGATATGCGCTGGTGGCCGGGGCGGTGCTGCTGAGCGCGATGGTGACCTGGGGCGACCTCTTGATTGTGAAGCTCTACAAGCCCTCCTACGCGGCGGCGGCATGGATGGTGCCGATCCTGGCGGTCGGACTTTGGCATACGCTGCTTTACCAGACCAGCAGCCCGGTCCTGTTTTCTTTGGGGAAGTCGAAGTACAACGCTGTCGGTAATGGAATCTACTGCGTGACGATGCTGACTGCGATTCCGCTGGCGCTGCATTGCTGGGGGCTGCACGGAGCGGTGTGGGCGGTTGCCGCAGGGGATCTTCCGTTGTACTTAGTGTTTCTGTACGGGGCGACGCGCGAAGGCATCCGGCCGCTCCGCCAGGACTTTGCCATGACCGTCGTCTTTGTCGCGTTGCTCGGTTCCGAGTTTGGGGTCAGACATGCACTCAGATAGTGGGAGTGCGCTGACCCTCAAGCGGTATTCCCACACTCCTTCCCGGCGAGCGAAAGTGTAGATATGAACCACCATCAAGAGGCCGTACTCACCGAGCCTTACGTCAACTTTGCACTGCGAGGCCGGCCGCAGAGTCCCCAGGAAACAACGATTGCCTCTCTCTTCGCCGCAATCTGCGAGCGCCACCGGGAGGACGTTGCTTTAACGCTTGGCGACCGGTCGATGACCTATGCCGAGCTCGACCGTATGGCGAACGGGATCGCCACGCACCTGATGCAGCACGGCACGGGCCGAGGATCGATCGTGGCAATCTGCCTGGAGCGTTCGCTGGAGATGATCGCGGCGGCGCTGGCAACCCTAAAGTGCGGAGCGGCGTACCTTCCACTCGATGCCTGCTATCCGACAGCTCGATTGGCGGAGACGGTAGCGGACGCAGCGCCGATCGTAGTCGTAACGACGAGCAGCATGGCCCACTGCTTTGAAGCGACCTCCGCCATGACGCTCTGTGTGGACGAGTTGGACCTTCAGGATGGAACCGCGGTTACGGCGGCGATCGAGACCGACGATCCAGCGTACGTCATCTACACTTCGGGCTCGACCGGCCGACCCAAGGGAGTGGTGGTCTCCCATCGCAACCTGGTGCGCCTGCTGACTGCAACCGAGCCCTGGTTCCGCTTTGGCAGCCGGGATGTCTGGACCATGTTTCATTCTTTTGCCTTCGATTTCTCGGTTTGGGAGATGTGGGGTTGTCTTCTGCATGGGGGGCGGCTGGTCCTCGTGCCTTTTGCGGTGAGCCGCAGCCCGGAGGAGTTCCACGCACTGCTGGTGGCAGAACGGGTGACCGTGCTGAACCAGACGCCCTCCGCCTTTGTGACATTGAGTCAGGTCGATGCGCGCCTTCCGGCTGCGCCGTTATGCCTGCGGGTGATTATTTTCGGTGGCGAGCCGCTGGTTCCAGCAGCGTTGCGGGGCTGGATCGCACGGCATGGCGAGACGAAACCGGAACTGGTGAACATGTACGGGATTACCGAGACGACCGTGCACGTCACGTATCGCCGGATCCTGGCGGCGGATGCAGAATATGAGCGCGAGAGCGTGCTTGGCCAGCCGATTCCAGACGTGCAACTGCATCTTCTCGACGGGCTTCTGCGTCCGGTGCGCGTGGGAGAAGAGGGCGAACTCTGGATCGGCGGAGGGGGCGTGGCGCTCGGTTACCTGAACCGGCCGGCGCTGGCGCTGGAACGCTTTGTGTCAGCCAGCTTCCTGGGATTTGAGGGGAGGCTCTACCGCTCCGGGGACCTGGCCCGGCGGCGTCCGGACGGGGAACTTGTCTATCTTGGCCGGAAGGACAGCCAGGTCAAGATCAGCGGCTTTCGCATTGAGCCGGGAGAGGTGGAAGCGGCCATTGTCGCGCATCCGGCACTGGTGCAGGCCTGCGTCATCGCACATGCGGAGTCCAGCGGAGCAGCGCGCCTGGCTGCCTACTACGTGGCGAAGACCGGACCGGAGCCGACCACCCGCGAGCTGAGTCAGTTTCTCGCGCAGCGGCTTCCCGCGCAAATGATGCCGGCCTTTTACGTTGGTTTGCCGGCGCTCCCGCTGACGGCAAACGGCAAGGTGGATCGTCAGGCTCTGCCGGCACCGCAGCCGGGAGCGACTTCCTCTGAACGGAAGAGCCTCACCCAGGCTTCGGCTCTGGAGTACAGCATTGCGCGCATCTGGCAGATGGTTTTGGCGGCGGAAGAGGTGGGGCTGGATGACAACTTCTTCGATGTAGGCGGTACTTCCCTGCTCTTGATTGCGGTGCGGACGGGGCTGCAGGAGCAGCTTGACCGGCCTATCCCGGTGACCTGGATGTTTGAGTACACCACCATCCGTTCGCTCGCCCGCAAGCTGGGTTCTCCCGAAGACTCCGATTCTGTCCTTTACAACCGGATTTCGGATGCAGCACGACGGCAGCGTGAGGCGTTTCGCCGTACGCGGGAACTCAAAGGACTTGCCCAATGATGAGACAGACGTCAAGTCTAGCGAGTGATCTCGACCCATCGTTAATGCAAGGCATTGCGATCATCGGCATGGCGGGGAGACTTCCGGGAGCTCCGAACCTCGATGCGTTCTGGCAGGTGCTGGTCGACAAGCGGGATTCCATCACGCGCTTTGGCGGAGCGGCGCAGGAAGGGTTTGTAGGTGCGCGTGGTGTGCTCGAAGGAGCGGCGCTCTTCGACGCAGAGTTTTTCGGCATTACTCCTCGGGACGCCGACCAAATGGACCCGCAACATCGTCTATTCCTAGAGACATGCTCGAATGCGCTTGAAGATGCGGGATACGTCCCGGCTGAGTATCCGGGGGAGATCGGGCTCTTTGCCGGATGCAGTCTGAACACGTATCTGCTCGCCAACCTAGCCCAGGATCGCAGCTTTCTTGAGGAGTTGACGGCGCAGTATCAGGTGGGCGAGTTCCCGGTTGCGCTCGGCAACGACAAGGATTTCTTGTCCTCGCGTGTGGCCTACAAGCTGGACCTGCGCGGACCGGTGATGAGCGTGCAAGCGGCTTGTGCCACGTCGCTGGTGGCAATCTGTCAGGCGAGCCAGGCGCTGCTGACGTATCAATGCGATATGGCGCTGGCAGGTGGAGTGTCGCTCACGTTTCCGCAGGAGCGCGGCCATATCTATCAAGAGGGTGGCCTGGCCTCGCGCGATGGTCGATGCCGGCCCTTCGATGCCCATGCGTCAGGTACGGTGTTCGGACATGGAGTCGGGGTGATCGTGCTGAAACGCATGGAGGATGCGCTTCGGGATGGCGATCACATCGAGGCCGTCCTTCGCGGATTCGCAGTGAACAACGACGGTTCAGCCAAAGCAGGCTATATGGCGCCCGGCGTGGATGGACAGGCGCGAGCGATTGCGGCGGCACAGGCGATGGCCGGAGTCTCTCCCGACACGATCACTTATATAGAGGCGCATGGTACGGGCACGCCGCTGGGCGATCCGATCGAGATCGCTGCCCTAACCAAGGTATTTCGTCAGGGGACCAAGCGGACCGGCTTTTGTACGCTTGGAACGGCCAAGGGCAACGTCGGGCACCTGGACGCGGCAGCTGGAGTAACGGGCGTGATCAAGACGGTGCTGTCGATGCGCCATCGTATTCTGCCGGGGCTGATGCACTTTGAAAGTCCAAATCCGAAGATTGATCTGGACGACTCACCTTTTTCTTTTTCCGCAGAAAATCGTTCATGGGAAAGCGATGGACCTCGGCGTGCCGGTGTAAGTGCGTTCGGGGTGGGTGGGGTGAATGCGCATGTGGTACTCGATGAGCCACCGTATTTGCCGGAGGTAGTTTCTGCTCGGCGGAGAGAGGTGGTGTGTGTCTCCGGACGAAGCGAGGCAGCCGCCAGGCAAGCTGCCCAAGCGCTTGAGGCCTATCTTCTGTCGCGGCCGGACTTGCCCCTTGCCGACGTGGCGTTCACCTTCGCCTGCGGGCGCAAGGCGCATGCCTATCGAATGGCGGTAGCGGAAGAGAGCGTGCCGGCGCTGGCTTCTCGCCTGGTAAACGCTCCGGTATTCGCATCCAGAGAGCGGCGCGTCGACTATCTGTTTCCGGGCCAGGGAAGCCAGTTCGCCGGCATGGGCAGGAGCCTCTATGAGACGGAGCGGGTCTATTGCGAGACGGTGGACGCATGTGCAGAGATCGTAAATCCACTGCTGGGAATGGATCTCCGCGACGTGATCCTGGCCGAGACACAGGACGAGACAGCCGAGGCACTGCTGAGGCAAACGGCGGTTGCGCAACCCGCGTTGTTTGTGACGGAGTATGCCTTGGCGACTTTGTGGCAGACCTGGGGAGTCGCCCCACGGGCCATGATCGGTCACAGTGTGGGTGAGTACGTGGCCGCGACCGTTGCGGGCGTGATGAGCCTTGAAGACGCGCTGCGGTTGGTGACGCTGCGCGGGCAGAGGATGGGAGTACTGCCGGGCGGCACAATGCTTTCGGTTCCGTTGGCAGAAGACATGTTGTCCCGGTATTTGTCCGGAGAGATTGCGTTGGCCGCGCTGAATGCACCGCGCTCCAGTGTGCTGGCGGGATCCACGCCTGCCATCGAAGCGCTGGAGCAAAGACTAGAGCGGGATGGGATCAGCTCGCGACGACTCAAAACCTCGCATGCATTTCACTCGCCGATGATGAACCCTATGCTTACGGAATTCGAGGCCGAGGTAGCTAAGGTCTCCCTGCACACGCCTAAGCTGCCGTTTGTTTCAAGCGTGACCGGCAGGTGGATCACCGACGCGGAAGCAACCAGCGCGCATTACTGGGCCCAAGGGTGCAGGCAGCCGGTGCGATTCGCCGAAGCCGTCCGAACGCTGATGAGCGATAAGCCGGAGGTACTGCTGGAGGTGGGGCCAGGGCGCACGCTGATCTCGCTGGCCGCGCAGTGTGCTGCCGGCAACGTGACGGGCGTCGCATCGTTCACGCCTGCAACGGGGAGCGAGCAAGCGACTACCGTGCAGGATGCGCTGGCCGTACTGTGGAGCAGCGGTGTCAGGGTGAACTGGCGGTCTGTCTATGCGGACCGGTCACGACGGCGTGTCTCGCTGCCGACCTACCCATTCGAGCGCAGAATGCATTGGGTTGCATCTCCGGCTGAGCGAGAGATGCATGTTCCAAAGGCAACGGTGTTGCCAGATTTATACGCACAAGAGAACCCGACGACAACCGAGGTAGCAATGCCTCTCAATGGAACACAATCGTCCGCCAGTTCACGTTTAGATCGGCTCTGCGCTACGGTTGCGCAAGTCTTTGCCGGATTAAGCGGAATTACCGTGACGCGGGAAGAGTACACACGCTCATTTCTGGAATTAGGCTTCGACTCACTGTTTCTGACGCAGGCCACCCGATCGCTCGAAAAAGAGTTTCAGCTGAAGGTGACGTTCCGGCAGTTGATGGAGCCGCTTTCGACAGTGGAACGTTTGGCGACGTACCTGGACCAAAAGCTACCTGCTGAGACGCCAGGGAAGGTAGCGATCAGCCACCAGATCGCTACCGCAAACGATAGAAGCGCGTCCAGACACCCGCAGCAAACACAGCCGCTGACCGATCTATTTGCAGCCCAAATCGCCGTCCTGCAAACGATGTTTGCCGAGCAATTGCATGCGCTCCAGGAACTTGCGGGCAGGTCTTCGGAGCTGCCCTCGGCGCGGAAAGAAACTTCAACCGAAGCGCAGGCGGAGTCTAGAGAGATCCGCCATGGATCGTTCCGGTTGCTCCAACCAAAGACAACCGACGAGCTTCGTCCGAAACAACAGGAGTATCTCTCGATGCTGGCGGCTCAGTACGAGACAAAAACTGCCGGCTCAAAGCGCCTGACGCAAGCCGGGCGTGCGCAGCTAGCCGATCCGCGTGCAGTCGCTGGCTTCCGTCCGCAATGGAAGGAGATGGTGTATCCGTTGCTGGTGGAACGCGCACAAGGCTCCCGGCTGTGGGACGTAGATGGCAACGAATATATCGATCTCGTCAATGGATACGGCTGCATTCTGTTCGGACACTCGCCTAAGTTTGTGGTCGATGCGGTGCTCGATCAGGTAGACCGAGGAGTCGCGATTGGGCCACAGACGCCGCTGGCCAGCGAGGTTGCCCACCTCATTTGCACGCTGACCGGAAACGATCGTGTGACGTTCTGCAATACGGGTTCTGAGGCTGTCATGGCTGCCATCCGCGTGGCGCGTACGGTTACCGGGCGGAACAAGCTGGTGTATTTTGCCGGCGCGTATCACGGCACGTTTGATGAGGTGCTGGTGCGGCGGACAGCACGCGGCAGTGTGCCCGTTGCGCCCGGTATTCCTGAGGCCAACGTAGGAAATGTGGAGGTGCTGGAGTATGGCGCCGATGCCTCCCTCACGTATCTGCGCACGCACGCACATGAGATTGCGGCGGTGCTGATCGAACCGGTCCAGACGCGGCATCCGGAGTTGCAACCGATGGAGTTCCTCCGGCAAGTGCGCACAATTACGGAAGAAACCGGTTCGGCGATGATTCTCGATGAGGTCGTTACAGGCTTTCGGCTGGCTCCGGGAGGCATGCAGGAATATCTCGGCATCCGGGCGGACCTGTGTACCTACGGGAAGGTGGTCGGGGGCGGCTACCCCATCGGCGTACTGTCTGGAAAGCGGGGGTTCCTGGACGCGCTCGATGGAGGAGACTGGCAGTTTGGCGACGACTCCGGACCGGAGACCGGGGTGACGTTTTTCGCGGGCACCTTCGTGCGGCATCCTCTTGCGTTGGCCGCAGCAAAGTCAGTCCTGGGCCATCTGCGGCAGGCAGGGCCGGGATTGCAGCGCGACTTGAACGCCAGGACGGCTCGGCTTGCGGAGTCGCTGGACCGCTTCTTCGTCGAGCGCGGGGTGCCAAGCCGTGTGCGTCACTTCGCTTCATGGTTCTACTTCACCTTCGCCCATGAGGCTCAGCTGGCTAGCCTGTTCTACTATGCGATGCGCGCCAAAGGCATTCACATTCAGGAAAGCTACCCGTGTTTCCTCACTACAGCCCATTCAGAAAAAGACATCGAGGAGATCGAGGCAGCATTTCGGCAGACGATCCTCGAGATGCAAGAAAGTCAGGTAATGCCTAGGACGGATGAGGTCTCTGAGCCAACCGTCCTAGGCATTCCTTCGCTGCCGGATCGCGTGCCGCTGACCGAACCGCAACGAGAGGTTTTTTTGGCCGCGGCGATGGGAGAGGAGGCGAACTGCGGATTCAATGAGTCGCTTACCTTGCATCTGCGAGGAGACGTCCGCGAAGATGCACTGGAGCAGGCGCTCGACACCGTGCTGGGACGGCATGACGCACTACGCGGCACGGTCAGCACAGATGGAGACTGGTTTGAAGTCTTGCCGGAGAGTTCGTTGCGTACCTCCTTCATCGACCTTCGAGATTTACCGGAGTCGACTCGTAGTCATCTGTTTGCCGCGGCGATTGCCGATGAGGCTCGGACGCCCTTTAATCTTGCGCGTGGCCCTCTGCTTCGTTCGGTGTGCTACCGGCTCGCAGACGACCACTGGGCTTTACTGCTCACGGCACACCACCTCGTGCTTGATGGTTGGTCGGCCAATCTACTGTTGCAAGAGCTAGGCAAGGTGTACAGCGGAAGCCTTTCACTCGCACCGGTACTTCCATTCCGCAGCTATGCTCTGCGGGAGCGGCAACGGGACGAAGCAGGTGAGTTTGCCGCCAACGAAAGTTACTGGGTCGATCGCTTTCAAGGCAGATCGCCGCGGCTGGATCTTCCGACCGATCATCCCAGGCCACCCCATAAGACGCATCGCGGCCGAACCTGGCACGGCCATATTGGCGCAGAGCTTTACGCGAAGCTGAATCAGTCGACCGGCCGCAGTGGCTGCTCGCTGTTCGTTGTGCTGCTCTCCGGCTTTGCAGCGCTGTTGCACCGGCTGACGGGACAGGAAGAAGTAGTCGTCGGGATCTCAACGGCGGGACAGGCACTGGTGGAGGATGTCAGCCTTGTCGGCCATGCGGTGCACTTCCTTCCAATGTTGAGCGAGGTGCACGCAGAAACGACGGCTCGCGAGCATATGCAGGCGATCCGGACGGCGCTGCTCGACGCCTACGACCATCAGGAGTTCACGTTCGGCAGCATCCTGCGAAAGCTGCATCTGGAGCGTGCGCCGGGGAGACTCCCCTTGATCGAGGTTCAATTCAATTTGGAGCGGCTCGGCGACAACGTTCAATTTGCTGGGTTGAAGGCTGACATTCAGCCAAATCCAAAGTGCTTCGTCAACACCGACCTGTTTCTGAACGTAGTGGATACCGGAGCGTACCTTGCGCTGACGTGCGACTACAACTCCAGTTTGTTCGAGGAGTCGACGATCGCACGGTGGCTTGGAGCCTGGACTGAGGTGTTGTCTTCGACACTCGCGGCTCCGGACACACGCGTGGACGAGTTGACGCTGCTGAGCTCGGAGGAGCGGCACACGCTAATCTCAGAGTGGAACCAGACTACTGTGGACTGGCAAGAATTTTGGTCCGTGGCTGCTGTTGTGCTTGCCCGGGCTGAGCGCGAGCCGGACCGGGTGGCGCTTGAGTGCGGAGGCGTGGTGTGGACCTATCGCCAGCTCGCACACTACTCACTAAAATTGGCTCAGGAGCTCAGGAGGCTGGGTGTGGAACGCGAGAGCCTGGTAGGTCTCTGCGTGGAGCGCTCGCCGGAGATGGTTGCTGCGCTACTAGCCGTTATGCTGACCGGAGGAGCCTACGTACCGCTTGATCCAAGGCACCCGCGTCAACGGCTGGAGATGACGTTGAACGATGCCGGGGTGCAGGTACTGCTGACATCGCGTGAACTTGCACTGACCACTTCAGCCCGGACGGTCAACCTGTCGAAGAGCTTGCCGGCTGTGACCCACTTTGAACCCGCCACGCTTACGGCGAACTCGTTAGCCTACATTATCTACACGTCGGGCTCCACGGGACAGCCAAAGGGGGTTGCGGTCGAGCACGGCGCGCTCGACAATCTGCTGCGTTCGATCCAACAGGAACCTGGATTGACTGCTGAGGACACACTGGTCGCGATCACGACCCTGGCCTTCGACATTGCGGGGTTGGAACTGCTGCTGCCACTCGTCACAGGTGCCCGGCTGGTTGTAGCTACGCAAACAGAGATTGCGGATGGCCGCAAGCTGCTGGGCTTGATCGAGCGAACGGAAGCGACGGTGCTGCAGGCTACACCGGGTGCCTGGCGGCTGCTGATTGACGCCGGATGGACGAAGCCTTTGCCCGGTCGCCATGCTGTGAAAGCGTTGTGCGGGGGAGAAGCCTTGTCCCGCGAGTTGGCGGACCAAATGTTGGTGAGGGCTGCCGAGGTTTGGAATATGTATGGTCCCACCGAGACCACCATCTGGTCCTCGGCAACCCGCGTCGAAGCCGGGTCTAGACCGCTGCGGCTTGGGCCTCCTTTGGCGAACACGCAGTTTTACATTCTCTCTGAGCGCGAACAGCTGGCGCCGATCGGAGTCGTTGGAGAACTGTTTATTGGAGGAGCAGGCCTTGCGCGCGGTTATTGGCACCGACCGGAGCTAACGCAAGAGAAATTTCTCGTGAATCCCTACAACGAAGGCCGTATCTACGCGTCAGGCGATCTTGCCAGGAGATGCGCGGATGGAACGATTGAGCTGCTGGGGCGAACGGATTTTCAGGTAAAGCTTCGCGGTTATCGGATTGAGTTGCAGGAGATTGAAGCCGCACTAAAAGTCGATCCGCAGGTGCGGGAAGTTGTAGTCATTGCTGACAGGAATGTCGCGGCGACTCAGCTGATTGCCTACGTAACGAGCAAAGAGGGTATCGAGTCAAAGACGCTGGGCGAACGTCTCCGGCATATTTTGCGCGAGACCCTGCCGGAGTATATGGTTCCCACAGAGTTCGTCGTTCTCCCGCAGATGCCGCGGACCATCAATGGCAAGATTGATCGCAAGGGGCTGCCGGAGCCGCTTCGGGAACGCACCTGCGAGGCATCGGCGAACTTCACCCTCCCGGTTACGCCGGCGCAGAAGATGTTGGCGCAGATCTGGTCTGAGGTGCTGGAGGTAAGCCCGGTCGGAATTACGGACAGCCTCTTTGAACTCGGTGCCGACTCCCTGCTCATCTTCCGTATCGCAGCGCGCGCGCAGCGGCAAGGCCTTGCAATCGATGCCTCACTGCTCTTCCAGCAGAGAACGATTGTCGGCGTCTGCGCAACGTTAGAGCAAAGCGACGACAACGATCAAAGAACACAGCGTGTGCCGCAGATTGCCGCTGTCGCACGGGACCGGTACCGGGTCGTGAAAGCTGGAGGCATGCGATGACGCGCACGCAAACGGTTGACCTCTTGCTTCCACACAATCCAGAGACCACGGCGGCCAAACAGCAGCTGCAGGAAGACTGCCCGACCGAAATCCTATACGCATTTCCCGCAACGCAGGGCCAAGTGCGCTTCTGGTCGCTGGATCAGCTGGATCCCGGCAATCCGGCTTTAAACATGCCGCTGATGTGGAAGTGCACCGGTCCACTCGATCGAAATGCTCTGCAGCAAGCATTCGTATTGTGCGCTGATCGGCATGAAGCGCTGCGCACGACTTTCGAGTGGACAGACGGACACCTGATGCAGATGCTGCATGCCGAGCCTGCGGTTTTGCTTCCGCTGGTTGATCTGGAGTCGTTCGACGGTACATTGCGACATCAAGAAGCAGAGCGGGTCACGCGCGAACAGGCCGCATTTCGCTTTGACCTGAAACATGGTCCGCTGCTTGCACTCAAGCTGCTGCGCTTTTCTGCCGAGGACCATCTTCTGCTCGTAACGATGCACCACATTGTCTGTGACGGAATCTCAAACGGTATTCTGCTGCGCGATGTGCGGGTCTTCTATGAGGCTTTGCTGACCGAGCGTCCGGCAGTTTTGCCGGAGCTGCCAGTTCAATTCGCCGACTATGCGGTCTGGCAGAAGGACTGGCTCAAAAGTGATGAGCCAGCAGCCTCGCTTGCGTTCTGGCGTAATTCATTGGGAACCAGCTTTTCGAAACTTTTTCTGGCTCGTGATCCTGACGCGCTTGCGGAGCTTTCCCCACGCGAGCATGAGACGACGGGAGCCATCGAAACGTTATTGATCCCTCCGGATTTACAACGGCAGGCTCAGAAGTTCTGCAGGCACGAACACATAACGCTCAATATTCTGCTCTTCGCCATCTTTGCCGCACTGATGCACTGGCTGACTGGGCAGCGCGATCTCACGTTAGGATCTCCTTGCGCCAATCGCACAGACGAGACCGAGGACCTGATCGGCCTGTTCATGAATATCCAGGTGATGCGGCTTCGCTTGACGCAAGAAGAGACCTTCCGCACGCTTCTTGCGAAAGTCCAGGAGTGGACTGTGGGAGCATATAAGCATCAAGCTCTTCCATTTGAGCTGCTTGTGCACGATGCTCAGCTTGCCGGCAAAGGCCGGTTGTTCGAGATTCCAGTTTTCTTCCTTTATCAAAAGTCATTTATGGTGCCGCAGCGGATTGGAGCATTGGAGATTGTTCCGTTGCGCTCTGAGAGTCCGGGAGCCATCTTCGAAATGATGTTTGCGGTGGTGGATCGCGCCGAGGAGGGACCAAGATTGCAGCTGGAGTATAACCCTCGTCACTACAAGCGATCGACCATTGAGGGTTACTTGCAGAGATTCAATGAGTTACTAACTTCAGCACTGTCACGACCAGATGATCGCCTGGAGGAGTCTTCAGCGCAGAAGATTGATCGTCACCAGCAGATGAAAGCTGATTCAGCACTTTGGCAAAACGGCGGACAAGCCGAAGAAGAGTACGTTCCACCGCGGGACTTCATTGAACGGCAGCTTACGCATCTCTGGCAAGCCACTCTGGATATTCCGCAGATCAGCATACGCACCAGCTTCTTCTCCCTTGGCGCGGAATCGCTTGCGGCACTGCGTCTGATCACCAAAATCAACCGGATCTTCGCAACGGATCTAGGTCTGACGAGTCTGGTCTCCGCACCAACCATCGAGACTCTAGCGCTTTCCATTCAAGCGCGTTTTGCGCCAAACACCGACAGCTCTCTTGTGCCGTTGCAGCCGCACGGCAGTCGGCCGCCCCTTTTTATCGCACACGGCGTCGGTGGTAATGTGATTAGCTTTTATGGTCTTGCGGCACGTCTGGGCGAAGATCAGCCAGTATACGGCATACAGGCACAATCGCTGGTCGGACGTGAGCCGGCGCTGCTGCGACTGGAGGACCAGGCCGCGTACTATCTCCGTGATGTACGCAAAGTGCAGCCGCGCGGACCTTATCACCTCCTGGGATACTCCTTCGGAGGCACCCTTGCTTTGGAGATGGCACGCCAACTTAAGGCGAAGGGCGAGGAGGTGGCGCTGCTTGGCATGCTCGATGCACGTACCCGCCAGTACGATCAGACGATGGTACCAAGCGTGCCTGCCCGGTTGCTGCGCCAAATCAGCCGCCTGCGCCTCAATACAAGCCGGCTGCCCGCCAGAGATCATGTGCATTACCTTCTGGAAAAACTACGTACACGGGTTATCCGCTTTGGCTGCAGGACAGCCGCAAAGTTCAGTCTGCGGAAAATTCCTGTCTGGATGCGAAGCGCATATGATGTCAACTTCATTGCTTTGGAGAACTACCAGCTCGAATCCTACGATGGGCGTCTAGTCCTTTTTCGTGCCTCGGAACAGGAGCACGCCGACGGTCCCCGTGATTTGGGATGGAGTCGGTTCTTCAAGCGGGGAGTAGAGATTCACGATCTCCCGGGCGATCACGAGCGCCTCTTTCTCGAACCTAACCTCGATCAGCTTGCGGATGAGTTGCGCGATCTGCTGCGGCGAAGCATGGCGGTACGCGTATGAACGTGACCACCACAGCCCATTTCACTCAGCGCCAGCTCTATCTCGTCTTGTCTCCTCGATCTCTACCATATGCGTTGAGCGCGATCACTGACCTGTTTCGCAACTGCGTCGATCCGGTCAACTTACATCTGATTACAGACACGGAGAGCGATCGACAGCTTCTCACCAAAGTCATCTGTAATATAAGCCCAGAATCACGCCATGCATGGAGCGTAACGACCGCAAACGATCTGGCAGATATGGAGTCGAGCCAATTTGCCGGACTTCCATACCTGCGGAAGTTTCGTCACGGGCACCCATGCTGGCGGAAAATTACCGATCCTCTGCTGTTAGCTCACGCTGGCCAGGAGATTATCCTGCTTGACCCAGACGTTTACTTCCCCAATCGCTTTCGTTTCGAGCAGACGCCTCCTTCGGGGTTAAGGCTGATGTGGCAGCGTCCCACCTGTCTGTTTCCACCGCAGGTGGTTCGTCGCGCAATGGCTCATGGCATCCGGCTTGCTCATCATGTGGATATCGGGGTGGCGCATTGGCGCGGCGGCAGTGATCTGGAGTGGATAAACTGGTTGATCGCGCGGCTGGGTGGCGACCGATTGCCGGCACTGATGCACGTGGAGGCGATCGTCTGGGCGGCGATTGCTATGCGCGAGGGAGGAAGCTACCTCGACCCCAATCTTTGGGTATGCTGGCATCGTACCCAGACAAAACGGCTTCGACGCGTGCTGGGAGCCACTGGCGCGCAAATTCTCGCCAAAGAAGCGTGGCCCACAATGAAGTGTTTTCATGGCGGTGGCGAAGCCAAGTGGCTGCTCCCGGATCTGATTGCCAAACAGCAGGCGAAAGGCTCGAAGGAGATTACGGCTCCAGGCCGAGCGCTGCCGTTTGTGGAATTGACGCGAACTCGTTATGAGGTCGAGCAGAAAGCCAAATATCTGCTGCGTGGCACCGGCTACTACCGGGTCTTCGGAGCAAAACACGCATGAATTATCCGTCCTTACGCGTGTTGATCGCTGCCGAGAATGCATCGGTCCACTTCGGTGGCGAGGCTATTCTGCCTTACCACTACTTTCGCCTACTGCGTCAGCGTGACGTTGACGTCCACTTGATCGTCCATGCCAGAACTCGCCCGGAGCTGTTGTCGCTCTTTCCCCACGAACTGGACCGCCTTCATTTCGTCGAAGACACCTTACTCCAAAAGCTGCTCTTCCGGCTAGGACGCTCGCTTCCCCGGCGCGTGGACGAAGCGACGCTGGGCCTGGTAACCCAGATGCTAACGCAGTGGAGGCAGCGCGCCGTCTTGCGTCATCTGGTCACGGCGGAGTGCGTGGTTCATCAGCCCATCCCTGTCTCCCCTCGATTCCCTTCCCTGCTCTATAACCTGGGTGCGCCGGTGGTCATGGGACCGCTGAATGGGGGGATGGAGTATCCTCCAGCGTTTCGGACCAAGGAAGCGCCTATAGGTCGAGGCGTCCTTGCCTTGGGCCGCTTGCTTGCAAACTTCGCCAACACGGTTTTCCCAGGCAAACGCAAGGCCAGCCTCGTGCTGGTCGCGAATACTAGGACCCGGGCCGCTCTGCCTAATGGATTGCACGGCCGCGTTCTCGAATTACCGGAGAACGCGGTCGATGTGGGTGATTGGTCCATGTCATCCTGCTCTCCGACGGCGGGAAAAGCACATTTCCTCTTCGTTGGCAGACTAGTTGAGTGGAAAGCTCTCGACATCGTCATAGAAGCCCTTCAAGATGTTCCGGATGCCTCGCTTGAGGTCGTTGGTGCTGGACCGATGCTGAAGACATGGCAAGAGTTGGCGGTGCGAATCGGCGTCGGTGACCGCGTGCGTTTTCTCGGCTGGCTGAGCCAGAGCGAGTGCGCACAACGGCTTAACGACTGCCGCGCACTGGTACTACCAAGCTTGTATGAATGCGGCGGTGCCGTTGTCCTCGAAGCGATGGCAATGGGCCGGCCCGTGATTGCGACTGCCTGGGGAGGACCTGCCGAATACCTCGACGAGAGCTGCGGCATCCTGGTTTCACCCGACAGCCGAACCGCTCTGATTGAAGGCTTTGCGAAAGCCATGTCGCGGATGCATTTCTCTCCCGTATTGTGCGCCAAATTGGGAACGGCGGGCCGCGAACGCGTAATGCGGAATTTTTGCTGGAGTGACCGGATCGACTGCATACTCACGCTCTACTGCATGTCCCTCGACTCATCCCGACAGCGTAAACCTTCTACTTCGTTTGAGGGAGTACGCGTCTGCTCCAATCGAGGATCAATCGAATGAACGACTGTGGAACGACCTTGAAAATTTCAGAGCGCAGGGATGCAGCCATGGAACACGGCCTTGGCGCAACGGACAATCATGCTCACTACCCATCGTCTGGCTATCGGATTGCCTACCTGCTTAGCCGGTACCCAGCCATCTCGCATACCTTTCTGCTGGAGGAGGTGCTTGGGCTGCGGCTGCGTGGAATGCATCTTGAAACTGCCTCCATCAATCCTCCGGACCGAAGAATCCAAGACCTTCCACTGCGTGAAGCGGATGAGGCTAAAAAAACGTATTACATTCAGGGCGGATCTCGCCTGAATGCGGCACGAACTTTGCTGTGTATCCTGCTGCGTCAGCCTGCAGCCGTGTACCGCGGCGTTAAAGCCGTCTTGAGTATCTGCGATGTAACCTTGAGTCGGCGGCTGTACTGGTTCTTCTATCTGGCAGAGGCGCTCCTGGTCGGTCACTGGATGCGTGAGCGAGGGTTGAAGCATCTGCATATTCACTTTGGCGGACCAGTAGCAAGTGTGGGCATGCTTGCATCCGCGGCGTTTCAGATTCCCTTTTCGCTTACCATTCACGGTCCCGAGGAACTTCTCGACACCTCGTTGAACCATTTGCGCGAGAAGATTGAGCAAGCCAGCTTTGTCTTCTGCATTAGTGACTTCTGCAGAAGCCAACTCTATTTACTTATATCGCAAGAACATTGGCGAAAACTTCACGTTCTCCGGCTGGGCGTTGATCCCACCCTGTTATTGAAGGTCCCCAATCCCAAAGCGAGGGAGGCCGTAACATTGCAAGCCGTTTGCATCGGAAGGCTCGTGGCAGCCAAAGGCCATCGAACGCTGCTCCAGGCTTTGCTACTGCTACGAAATCACGCAGTCACCATGCACTTGGTTCTGATCGGCGGCGGACCGGAGATGCCGTCATTGCAGGAGTTTGTCGAAACTCATGGACTCTCAGACTGCGTGACCTTCACGCAAGCACTCTCTCATGATGAGGCTCTGACTTACCTGCACCGAGCAGACGTCTTTGTCTTGGCCAGTTTTGCCGAGGGTATCCCCGTCGCACTGATGGAAGCGATGGCCTTGGGCATCCCGTGTGTCAGCACGTATGTCGCCGGTATTCCGGAACTGATACAAGACGGAGTACAAGGACTGCTCGTTCCGCCGGGTAACGCTCAAGCCTTTGCGGACGCATTGCGAACGCTCGCCAGAGAAGAACCTCGCCGACTGTCGATGGGCGTGGCAGCGCGCAGAAAAGTGATTGAACAATACAATCTACCGTGCAACCACGAGCGCCTCGTCCAAACCTTTAAGCAACTGCTGACGGTACATGAGCGACGGCGTGTCGTTGAGGCACAAACATGAAGGCACCGGCCATAAAAAGCACAGACACTTCGGTCTACGACGTATCGATCATCATCGTCTCTTACAACACGCGCGAGATCCTGCGAAAGTGTCTTCGCTCCGTCATCGCGGAGTCGAGCGGCTTAATGGTCGAAATCATAGTAGTGGACAATGCTTCAACGGATGGCTCGCCTGAGATGATTTCAGCAGAGTTCCCGCAGACGCTTCTTCTACGCAGCGAGGTAAACTTAGGCTTCGGCGCTGCGAACAATATAGCTTTGGAGATTGCTCGCGGCCGCTATTTCATCTTGCTCAACTCGGATGCTTTTTTTACTAAGGGAGCTCTGCGCCAAGCGATCCAACACATGGAAGAGACTCCGGAATGTGGTCTTGGCGGAGGGCATTTGGTGGGCCGCGACGGATCTTCTCAACCCTCTTCTCGTTGCTTCCACAGTGTTTTGAATGACGTGCTGGTTCTTTCCGGACTGGCTGCACGTTATCCGAAATCTAGATTTTTTGGCCGCCCTGACCGGACCTGGGCAGACTCGGGCACACCGGCGCGCGTAGATTGGGTGCCTGGAGCTTTTTGCATTCTGCGTCCTGAAGCATTGCGCCGCGCAGGTCTCTTCGACCCTGCCTTCTTTCTCTATTACGAGGAGGTAGATCTTTGTCTACGTCTCAAACGCGCAGGCTTCGCAGTCTGGTACTGGCCGGATATCGTAATCGTGCACTTGGGGGGCGAGTCTTCAAAAGGACGAGTTGATCTAGAGCTTTCGCCTCACGCCGCTCAGGTCGTGCTCTGGCGTATGCGTAGCACGCTCCTCTACTACCGAAAACATCACGGCTGGCAAGTGCACCTGGCCCGGCTAAGCGAACAACTGCTCTATGGGGCGACCGTGGCACGAAGTTGCCTCAGCCGTGACGCGAACCGGCGTCTGCGCGGCAAGCGGTATCGTTCGCTGCTGCGCCACCTAAAGCAAGCTTGGCAGGAGACAGCGGGAGGGCGACAATCGCCGCAGCGGCCTTGGTGAAACTTAAACCATTGCTCGTAGCTCCACTCCGCGGCTGTCTGCGAAAAAGCGCGTATGTACGAGAATCTGCAGAACGGATTTGGTCTCATGCCCGGCTCGCGGCACAACTCCGGGATGCGCTGCCAAGCTCGGTTGTAGTATTGGGCCGCAGTCTTGTTTACGGCACAAGAAGCATTCGGTTTGGTGAAGATGCTCTACTCTATCCCGATCTTCACTTGGAAACTCAAGGCGAAGCCGTTGTCGAAGTCGGCGACAGAGT
The DNA here is from genome assembly GCA_937873145.1 of uncultured Granulicella sp. Lineage (GTDB taxonomy): Bacteria > Acidobacteriota > Terriglobia > Terriglobales > Acidobacteriaceae > Edaphobacter. The sequence continues at coordinate 315 of CALMVK010000251.1, read as the reverse complement.
TGTCCTTTCACGTGGCGTTCACCTGGTCGCCATGGCTGGTATCACGATTGGCTGCGGGTCGATGATCGGAGAGTACTCCAGCCTTCGCGATGCAAACCATCGGCGTCAGCCGGGTATTCCAATTCGCGACTCAGGACATACCGCAGCTTCCATTTCTCTCGGCCGCGAGGTATGGGTAGGTCGTGGAGTGACCATCCTGGGCGGCGTTTCGATCGGGGACTATGCCACCATTGGAGCAAATGCGGTTGTTACGCGGAACGTTCCAGCAGGAGCCGTCGTCGGTGGGGTGCCGGCAAAGCCTCTGCACAAGGTATC
>CALMVK010000250.1 GCA_937873145.1 uncultured Granulicella sp. | reverse complement strand
AAAACTGGTTCCGCCCGGGATTCTGGCCAACCATAGCCGACTTGACCGCCATAGCTGGATTGGAGGAACAATGCCGAAACCCGTGTCCTGGGCGAATGATGTTCATCGCATTCGAGAACGGGCGAGGAACGCGAAAGCCCAAACCTATACACGCCAAGCGATCGAACAATTGTTTGGGATTAAGCGTGTGGCGGCCCAGCAGCTAATGAAGCTGATCGGAGGCCTGAGCGTTGTTGGGCTCACTCACGTAGTCGACCGATGTGATTTGCTGACCTTTTTGGATTCAGTGATCGCGTCAGAAAGCGTCTCAGACGGGGTCTTAGCCCGACAGCTCACGAAGGAAGCAACACCGAATATCCAGCCTCTAAAGCTGAGTCTTCCTGCCGATTTGAAAACGGTTATGTGCAGGGATCTGCCAGACAATATCCTTCTCGCTCCTGGGGAGCTGACCATCAGTGGAGAGACTGCTGAAAGGATCATTGAATCGCTGATGATTCTGGCGCAAGCACTGACTAATGATCTAGGGACTGCTGTAGACCTTCTCCAGCCGCCTACTCCACCAATGGATGTGGAGGTCTCTGAACTAAGAGCCCTGTTCGCTCGCCTCGAGGCTGATGAACAGAGTCGGAAGCTTACGTTGTGAGGTCTCGCAACACAGCACAAACGGGCAAAACCTCCCACAATGCCCTTTTGCGCAAACGGGCAAATCTTCCTACATCTTGACGTCACCTGATGCTGGTATAGCATCAGGTGCTTTTGTCTATTGAGGCACTGGTCTCGTCTGGCACTCCGAACGGCTTTTTAGGAGGCAGTCATGCGTGGGATCCAATGCTGTTATAGCGACTGGTGCTGTTATAGCATCTGGTAATTCCGTTGATGAGGCGGGAGACACTCCTCAAATCCGGATATAGCACCTGGTGCTGATATGCGAAGGGGGTCTTCTCTTCCGTGTTGAGGAAAGCATAGACACTTCCCAACAACTTTCTTGGAAACGGCCTCGTGGCTAAAAATTTACGCAAACGCGAATCGTGACTACAGTCTGGATCAGGAACCGGCAATTCCGGCCATTTACCAGAATGGGGCCAGCTGGGGTACTTTTGCATTTTTGTCCCTATTTGCTTCGCGGAGAGCTCATTATGTAGTTATAGTCCCGTCTACCTCCATAGTAGGCGCTCAATACAGAAAGGTGACCATGACAGCAGCTCCCCTATACAGCGGGCACATGCTTTCAAGCTCGCAGCTGGCTAAGCGGCTAGGGAAAAGCAAGAAAACGATCGACAGAATGATCCGTGACGGCCGACTCCCGGAACCAAATCGTTTCGAATCCAACGGTTGGCGCTACTGGACTTTGCAAGACGCTACGGAGATCGAAGCTCTGCTGGAGAAAGGAAGGGATGATGTCTGAAGCTGAAGACCACAAGATCGACAAGCTGGTGGTGATGAACCAGCGAGGAGGAGTAGGAAAGACCACGACGGCTATGACCCTGGGTCGCCTCTTCGCGAATGAAGGGAAGAAGACGCTTCTTGTTGATGCTGATCCCCAAGGCTCAATCAATGCAGTGCTGCGTCTCAAGCCAGAAAATCATCTTTATGACTTTCTGATCAGGCGATATGTGCTCGATGACTGCACAGTCCAGGTTGCCGAGAATCTCTCTGCCCTTCTGGGAAACCGAGAGACGGCCGACGCCGAGAAAACAATGATCTCGGAGATGGCGCGTGAGCGCATCTTCGAAACAGTTTTCGAACCGTATGAACGCAACTACGACGCTGTCGTGATTGATGTGGGTCCATCTGTCAGCCTTATGCAGACCTGCGCGATGGTTTATACGCGCAATGTTCTCATCCCCTGTGACATGGACTACGTCAGTCTCTCTGGAGTTGGGGCGTGCTTGCAGTTTTGCGAGACCCTGAGCCGCGCAGTTCGTTCCAAAGTCCGCCCCATTGCAATCTTGCCCACGATGGTCGACAGGCGGATCGGCCTTACGAAGCTGGTGCTCAGCTTGCTAGAAGAGCTTTCACAACGATACGAAGTGCCTATTCTCCATCAGATCAGAACGGATACGTCGATTGGTAAAGCTACACGAGAACGTAAGTTCCTGTTCGATCAGGATCCCCGCGGCAAAGCCATGGAGGACTACGTACAAGCTTACGAACAGCTCAAGGCTCTGTTGAGTGGAAAGGCTGCCGATGTCGAGGCGATCCCACAAGCAATCTAACGTCGTACCCATAAACCTCGCTGACGAACTGGATGAACTCATGTCCAGTGAGAGCATCAAGCCCAACATCGCTTTCCTAGGGCTTGCCGCGGAACCCTCGACAGAGACTGTTTCGAACTCCGAATTTTCGAGCCGGCCCGCCGATCCTGACTCCGGCATTCAGCCGCGGCTTGTAGCCAAGTTCGAGTCTGTCGCAGTCCGTGAGATGTCAGAGCGAGACGAGGCCAGGAGTACATCGTCATCAGGTGCTTTTATAGCTGCCAAGGATGGGCGATCAATAAC